>NZ_JADPJQ010000065.1:0-303034 GCF_023073515.1 Bradyrhizobium sp. 17 | reverse complement strand
GAAACTTCTTGGCCGCCGTCCACCTCGCCGCTCTCGTCGCTTATTGGATCAATTGAGTCTGAACCCTAGCCCACCGCGCAGCTTGACGATCCCACAACTTCTTCCGCAAATGCGCGCATGGAAAGCTCCGAGCTCCAACGTATCACCAACTGGCTGATCAACGGCGCCTGGTCGTCGAAGGCCCCGGCCGAGATGACGGCGGAAGCCTGCGAACGGATGGTTGCAGCCGGTCTGCCGCTATGGCGGTTCGGCATCTTCATCCGCACGCTGCATCCCGAAATTTTCGGCCGCAACTTCATCTGGCGGGAGGGCGAGGAGGTCGAGATCGGCACGGTCGATTTCGAGATCCTGGAGACGCCGGAATTCGCCAGAAGTCCGCTGCGGGTCGTGTTCGAGCAGGGACTTGAGGTGCGGGGGCGCATGGACGATCCCGGCAGCAAGCATTTTCCGTTTCTCGACGACATGCGGGCCGAAGGCGTAACCGACTACGTCGCGATGCCAATGCAGTTTCTCGACGGTTCGGTCCACGCGACGAGCTGGACCACGCGCCATCCAGGCGGCTTCACCGATGAACATATCGCGGCGATTCACACCATCGTCAAACCGCTCGCGCGCATCACCGAGATCATCAGCCTGCGCCGCACCGCCGAGATGCTGCTCGACACCTATGTCGGCAATCGCGCCGGCGCGCGCATCCTTGGCGGTCAGATCCGCCGCGGCCACAACGACACCATGCAGGCTGCGATCTGGCTCTCCGATCTGCGCGGCTTCACCGCACTGTCGGACCGGCTGCCGGCCGAGACCGTGGTCGAGATCCTCAACCATTATTTCGACTGCCAGGTCACTGCGATCCGCGGCCATGGCGGCGAGGTGCTGAAATTCATGGGCGACGGTCTGCTCGCGGTATTCCCGATCGACGAATATGTCGGCGATGCCGCGCATGTCTGCACGCGGGTGCTGGAGGCAGCGCGCGAATCCCGCGCCAGCGTCAATGCGCTCGCGTATCCTGTCGGCGACGTCGTCGAGCGCTTCCGCTTCGGCGTGGCGCTCCACGTCGGGAATATCCTCTACGGCAATATCGGCGGCGGCAACCGCCTCGACTTCACCTGCATCGGCCCCGCCGTGAACCTTGCCGCCAGGCTCGAGAAGATCACGGGTCGCCTGGGGCGGACCGTCGTGGCTTCAGAAGGCTTTGCCAATGTTTGCCGCCACGACTGGCACGAGCTCGGCGAATTCCCGATCGCGGGCTTTTCCAAGGCGCAGCGCGTGTACGGGCTGACGGAGGAGGCGCCGGTGGTGATGGCCTGAGGTCGTCGTCCTCGGATGTCCACCGCCGTCAACCCGGTGAGCAGAATTCAGGCGTTCGACGCCATCACCGACTTCAGCGGTACATCCAGCTGATAGACAAATCCGGACGGTTCGTAGGCCAGCCGCACCTGCCCGTTCAGTTGCTGGCCGAGCGACTCGATCATCCGGGTGCCATAGCTCCGTCGTGTTGGCGGCGCCACCATGGGGCCGCCGCTTTCGCTCCACTTCAGGCGCAGCCTTTGCTCGATCTCGTCCACCGTCCACGCGATCTCGACATGCCCGGAGGAACTGGACAGCGCGCCGAACTTCGTGGTGTTGGTGCAGAGCTCGTTGAACGTCATCGCGAGCGCTATCACGGCACCGGACGTGATCCGGAGGTCCGGCCCATTGAAATGGAATCGTCGGCCCCCCTGACTGTCAAAGGGATCTGTGGCGCCGCTCAGGGTATGAGTGAGGCTCGCATTTGACCAGCTGACCTGTATCAACAGGTCGTGGGCACGCCCCAACGCCAGCAAGCGGCCATCCATGGCTTTTTGGCCTTGCTCGAGATTGATTGCGGCCCGGAAGCTCTGGGCTGCGATTGCGCTCACTGTCGCAAGCGTATTCTTGATGCGATGATGCAGCTCTCCGAGGATCAGCTTTTGCAACTTGTCGGCCGCCTCGCGTTCGTGGGCTTCGATGCCGGCTTGAGCGAGCAGGACCTTGGCGTCGGTGTCGGCCTGCTCCAGCAACAGGCGCAGATTGTCGTTCTCCGCCACCAGAACCGATTCCTGTGGGGATCGAGCAACCCCAAGGTTTTCCCCGGGATCTGTCGTTGTGTTCGGAAGGATTTTTAGCGCGCCCGCTCCGATCATCGTCTGCAACTGCGAGATCATTTCGTCGACGGCGAGCGGCTTGCGAAAGAAGCGGCTGTCCGCCGGCGTTTCGGTTTCAGACGGCTTTACCTGACCCGAAACCAGCACGATCTTGATGGCAGGCCAGCGATCGTGCACCGCGTGGGCCAGCTTCAAGCCGTCCATGGTCCCGGGCATCTGGATGTCGCTGAACAGGAGCGAGATGTCCGACCGCGACTCGAGGATCGAGATGGCTTCGTCGGCGTTGACGGCCTCAACAGGGCAGAAGCCTGCATCCTCTACGATGTCGACCGCGCGCATGCGCAGGATCATCTCGTCTTCGACGACGAGAACGTTCGGCAAGGAGGTTGGGGGCGTTGACATCTGTGCACGACACTTTCCTGGATCATCCGACAAGCTCGGCCGGCGCTTTGCGATTGTTGGTCTAGCGGCGCGCAGTGACCAAACGAGCTTCATGAACCCCGGCATCGGATTCACCTCGGCGCAGACACGATGCTTCGAAATCCGGCCAGACCTGGCCCAGGCAATTCCTGGCCGCCGGATGGCTCGCCAGCCGGTCCGCCTTCGCCAAAGCAACGGTTTCGCGCGCTTTCACTGGTGGAGCAAAACCGGGCAACGCAATTGCGGTTACTCCCAGCAGCGCGAAGATCGCCAGGCCCGTCAGGGATTTGGCTGTCAGTGATTTCATCATCGGGGGCTGCTTTGCTGTTGGCTGCTCCCGCTGCGTTCGGGGAACGCTATCTCAACAATCAAAACAAGATATCGTTCACCATGTGCAACTTATATTTGAGTCCGGTTTGCCGGCAATGCGGCGCCGGCGCTCAACTGGCACTGCTGCCTTGGGCTTCCGCTCGATCGGTAGCCCGGTGCCGCCTTCGCGACTAGCGCGGCGCCTTCAGACCGGGCGAACTGAGCCAATCATGAATGTGCGAGGCCGTTTCACTCAATCGCGCCGCCTTGAGCAGCGATTCGCGCTGAACGCCGGGCGGGGCAATCTCTGCGCGACGGCGAGCCTCGGCTGCCAATTGGGCAAGGCGATTGCTCAGCGGGATGGTGCGCTTGGTGGGGTCTTGCATAGGACGCTCCGCATTGGGCGGGAGCGCAAAGACTCTCTCAGTCACCGATGGATGCCGTGATGAGCCGGTGATGGCTCACCATGCGCCTGTTGACGGCCAATAGATACACTTTCGGCAGAGCAGATTCGGCGCCGACATCGAAAGCGGGCGCCAAAGTACCAAAGCCGGACCGGTGCCGCTATTCCTCCGGCTCCGTGGTGAACAGCAGGGGATAGCCCTTGGTGCGGCCGGCATCCGTTGCGCGGGTAGCCTTGGTCTCGGCGACGTCCTTGGTGAAGACCGCGACCACGCAGGCGCCGAGCTTGTGGGCGGTGATCATCACCTTGTAGGCCTGATCCTCGGTCATGCGGAACTCGGCCTTGAGGATCATCGTGACGAATTCGCGGGGCGTAAAGTCGTCGTTGATCAGGATGACCTTATGCAGCTTCGGCCGCTCGACCTTGGTCTTCGTCCTGGTTTTCGGTTTGGCAACGGTGTCGTTCATTCCGCCTCCCGGATATGGCGGGCTCGGGTTCCTGCCGGCGCGCTCAGCGCGCGGCCTTCTCACCATATTGCAGGACCTGCACCTTCTCCAAGGTGATCAGGCCGCTCGACATCATGCCATCCAGGATGGGCAGGAATGCATTGATGTTGTCCTCGCTGTCGACGATCTCGATCAGCAACGGCAAGTCTTCCGAGAGCCGCAGAATCTTGGAAGTGTGGAGCCGGCTCGACTTGCCAAAGCCCATCGGGCCGCGCAGCACGGTGGCGCCGGCCAAATGCCGCTCGCGCGCCGTCATCACGATCGCTTCATAGAGTGGCTTGCCGTCGAATAGGTCGTTCTCGCCAATGAAGATCCGGAGCGAAACTGCCTGATTGGGGATTTGCATGGTCAGCTCCTTCGCAAGCGGTTGGTGCCGCTGGCCATCATATGGCCTGTCCATACCGACACCAGCCAGCAAATGACGGATGCCGCGATATAGGCGAGTGCCGTATATTTCATGCCGCCGTGGAACAGGCGGAAGGTCTCCAGGCTGAAGGTCGAAAAGGTCGTGTAGCCGCCGCAGAACCCGGTCATGACGAACTGCCGGTGCTCGGGCCGCGCCAGCAGGCGGCCGTCGGGCCCGGTCAGCGTTGCGTAGAAGCCGATGATCAGTGAGCCCGTGGCGTTGATGAACAGCGTCGCGACCGGGAAGCCGGAGCCGGTGTCGAGCGCAAGCCCGACCAGATAGCGCGTCAGCCCGCCGACCATGCTGCCGGCGGCAATCCAGGCATAGAGCGTCGCGGTGCGCCAGCGATCGGCAGAGGAGGGGGACTTCATCTGCCTCTAGCCCCCCAGAGTGTCCGCGAGAAGGAAGCCGCAACTGACGGCTGCGAGGCAGAGCACGACCGAGACCGCGACATTCCCGAGCGCGTGCATCGCCTCGCCGTTGCGCGCCAGCGTCAGCGTTTGCAGGCTGAACGAGGACACCGTGGTGTAGCAGCCAAGAAAGCCGGTGACCGCGAACAGCCATGGATCTGGCGCGGCGAAGACCGAGCCGGGATGGGTCGCCAATGCGCCAAAAATGCCGATCAGGAAGGCGCCGGTGACGTTGATGGTCACGGTGCCCCACGGAAACGTCTCGCCCAGCCGCCGCGCGATCGCGCCGGAGATGAAATAGCGCGCACAGCCGCCCAGCACGCTGCCCATCATAATCGCAAGCACTCCGCTCAGCACGGCGAACAGCCCTCCGTCATCGTTTCTCCTCCGTTGCCAGCCCGTTACCGACGGCAAATAGTCCCATGAGCGCGACCAGCGCGAAGCCGAGCCCCGCCAGGAACGTGCCGGCCGGACCATAGGCATCCCACAAGGCGCCGGCGATCACGCTTGCGGCCAGCAAGGCAAGGCCGGTGAACAGGTTGAAATAGCCGAACGCGGTGCCGCGCAAGCTCGGTGGCGCTGCGTCGGCGACCAGGGCCGAGAGCAGGCCTTGCGTCAATCCCATATGCAGTCCCCACAGCACGACGCCCAGGGCGAGGCCGCCAAGGTTTGGCAGCAGCGCGAGCGCGAGATCGGCGCCGGCGAGGAAGACGAGGCCGAGCGCGAGCAGGCCGGTGCGGTTGATCCGGTCCGAGAGCACGCCGGCCGGATAGGCCGACAACGCATAGACGATGTTCATCAGCACCAGCACGGCCGGCACCCACATCGCATTGAGCCCGATATTCTGCGCACGCAGGATCAGGAAGGCCTCGCTGAAACGTGCCAGCGTGAACACGACGCCAACCGCGACCACGCGCCAGTACACGGACCCGAGCTGGCGCATCGCAGCGGTATTCAGTGGATTCCTTGACGGCTCCCGGCCGGGGTCCGGCTCCGGCTCGCTCACCGCGAACGCGATCAGTCCGAACGACAGGAAGCCCGGCAGCACGGCCACCCAGAACACCATCGTAAAATTGTCCGCCGTCCACCACATCAGGCCGATCGCCATCAGCGACCCGACGAACGCACCGATGGTGTCGAGCGACTGCCGCAGGCCGAAGCTCGCGCCGCGCAGGCCGATAGGTGCGATATCGGCGATCAGCGCATCGCGCGGCGCGCCGCGAATGCCCTTGCCGACGCGATCGATGAAGCGCGCGGCAACCAGCCATTCGACGCTAGGGGCAAGCGGGAACAGCGGTTTTGTCAGCGCGGCCAGCCCGTAGCCGAGCGCAGCGAGCAATTTGCGCCGACCGAGCCAGTCGGACAACGCGCCGGAGAAGATCTTCGTGATCGAGGCGGTCGCCTCGGCAATGCCCTCGATGAAGCCGACGGTGAGCGTGGAGGCGCCGAGCACGGTGACGAGATAGACCGGGAGCAGTGCGTGGATCATCTCGGAAGAGACGTCCATCAGCATCGAGACGAAACCGAGCACCCAGATCCCCCTGGGCAGCCCCGCACGTGCAGCATTCGGTGTTGTCGTCGTCACGTCCAGGATTTCTCCTCGGCCTTCCTTGACCTCTCCTCGGCCATCGCGTCCAGGCAACAAAAAACCCGCCGGCGGCGGGTTCGTCCATGCTCCCGCCGAAGGCAGAGGCCTAGAAATTGCCCCTCCTCAAGCAGGAGTCATCAGCCCACTACGGTCACAGACCGCCGGGCGGTTGTCGGGGGACTCCATCCCCATCTGTCCGGCCAGCCTAACATGGAAATCGCGCCGGACAAGTGGGCGAGGTGCTCTGTCCAGTGGCCCGTCAGTCCGGGAGCACACCGCACTAGTGTATGCCTGTGCCCACGATCGCGCAGTCAGCGGCGCGAGCGCGGCAACATGGCGGCAGCTTTGCGTAACGCTTCGCAATTCCCGCCTGCAAATGCCTAACTGGCAAATGCCTAACCGGAATGTGAAGCGCGAGCGATCTTCGGACTTTGCGGCAAGGCGATTGCATGTCACCATCAGGTCATACGACGGGAGGCTGCGATGCGCTTGCTGTTCTCGATCGGGGCTGTGCTGGTGACCGGCATGTTCGCCGGAGGGGACGTCGCGGGCATCGCGGCACCAGGACCCAAGTTTGAGTCGCCCAGACTGGGGCTACTCAAAAATCAGCCGCAGCGGCAAGCAGCCGACAGAGACGCGCAGACGGTCGATGTCGAGCTGATCCTCGCCGTCGACGTCTCCTACTCCATGGACATGGACGAGCTCGCGGTCCAGCGTGAAGGCTATGCGCAGGCGATCCAGTCGAAGGAATTCCTGCAGGCGCTGAAGCTGGGCCCGAACGGCCGGATCGCGGTGACCTATTTCGAGTGGGCCGCCTCGACCGACCAGAAGATCATCATTCCGTGGCGGCTGGTCGACGGACCGGAGACCGCCGATGCCGTCGCCGCCGAAATCCTGAAGACGCCGATCCGGCGTGCCTCGCGCACCTCGATCTCCGGCGCGATCAGTTTCGCGATGCCGCTGTTCGACGAGGATCCCTATCGGGGCTTGCGCCGCGTGATCGACATTTCCGGCGACGGTCCCAACAACAATGGCACTCCGGTCACGATTGCGCGCGACGCAGCGATCGAGAAGGGTATCGTCATCAACGGCCTGCCGATCATGGTCAAGGAACCCTCCTATTCGACCATGGATATCGACAATCTCGATTTCTACTATGAGGATTGCGTCATCGGCGGCCCCGGTTCCTTCGTCATCACGATCAAGGACCGCGATAAGTTCAAGGAAGCCATCCGCACCAAGCTCTTGATGGAGGTTGCGGGCCGTATGCCGGAGCGTCCCGTGATGCGGGTTGCGGAGAAGGACAAGGAGCCGCGTGTGAACTGCATGATCGGCGAGAAGATCTGGTCAGACCGCTGGGGTCGCTGAGCGCGGCCACCGGACGAGACCTTTTGCCCTATTTGCCGGCGATGGAATTTTAACCATGCGTTAACCGTTGCGTGGCCCTAATCGGCTGCTTTCATTTGTTTCCGGATAAGGTTCTGACGTTGCTGTCGGGGCGCGAAAGAAGCGGGCCTGTCAGACACATCCGCCGAGCAACCCAATGGCCATCGTCACCTCGAGCACCAGCCAGATTTCTCCCGCTCTCGAGCGAGTGTATCACCAGAGCTCCCTGCTCGGTGAGTGGAAGGGCAATTGGGCTGGCAACAACCAGCCCGTCAGCTTCAAGGTCGTGAACATCCGCGGGGCCCGGGCGCAAGTCGAGTACACCCATAACGGGCGCACCGAGCGCGGCTTTGGCGAGGTCGCCGGTTCGCTTCTCACCTTCGGCACGGTCACGGTCGGCACCAAGGACGGCAAGAGTCTGGTGCTGTTGTCATCTGCAGGCGCGGGCAAGCAGACCGCGACTCTCGAGAAGCAGGCGCCGCCGGCCTCCGACAGCCGCCTGATGGGAAGCTGGGGCGGCTATTCCAGTGACAATGGCAAGAGCGCGAGCTTCAGGGTGCTCGCTGTCAACGGCAACGAAGCGCAGGTCAGCGTCACCACCGATGGCGTCACCCGTCAGGGCACCGGCACCGTCTACAAGAACGTCATCATGTTCGGGCAGGCGCAGATTGCGACCGATGACGGGCAGAACGGCAAGATCATCTACCAGGTCCGCAACAAGTCCTTCGTGGTGCCCGTGACGAAATATCCGCCGTCGGATACATCGTCCTCGGTGGACAGGACGGCGTAGCAGATCACGGCTGCTGCTCGCTGGACCGCGTCAGCGCCTTCAATTGCCGGTCGATCTGACGCAAGACGTCGCAGCGGTCGCCAAAGCGCCATTGCCGATCAGTCGCCAGATCTCCGTCGCCTGCTCGTCCAGATGCGGAATTGTCAGCGGTAACCGCGCTGCTTCCAATAGCGCACCCTTCTCGTTGATGAGATAGCGCTCGTTCAGTGCGAACACGATCTGCGCAATGCAGGCCAGCGACCGGTAGCCGCATCCGGCGATATGGTCTGCTCGTTACGTGCGGCCGCAAGCTCCGCATTCTCGATGCCGAAGAGGATTTCCCACTGGAAGCGCCGGATCAGGGCATCCCGCAACGGTTGCGGGTAGGGCAGCGCGATCGATTTCAACCGGTTGATCAGGTCTTGCGGATCGCGCAGTGGTTGGCAATAGGCGATCTCGCCCATCCAGCTCGCCGAGCAGAAGCCGTGTGGATGGCCGGGCTGGTAGTCCATGGTGATGATGCCGGCCCGACAGGATTCCATGACGACACAGCGTCGGCGTTGCGATAGAGCAGGTCGACCCTTTGTCCGCCAACGGACAGCCAGGCACCTCCGATGATCCACGGCCCCCATTCCCCTATCTTCGTCACCGCCGTGACGGCAGAATTGTCGGCGATTTCCTTTGCGGCGGCCAGCAAGCGTTCGGTCTCCAGCGGAAGCGCTGCTTTGAAGTACAGCCCGATGTCATAGTCGGACGCGGCGTGCCCGCTGCCTTACGTTGCGGCGCGAGCGAGGGAGGGTATCGGCGCCGGGCGTGGCTGCAGCATCGGCATGGCATATGCCGCGGCCACGCGCCGGAATCGGAAGATCAGATCCGCGCCTCCAGAATCAGATTGAAGGGCGTTTCAGCGGCGCGGCGGAAGCGCGTCAGTCCGCCCTCTCGCGCGACCTTGCGCAGCCTTGCCTCGCCCGCTTGCGCGCCCAGTGCGAGGCCCACCTCCTGGTCGAGCGAGGCCGGCGTGCAGATCATGGTCGACGCCGCATAATAGACCCGCCCGACCGGGTTGAGATTGTCCTCGAGGCGGTCGCCTGCGAACGGCTCGACCAGCATGCAGGTGCCGTCCTTTGCCATGGTCTCGCGCACGTGGCCGATGGCGCCGACGGGATCGCCCATGTCATGCAGGCAATCGAAGAAGCAGACGAGATCATAGCCCTCGGCCGGATAGGTCTTGGCGGAATGAACAGCGAAGCTGACCCGGTCGCCCAATCCGGCTTCGGTGGCCGCCTTTCGCGCGGCCTCGATCGAACCCTCGTGATAGTCGAAGCCGTAGAAGCGGGAGTTCGGGAAGGCTTCCGCCATCAGCCGTGTCGAGACGCCGTGCCCGCAGCCGACATCGGCGACCTTGGCGCCGCGCTTCAGCTTGTCCACGACGCCGTCGAGCGCGGGCAGCCATTCCTGCACCAGATGATGCATGTACCCGGTCCTGAAGAAGCGGGCGGTGCCGCAGAACAGGCACTCGCTGCGCCGGTTCCAGCCGACGCCCTTGCCGGATTTGAATGCGTCCGAGATCTTCGGCTCGTCGAGAAACGCCGAGGCAATGACATTGCCGAACGCGCCGAGGAACACCGGACTGTCCTCATCGGCAAGCGCCATCGCCTGCTCCGGTAGCATCGAGAATTTTGCCGAAGCGGAATCGTATTCGATGTAGCCGGACGCCGCCTGACTCGCGAGCCATTCGCGGACGTAGCGCTCCGCCGTCCCGGTGGCGCTTGCGAGCTCGGACGAGTTCATCGGTCCCTTGGCGGCAAGGGTACGGTAGAGACCGAGCTTGTCCCCGAGCAGGACCAGCGACGCATTCATCGCCGCCCCGAATTCGGTGACCATCTTGCCCATAAAGGCATTCAACTTGTCGGAATTGACCTCCATGACAGCCTCCGTGCTGACGCGCCCCCTTAGGTGGGTCAATCCGGCATGCGGGAAGTTCAAATTGGCAGAAAAACGTGATCCCGGAACTCAGGGGAAGAATGGTGTCGTTATGCTGGCATTCATGATGTCTGGTGGATATAATTCGCAAGCTTTTCGACGGTTATTTGAATGTTCAGGCTTACACCCTCTTGCGGTCTCGCGGTTTTTCTTGCCCTGCTCTGCCTCGGCGAAGCGCCGGCTCATGCGCAAGCCGCACCCCTGCAATATTGGATCCCCGGCGGACCTTTTGGATTCGGCGGTGTTGCCGGCCAGAGCGCCGATAGCTACGGCATTTTCCCGAGCTTCAATGGCGGCGACGCAAGCGGCCGCAGCGGTTCTGCGAACGGCTTCTTTGTCGGCAGCCAGCATGGCAATCTCAATTGGAGCGGCCTCAGCCCGGCCGGACTGAGCGGCAATTTCAGCGCGCTCTCCTACGACAGCACGCAGTTCGGCTACAACACCAAGACCGCGGGCGGCATGCCCATCACGTTCTTTGCCGGTTTCGACACCCTGAAATACGGCGGCGGCATTGGCAGCTCGCTTGCGCCGCTCACGTCCAGCGCCTCGCCCGGCTACGGCGCATTTGCGGGTGTCGAGTTCAAGCCGACCTCCAACCTCAGCCTGTCGTTTGGGGCCGGGTTCACCCAGCAGGACTCGGGCCGCATGGATAGCGATCTCAGATCGAACATGCTGCCCGGCGAGTCGCCGGCGTTGAGTGGCCTTCGGCGCTAACTAGCGCGTGAACTTCGCAACGAGCTCGACATGCGGCGTGTGGCGGAACTGATCCACCGGCACGACTACGTCGATCTTGTACCCGCCATCGATCAGCAGCCGCGCGTCGCGGGCAAAGGTCGCGACGTTGCAGGAGACCGCGACCACCACCGGCCCCTTGCTCGCGGCGAGCTTCAAGGCCTGCGCCTGCGCGCCCTGACGCGGCGGGTCGAACACGACGGCGTCGAAATCGCGCAGCTCCGGTGCCACCAGGGGACGGCGAAACAGATCGCGCGGCTCGGCCTTGATCGGCTTGAGACCCGGCGTGCGCGCGGCTTTTTCGAGCGCTGCAATGGCGCCGGCGTCGTTGTCATGGGCGGTGACGCGGGCCTTCTCGGCGAGCCGCAATGCAAACGGCCCGACGCCGCAGAAGAGATCGAGAACGTTCTTCGCCTTGCCGATGCGCTCGGCGACAAGCGACGCGAGCGTCTCTTCGCCGGCGACGGTCGCCTGCAGGAACGAGCCCGGCGGCAGCGTCACCTCGGCGCGGCCCATCTGCAGGGTCGGTGGCAGGCGTTGCAGCACCAGTTCGCCGTGCCGTGTCAGCCGCGCCAGGCGGTGCTGCTCGGCGACGCGCGACAGCGCCGTCACGAGCGACGTGGGCAGCGGGCCGGAGCCGCGCACGTCGACATCGAGACCGTTGGCGGTCGCGGTGACCTGAATGTCCAGCGGTTTCGTCACCGGCATTTTGGACGTCAGCAGCTCGGCGAGCGCCCAACCGGCATCGAGTGCACCCTCGAGCCCGGGATCGAGGATCGGGCAGCGATCAATCGGGATGACGTCGTGCGCGCTGGCAGCCGAAAAGCCGACCTTGAGGATGTCATGGGTGCCGAACCGGCCGTGCAGCGTGATGCGTCTGCGTCCCGCACCGTGGGCATCAACCAGCGAGGCTACCTCGCAGTCGATGCCGGCCTGGGCCAGGGTCTGGACCACGATGCCGCGCTTCCAGGCGTGATACGGTTCGGCCGCCCAGTGCTGGATCGCGCAGCCGCCACAGACGCCGAAATGCGGACAGAACGGCGCGACGCGCTCGGGGCTGGCGACGTCCACCGCCAGCAGCTTGCGGCGGTCGGGATGATTGCCGACGACATGATCGACCTCGACGGTCTCGCCACCGAGCGTGTAGGGCACATAGATGGCATCGCCAGCATCGAGCGAGACGCCGTCGCCGCGATGGCCGACGTGATCGATCGTCACGCGCTCAACCACGGCGCGCGCCCAGGAAGAATTCGATGTTGCCGTCGCCGCCGGTGATCGCCGACGGGAACACCTCGATATCGGTGCAGCCGAGCGAGGCCGCAAAGGCTGCGATGTCGTCGCAGATCTCGCGGTGCACGGCGGCGTCGCGGACGATGCCCTTCTTGTTGTGCTTCCGGTCTGCCTCGAATTGCGGCTTGATCAGCGCTAGCAGGCTCATCGGCGCCGCCGCCAGCGACAGCGCGATGGGCAGCACCGTCTTGAGCGAGATGAAGCTGACGTCGATCACGACGACATCGGGCCGCGCCGGCAGGCGCTTGCCGTCATAGGCGCGGATGTCGGTCTCTTCCATCGACACGATCTTGGAGTGACCGCGCAGCGAGGGATGCAACTGGCTGGTGCCGACATCGATGGCAAAGACGAGGCTCGCGCCGTTCGCCAGCAGCACCTCGGTGAATCCGCCGGTGGAGGCGCCGACGTCAAGGCAGACATGGTCCTCGATCTCGATCGGGTAGCGCTCCAGCGCGCCGGCGAGCTTGACGCCGCCGCGGGAGACGTAGGGATGCGCGGGCTCGGCCTGGATCACGGCGTCCTCGGCGATCGTCTCCGACGGCTTTGCGACCTGCTTGTCGTCGGCGGTGACGAGCCCGGCCTCGATCGCCGCGCGCGCCCGCGCCCGGCTCTCGAACAGGCCGCGCTCGACCAGCAGAACATCCGCGCGCTTGCGGGCAGGGGACATCATCTCTCCGAAGAGGCCTAAGACGCTTATGTAGCGATCAATCGCGCGGCCGCCATCCGGACGCAAGCCTCGAACGTGGCCAGATCGTGCTAGACGTCGATCGGCATCTGCGCCGGCGTCACCAGCGGGCAGCCATGCAGCTCCAGCGCGTGGATCATCATGAGATTGTCGACGAGGCCAAAATCCTCGACCGTCAGCCCCTGCGCGTCGACCAGCCGTCCGTCTTCGGACGTCACGTCCATGAAGCGACTGACACGGTCGGCATAGGCGGCACCGTCATTGGAATAGGCGAGGCAGAACTTGCGGCGGCCGGCCATGTAGCCGAGCTCGTAGACGGTGCCGGGATCGGCGCCGGCGCCGCGGAACGGCGTGAGGTTGGCGATGATCGCATCGGCCGCGTCCATCATCGCCTCGTTGCCGCAAAAGATCTGCCGCGAGGCGTCGGGGGCGGCGAGGTCGATTTCGTTGTCGAGGGGATAGAGGCCGCTGAAGCCGTGCGCGGCACAGACCGCGACCTTTAGCCGGCCGATCTCAACCGCATCTGGCAGGAACACGTCGGGGCCTGCCAGATAGATTTTCATCACAGCTGCTTCGCGGAAGGTCGAAGCTCGCTATCAGGCGAGCTTAACCGTCTCAGCCTTGACGTCCTTGCCGAGCGCCTCGAACACCTTGGCGACGATGCCCTTGGCGTCGAGACCGGCGCGACCGTACATCGCCGCCGGGGTGTCGTGGTCCTGGAACACGTCGGGCAGCACCATGGAGCGGAACCGCACCAGGCCGCTGTCGAGCGCGCCCTGGTCGGTCAGGTATTGCGCGACATGCGAGCCGAAACCGCCGACCGAGCCTTCCTCGATCGTGATCAGGATCTCGTGGTCGCGCGCGAGCTTGAGCACCAGCTCGGTGTCCAGCGGCTTCATGAAGCGCGCATCCGCGATCGTGGTCGAAAGGCCGTGGGCTGCGAGCTCGTCGGCGGCCTTCTCGCATTCGGCGAGGCGCGTGCCGAAGGAGAGCAGGGCGATCTTGCTGCCCTGGCGGACGATGCGGCCCTTGCCGATCTCGAGCGGAATGCCGACTTCGGGCATCTCGATGCCTCGGCCTTCGCCGCGCGGATAGCGCAGCGAGCTCGGACGATCATTGATCGCGACCTGGGTTGCAACCATGTGCACCAGCTCGGCTTCATCGGACGCGGCCATGATCACCATGTTCGGCAGACAACCGAGATAGGCGTTGTCGAACGAACCGGCATGGGTGGCGCCGTCGGCGCCGACGAGGCCGGCGCGGTCGATGGCGAAGCGCACGGGCAGGCTCTGGATCGCGACGTCATGCACGATCTGGTCGTAGCCGCGCTGCAGGAAGGTCGAGTAGATCGCGCAGAACGGCTTGTAGCCTTCGGTGGCGAGACCGGCGGCGAACGTCACTGCGTGCTGCTCGGCGATGCCGACGTCGAAGGTGCGGTCCGGGAACGCCTTGTTGAAGATGTCGACGCCGGTGCCGGAAGGCATGGCCGCGGTGATGGCGACGATCTTGTCGTCCTTCTCCGCTTCCTTGACGAGGCTCTGGCCGAATACGTTCTGATAGGCCGGCGCGTTCGGCTTGGACTTGGCCTGGGTGCCGGTCGCGACGTCGAACTTGACGACCGCGTGGTACTTGTCGGCGGAGGCTTCCGCCGGGCCGTAGCCCTTGCCCTTCTGCGTCACGACGTGGAGCAGGATCGGGCCGGTCTCCATGTCGCGCACGTTCTTCAGCACGGGCAGAAGATGGTCGAGGTTGTGGCCGTCGATCGGGCCCACGTAATAGAAGCCGAGCTCCTCGAACAGCGTGCCGCCATCCATCATGAAGCCGCGGGAATATTCCTCGACGCGGTTGGCTCGGTTGGCGAGGATCTTGGGCAGGCGCTGGTTGATCTGCTTGGCCACATCGCGCAGCGTGCGATAGGTCTTGCCCGAGTAGAGCCGCGACAGATAGGCGCTCATCGCGCCGACCGGCGGCGCGATCGACATGTCGTTGTCGTTGAGGATGACGATCAGGCGCGAGTTCATTGCCCCCGCATTGTTCATGGCCTCATAGGCCATGCCCGCCGACATCGCGCCGTCACCGATGACGGCGATAACGTTGTTCTTGCCGCCGGAGAGGTCGCGCGCGACCGCCATGCCGAGGCCGGCGGAGATCGAGGTCGAGGAATGCGCGGCGCCGAACGGATCGTAATCGCTCTCGCTGCGCTTGGTGAAGCCGGACAGGCCGCCGCCGGTGCGCAGCGTGCGGATGCGATCGCGCCGGCCGGTGAGGATCTTGTGCGGATAGGCCTGGTGGCCGACGTCCCAGATCAGCCGGTCGCGCGGGGTGTCGAAGACGTAATGGATCGCAGTGGTGAGCTCGACCACACCGAGGCCTGCGCCGAAGTGACCGCCGGTCACCGAGACGGCATCGATGGTCTCCTGACGCAGCTCGTCGGCGACCTGGCGAACCTGCTCGACCTTGAGCTTGCGCAGGTCGTCCGGCGTCCGGATGGTGTCGAGAAGCGGCGTTTTACTATATGCGTTCACGGCGATTTCCAATTTGTCAGCGCCGGAAGATCGTTCCGGCGCGCGATGGGTTTGCTCAATATCGGCGCAGCGCGAGTCCTTAAACCGTCGGAGCCACCTGCATGGGGCAAAGCCCCGTCTTCAAGCTTAGGTGAGCTTAAGTGCTCTCCGGTTCAGTCTCTGTGATCCCTGTCACTTAGATCGGCTTCGTCCATCCCAGCCAATTCATCAGCAGTTTGAAGCGCTTGTCGTCGGTAATCAGTGCCCACGCAAGGCTTACAAAAAGCCACACTCCGCGCAGCTTTACACCAAAGCTTGGGCCAAAGCCAACCCGCGGGCCCGATTACGGGCATGCACCTGCAACCCGCGGGCCAGAGTGGTTAATCCTGGCGCCATCGCAAGGGTTCCAAGCTAGCCCGGTTCCTCGGCAAGGTTTTCCGCGTGGGGAAGCTATTTTTCGGCGGATTCGGGAGGGTGAGGGCCCTGTGAGGGAGGTTCCGTGATCTCCAGCGCGCGCGGGTTCCCTGGAATCAAAGCAGCAGCAACGCCGACGGCGGCGTGCGATCATGAAAAATTGCCGGTGCGCGCTGCGTGAGATAGGCGGCTTTGAAGGCGGCCCTTACTGGACGTCGAGCGGCGCGGTGCCGGTCGCCTGGCCGCTGGCGTCGGTGGTGATCTTGTCGACGCGCGCCTCGGCCTGGCGCAGCAACTCCTCGCAGCGGCGCTTCAGGGCCTCGCCGCGCTCGTAGATCGTCACGGATTCCTCGAGCGGCACCTTGCCGTCCTCGAGCCGTTTCACGATCGTTTCGAGCTCCTCGATGGCGCGTTCGAAGGTCAGCCTGGAGATGTCGATTTGGGTATTTTCGGCCATATAAGTTTCCGATTGCCCGATTCGCTTCACGTCGGAGAAAGCAAAGTTTTGCGGGCGCAATGTGGCGGGTGTGTCAGGCGCCCATCAGGGCGCCGACATGCGCCGTAACAGATTCTTTCAGTCCTTGCAGGTCGTAGCCGCCCTCGAGCACAGAAACAACGCGCCCCCCGGCGGTCTTGTCGGCGAGGTCCATCAGCTTGCGCGTCACCCAGGCATAATCCTCCGCGCGCAAATTCAGCGACGCCAGCGGATCGCGATAATGCGCGTCGAAGCCGGCAGAAATGACGAGCAGTTCCGGGCTGAATTTTTCGAGCTGCGGCAGGATCAAATTCTCGAATGCGATGCGGAATTCCGGCCCACCGTCCTCGGAGGCGAGCGGCGCGTTGACGATGGTGTCGTGGTCGCCGCGCTCGCTCTTGGCACCGGTGCCCGGAAACAGCGGCATCTGGTGCGTCGAGCAGTACATCACGGTCGGGTCCGACCAGAAGATGTCCTGCGTGCCGTTGCCGTGATGAACGTCGAAATCGACGATGGCCGCGCGCTTGATGCCGTATTTGCGCTGCGCGTGGCGCGCGGCGATCGCGACGTTGTCGAAGAAGCAGAAGCCCATCGGCTTGCCGATCTCGGCGTGGTGGCCGGGCGGGCGCACCGCGACGAAGGCGTTGCGATGCTCGCCCGCCATCACCGCTTCGGTTGCCGCGACCGCGCCGCCGACGCCGCGCATCACCGCTTCCCACGTGCCCGGCGACATCGAGGTGTCGCCATCGATATAGACCTGTCCGCTGGTCGGCGCGATGTGGCGCAGCTCCGTGACGTAGTGCTCGTTGTGGCAGAGCGTGACGAGATCGAGATCGCCCTCCGGCGCCTGGTCGCGCGCCAGGAACTGGAAGCGCTCATGCGACAGCGCCTCCTCCACCGCGCGCAGGCGGTCCGGCCTTTCAGGGTGTCCCGGCGGCGTGACGTGGTCGAGGCAGGCCTTGTGGGAGAGGAGAAGCGTACTCATCAGTCGGCCTCATGGGATGCGGGCTCTCGACGTCGCTTGGCGCATCCGGCGCCAAAACGCAAATGCAAAACCCAATCTATGCGTTCCCCCGGGAATGGCAAAGGGTGGCCCCGGACCGGCCCGTTTGATCCGGATCAATTCACGCGCAGGATGCGGCTCAGCGGCAACGGCCCGATCGGTCCGTGCGCCCTGAAGAACGCAAACAGCGCGTCGGCGTCGTAGCCGCCATATTGCGGCCCCGTGCCTTGTTTGGCGGCCGTAAAGCCGTCGCCACCGACTGCGAGGTAATCGTTGAGGGTGACGCGGTAGCCGCTTCCGGCTTCGATCGGCCTGCCATTGAGCGTCATCTTCTCGTTGATCACGCGCTCGCCGAATGGCTTCGCCGCATCCCAGGCGTAACTGAACCCGTTCGAGACCTGGAGTATCCGCGGCCGCTTCGGATCGAGCCATTGCTGCTCCAGCATATCCTTGAGCTGGCTGCCCGTGAGCGTCATGGTGACGAGCCGGTTGCGGAACGGCTGGCTGGCGAAAACGTCGCCGAAGGTGATCGCGCCGTTCTCCTTTGGAACGATGTCGGTGCGGATGCCGCCGGGATTGGTGAGCGCGATGACGGAGCCGCCGTCCTTGGCGTCCCTGGTCGCGGCGAGCTGCGCGTCCGCAATGACGTCACCGAGCGGGCTTTCGCCGGCCTCGTTCGGCACGCGTGACAGCGTCTGCGTCACCGATCCAGCCGGGCGATCGGCGATCGGCGCCGAAAGCCTGTCGTACGCGTCAATCAGTGCGGTCTGCTCGGGATCCCTAGGCAGCGAGGCATTGGCGACGAGGACGTTCTCGGCCCTGGCGCTGACGATGTCGCGCGTTGCCGGATCGAGCTTGAGGTCGATCGCGGTGACCAGAGTACCGTATTTGTCGCCGCTGGTGACGAGCCGCCCGTCAATATCGCAGACATAAGCACGATGGGTGTGGCCGCTGACGACGAGGTCGACGGCGCGATCGAATTTTTTCACGATGTCGACGATCGGCCCCGTGATGGCAGGGCATTCATTGTAGTCGCCGGCCGGCTCGCCGCCCTGGTGGATCAGCACCACGATCGCCTCGACCCCACGCGCTTTCAGCTGCGGCACCAGCGCGTTCACCGTCTCGGCTTCGTCGCGGAATTCGAGGCTGGTGATGCCCGATGGCGAGACGATGCCCGCGGTGTCCTTCAAGGTCAGCCCGATGAAGGCGATGGGGATGCCTTCGAATTCCCTGATCTCGTAAGGCGGCAGCACGCTCTTGCCCGTCGCCGTCTCGATGGTGGACGCCGCTAGATAGCGGAATTTGGCGCCCGTAAAGGAATGCGGCCCCTGACAGCCGTCGACGGGATGACAGCCCCCGTTCTGCATCCGCAGGAGCTCGGTCTTGCCTTCGTCGAATTCGTGATTGCCGACCGAGCTGATCGCGAGCCCCATCATCGAGAGCGACTCGATCGAAGGTTCGTCGTGGAACATCGCCGACAGGAACGGGCTCGCGCCGATCAGGTCGCCGGCGGCGACGAAGATCGTGTTCTTGTGGCCCTCGCGCAGCTGCTTCACCAGCGTCGCCATGTATTCGGCACCGCCGGCCGCCACCATCACCTTCCTGGACTTGTCCTCGGGATCGCTGATCCGGATGCCGCCCGGCGGCGGGCGCAGACTGCCGTGGAAATCGTTGATCGCCAGGATGCGCAGCTCGACGGGTGCGGCGGTTTGGGCGGACGCGGGCAGGGCGGCGAGCGCGAGCGAGAAGACGGTCAGCCGGAGAACATGTTGCATGAAACCAGACTAGTCGTTCCGCACGAAGATTTCACGAAGCTTTCTTCCTTCTCCCCTTCCGGAGAAGGTGGCGCGAAGCGCCGGATGAGGGGGTGCCTCCGCAAATTAAAATGTGAGTTCGACTCGCGGATAGAACCCGTCACCCGTCTCGCCGCTTTGCGGCGAGCCAGGCTCTCCCGCCATGGGAGAGGGAAGACAGCCTACCGCTTCTTCCTGTTCATAAACGCGTTGAACGCGGCGGTGGCTTCTTCCGACTTCAGCCGCTCGCCGAACAGATGGGCCTCCTGATCGATGCGGCGGGTGAGCTCCTCGGATGCGACGCGGAGCAGTTTGCGCGAGATCGCGACCGCTTCGGCGGGAAGCCGGCAGATATCGCGCGCCACCTTGCGTGCCTCGACCTCGGTATGACCCGGCGAGACCACGGTGTTGACGAAGCCGGCGGCATGCGCTTCCGCGGCCGTAAAAGTCCGTCCCATCACCAGCATGGCGAAGGCGCGCTGGTAGCCCATCGTGTTCGGCATCAAGAGGCTGGACGCGCCGACCGGCACGAGCCCGAGATGGATGTAGGGCGCGGAGAAGGTCGCCGCGTTCGAGGCCAGCACATAGTCGCAATGGAACAGCATCACGGTGCCCATGCCGATCGACGCGCCGTCCACGGCCGCGATCACCGGCTTGGCGTTGAGAGCTAGCGAATAGAGAAACTTGGCGCCGTCGGACAGCGTCTCGGGACGCGACGTGTCGGCGTGCATGAAATCGTCGATGTCGTCGCCGGCGGTGAACACGCCGGAGCCCCCGGTGATGATCATGCAGCGGATGTCGGGATTGTTCTGCGCGGTGTCGATCGCGCGGCTCATCTCCCGATACATGTCCTGCGTGATCGCGTTCTTCTTGCTCGGGCGGCGCAGGGTGATCACGCGCGTTCCGCGCTCTTCGCTGACGACGATATTGCCATTCGGCATGAGGGGCCCCTGCGGTCGCCGCGATACTGACATTGGCTAGACTCGCGAAACGTCAGCCTACATCATCTTGCAGGCGTGCCAATGCGCTAGCGCGACCTTTTGGAGACCGAATTCGCCCGAGACGGGCGCATCACGCTCGCCGCCGTGTTCCGCGTTGCAATGATCAACCGCCATTTTCGATTGAAAAACCACTGGTTGTGGTGCACGATCGCCTCGCGCCGTTCCATTTGGCCGATTGCCCGATTGATGATTGCCGCCACTCGTGTTGACGAATCCTCGCTGCACTATCGCGGCTGGCGCGTCGTGCTGGCCTGCTTCCTGATGGCCTTCTTCATGTTCGGCTTCGGCCTGTACGGTCAGGGCGTCTATCTCGCGGAACTGCAGCGCGCCCATGGCTGGCCGGGCACGCTGGTCTCCGCGGCCAGCACCTTCTCCTTTCTCCTGACTGCCGTCCTCGTCATCTTCACCGACGATCTGCTCGCCCGCATCGGGCTGCGGTCGCTGATCCTGTGCGGCCTGTCGGCGCTCGGCGCTTCGACGGTGCTGCTGGCGCTGCTGCAGACGCCGTGGCAGCTCTATCTTGCTTATGCGCTGATGTCGGTCGGCTGGACCGGCATGGGCACGGTGGTGATCGCGACCGTGCTGAACTCCTGGTTCGAACGGCGCCGCGGGCTCGCGCTCAGCCTCGCCTACAACGGCGCGACCTGCGGGGGCATCGTGCTCGTGCCGCTGCTGCTGTCGCTGAGCGGCAGCATCGGCTTTCGTTCCGCGATGCTGGCGGCCACGCTGGCGATGGTGGTGCTGGTGCTGCCGGTGGTGGTCATCTTCACCGGGTGGCGAACCGAAATGCCGCCGACGTCGGGTGGGAATCCATCCACTGGCGGCACTGCCTTGCCTTCGGTTCACTCACGCAAGACGCTGCTCGCCAACGCGGCGTTCTGGACCATGGTGCTGCCGATCGCGGTCGCGCTGCTGGCGCAGATGGGATTCATCATCCATCAGGTGACGTTCCTCGAACCGCTGATCGGCCGCGCCAGTGCGGGCCTTGCCGTCACCGTCATGGCGGCGATGGCGGTGGTCGGGCGCCTGTCGCTCGGCCTGTTCGTGGACCGGCTCGATCCGCGGCTCGCCTGCGCGGCATCGATGACGAGCCAGGCGGCGGCGCTGTTCGTGCTTCTGCAAAGCACGAACCCGACCGTGCTGCTCGTGTGCTGCGCCGTCTACGGTTTCTCGATCGGCAACATGATCACGTTCCCGCCTTTGATCATCCAGCGCGAGATCGGCGCGAGCGCCTTCGCCGCTGCGATGGGGCTGGGCACCTCGATCAGCGGCATCGTCAGCGCCTTCGGCCCCGGCATCGTCGGTCTCGTGCGCAGCGTAACCGGCGACTACACGAGCGCGTTTGCGATGTGCGTGGTGCTCGACGTGGTGGCGGCGAGCGTCGTACTATGGCGGCCGGGGCGACGTACGAAGCTCGCGGCTTCGTAGCCCGGATGGAGCGCAGCGCAATCCGGAATTCGTGTCACCAGCAATGATGGCCCCGGATTGCGCTGCGTTCCATCCGGGCTACGCGTCCCAGCTACCCCAACAGCACCGCATCCGCTGCCGCGACCGACTCCGCACTCTCCGTCACGGTGCGCTCGAGCGCGCCGGCCTGCACCGCGATGTTCTCGGCGAAGAAGCGCGCCAGCGAGACGTAGCGCGCGGCGTCCGCGATGCCGTCGGATTTCGCGGCGAGCGCTTCAGACGCCAGCATGCAGCCGCCGAGCGTGGCGCCGAACTGTTGCAGATACGGCGTCGCGCCGGCCAGCGCCTCGTTCGGCGCGGAAGGAAGGCGCTCCAGCAGCCATTTGCTGGTGCGCGTCAGCGCCTCCAGTGCCTCACGCAATTTCACGCCCGTGGTGCCGAAGGCGGGATCGTTGGAGGCTTCGACCTGCTTCACGATTGCGGAGAGTTCGTCGAGCAGCGCCCACACCGACGCGCCGCCGTTGGCCGCGAGCTTTCGCGTGACGAGGTCGATGGCCTGGATGCCGTTGGTGCCCTCGTAGATCGCGGTGATGCGGGCATCGCGATAGTGCTGCGCCGCGCCGGTCTCCTCGATGAAGCCCATGCCGCCATGCACCTGCACGCCGAGATAGGCGACCTCGTTGCCGATGTCGGTCGAATAGCCCTTGGCCATCGGCGTCAGCAATGCCGCACGCGCGGCAGCGTCGGCGCGGACCTTCGGATCCCTGGCACGCGTCGAGACGTCGATCGCCACCGCGGTCGCATAGCAGATGGTGCGCGCCGCAGCGGTCTGCGCCCGCATCCGCATCAGCATGCGCTTGACGTCGGGATGCACGAAGATCGCATCGGAACCGTCACCCTTGTTGCCGAGGGCGCGGCCCTGCTTGCGCTCTTGTGCGTACGACAATGCCTGCTGATAGGCACGGTCGGCAACACCGACGCCTTCGAGGCCGACGCCGAGGCGGGCCTGGTTCATCATCGTGAACATGCAGCGCATGCCCTGGTTCTCTTCGCCGACCAGGAAGCCGATCGCGCCGCCATGATCGCCCATGGTCATGGTGCAGGTGGGGGAGGCATGCATGCCAAGCTTGTGCTCGACGCCGGAGGCAAAGATGTCGTTGCGCGCACCCAGCGAGCCGTCTTCGTTGACCATGAATTTCGGCACGAGGAACAGCGATATCCCCTTGGTCCCTGCGGGCGCGTCCGGCAGGCGCGCCAGCACGAAATGCACGATGTTGTCGGTCATGTCGTGCTCGCCGTAGGTGATGAAGATCTTCGTCCCCTTGATGCGATAGGTGCCGTCGGCCTGCTTCTCGGCGCGGGTGCGCAACGCGCCGACATCGGAGCCGGCCTGCGGCTCGGTCAGCTGCATCGTGCCGGTCCATTCGCCGGAGACGAGCTTCTCGAGATAGATTTTCTTCAGCTCGTCGCTGCCATGCGCGTCCAGCGCCTCCATCGCCGACGCCGTCAGCAGCGGGCAGAGGCCGAAGGCGACGTTGGCGGCGCTCCAGATCTCGGTGCAGGCGGCGTTGATCGCGAGCGGCAGGCCCTGGCCGCCGAAATCCTCGGGGCCGGAGACCGCGTTCCAGCCGCCCTCGGTCCAGCGCTTGTAGGCATCCGGCCAGCCCGGCGCGGTCGTGACCTTGCCGTCGCTGAGCTTGATGCCGTGCTCGTCGCCGACCCTGTTGAGCGGCGCCAGCACGTCGGTTGCGAACTTGCCGGCTTCCTCCAGCACGGCGCTCACGATATCGCCGTCGAAATCGCCGTAATGGCCGGCCTCCATGGCAGCTTTCAGGCCGGCGCCGTGGTTGAGCGACAGCAGCATGTCAGAGATCGGCGCGCGGTAGGTCATGGCTCACTCCCGTGGACAGTTCTTGGCGCCGTATTCCCATGAAACGGGGGAGGTCTCAACTGTCAGAAGGGGTGGCAGAACGCCCGTCGGGAACGGGGCGGCGTAGCGCTGATATTAGGCATGGCGCGACGCCACCGGCGCTTGTGGTATTTTGCCCCTCCGGGCGGTTGAAATGCCGCGCCTCTCCCTATAGACCGGCACCACTCGAGGGAATCCGCGGACGCTCCTGTCGCCGCCGTTTCCCGAGGGCCTGATGGGGCGTAGCCAAGTGGTAAGGCAGCGGATTTTGATTCCGCCATTCGGAGGTTCGATCCCTCCCGCCCCAGCCAGCGCGCAAGCTGCTCGCGGCGCTTACTCCGTCGCTTCCATGTGGTTTTGGTCCACCACCCGCAGCGTCCGTCGCACCATGCCCTCGACAATGACCGCCGATTCGCTTGGACGCAGATGGATCGCCGTGGACCTGAGCAGCCATGGCAACACCGCCTGCTCAAGCCGCTCTTCATAGGCGTGGCGCATCATGTCGAATGCCATCAGGCCCGGACCCGCCAGGATGACATGGTGCGGCCGCAGCACGGATATCGTTGCTGCGACCGCCTCGGCGAGCGCGCGACCCGCCTGCAGGAATAGGTGCTCGAGACGCGGATCGCCGCCCAGCGCGCGCTCGCGCAACAGGGCCATCTGTCCCTCCGATGGCTGCTGCGAGTCCGCCGGCGGCAGATCGAGAAAGGTGCGGGCGTCGCGGTAGAGCGCGTAATCGGCAAGATAGGCCTCGATACAGCCGCGCTGGCCGCAGCGGCATTGCGGCCCGTCCGGCGCCAGCTTGACATGGCCGATCTCGCTGCCGGCGCCCCAGCGTGCTTCACCATCGGCAACGACGCCCATCCCGATGCCGTGACCGACCATGATCGTGGCCGAGAGGCCTTGCGCCAATGCCGGTTCGGCGGCCGTGAGGGCGAGCGCGACCGCGACAGCGTCGTTCGCCATGACGACATCGACGCCGAACGCCTGACGTATCGGCGTCGCCAGATCGACTTCGGTGATCGACAGTGCGGGACTCCACAGTGTCGTGCCGGTGTCGACGTTCACGATGCCTTGCAGCGCAATCCCGATTCCTAACAGCCGATGGCGCGGCGTCGCCGTCGCATCGAGCAGCGCATTGATCTGCGCAATCACGAGATCGCGCAGCGCGCCTGCATCGAGCGCGCGGGTCGACAGTGCAAGTCGCGACTGCGCCACGCCGGAGCCCCGGAAATCCGCGATCAGCGTCTCGATCAGGTTCATGCGCACGGAGACCGCGGCGATGCGCCCGAACTCCGGATTCAGGGTCAGCAGCACGGCCGGCCGGCCGCGGCGGCGGCCATTCAGCGCGTCCGCATCTTCTTCCTCGCCGTCCTCGGACCACGGCGTTGCCGCCGTCTCGGTCTCACAGAGCAGCTCTTCTGCGATCAGCCGCGACGTCAGGCCGGAAACGGCCGGGAAGCTCAGCCCTGTACTCCGGGCGAGCGCCACGCGCGGCAGCGGCCCTTGGCGTCGCAAGACATCGACGAGACGGCCGCGGTTGGATTCACGGGCGGTGTTTGACACGCGTCTGGACGGCTCAATTTGGTCAACCATGCTGCTTCTTTAATTCATCAGGTAAATTTAATGGAGGGGAATGGGATGCGTGTGTGACCGGAAAAGCACAATCGGATTCGGTTTTCAGCAGCCATATTTACTATTATCGTACCATCTGTACTATTTAGACTTGAAGAAGGGGCAAGTACATCCTGATCCGGCTGGTTTGCCCTGCGGCATTTGTTCGCGACGTAAATAAAAGATAGCGCATAAGCGCTGTGAAACCCCTGAACGGGGGTGACCCAAGGGAGGTGTACATGAACGAATCGCTGAAGAAACTGATGGTGTCGCTGTTTGCGACCGCAGCTGCGCTGGCCATTGCCACGGGGGCGGCGCAGGCCCAGCAGAAAAAGACCATCGCGCTGGTCACCAATGCCGCGGCCGATTTCTGGACGATCGCCGGCCGCGGGCTCGAAAAGGCTCAGAAGGAGCACCCGGAATACGACATCCAGTTGATCGTCACCAACGAAGCGACGGCGGCGGGCCAGCGGCGCGAGCTGGACGACCTGCTGGTGCGCGGCGTCGCCGGCATCTCCATCTCGGTCGACGATGCGCCGCACGCAACCGAAGAGCTCAACAAGGTTGCGGCCAAGACCGTGTTGATCACGACGGATAGCGACGCGCCGCAGAGCAAGCGTCTCGCCTATATCGGCACCGACAACGTCGCGGCCGGGCGCCAGGCAGGCGAGGAGATCAAGAAGGCGTTGCCGAACGGTGGCAAGATCGCGCTGTTCGTCGGCACGATGGACGCGGACAACGCCCGCGAGCGGGTGCAGGGTATCAAGGACGCGATCGCCGGCACCAAGGTCGAGCTGGTCGACGTGTTCACCGACCAGGTGGACTTCGCCAAGGCCAAGGCGAACATGGAGAACGTGCTGGTCAAATATCCCGACATCGCGCTGTTGTCCGGCCTCTGGAGCTACGAGACTCCGCTGATCTATGACGCAGTCAAGGCGGCTGGCAAGGCCGGCAAGGTGAAGATCGTCGGCTTCGACGAGGATCAGCGCACGCTGCGGGGAATATCCGACGGGACGATCGAGTCCACTGTCGTGCAGCAGCCGTACGAGTTCGGGTATCTCTCCGCCATCAACATCATCAAGACGCTGAACGGCGACAAGTCCTGGATTCCGGCCGACAGCAAGCTGATCGTGCCGACCCAGGTGGTCAGCAAGTCCAACGTTGCGGAGTTTACCGCTCATCTGAAGGAGCTGCTGAAGAAGTGACTTCAGCGTGCTTCACGGCCCGGCCGCCGCGGTGGCCGGGCTTTGGGCGGGAGGGAAGCGGAGAGATGGCAGAGACACTGCTGGAGCTCAGCGGGATCAGCAAGACCTATCCCGGGGTCAGGGCGCTCGACGACGTCAATCTGCGCGTCTATCGCGGCGAAGTGTTGGGTTTGATCGGCGAGAACGGCGCCGGCAAATCGACGCTGATGCGCGTGCTGGGTGGCGTGATCGCGCCGAGCGAAGGCGTGATCCGCATCGGCACCAGCGAGTATGCCCGAACCACGGTGACCGAGGCGACGCGGGCCGGCATCGCCTTCGTGCACCAGGAGCTGAACTTGTTCGAGAATCTCGACGTCGCAGCCAACGTGTTCATCGGGCGCGAGAAGCTGATGGGCGGGCCGCTGAAGCTGGTGGACAATGCCGAGATGCGTGCTCGCGTGACCCCGCTGCTGGAGCGGCTGGGTGCCGATTTCGCGCCGGACACGCTGGTCGAAGACCTCTCCATCGCCGAGCGGCAAATGGTGGAGATCGCCAAGGCGCTCTCGATCGACGCCCGCGTGATCATCATGGACGAGCCGACCTCAAGCCTGACGATCTCGGAGACCGAACGGCTGCTGGAGGTGATTGCCGATCTGAAGGCGCACGGCATTTCGGTGATCTATATCTCTCACCGGCTCGGAGAGATCATGACCTGCGCTGACCGCGTCGTGGTGCTGCGTGACGGTCGCACCGTGGGAGAGCTGGCGCGGAACGAGCTAAGCCATGCCGCGCTGATCCGGTTGATGATCGGTCGCGACCTCAAAGCGCTGCATACCCCGCCGAAACAGGCGCCGCGGCCGGGCGGCTGCGATATCGTCGGCGCCGTGACATCGGCCTTTCCCGACCGGCAGGTTGATCTTTCCGTGCGGCATGGCGAGATCCTGGGACTGGCGGGGCTCGTGGGCGCTGGCCGCACTTCTCTTGCCCGCGCCGCCTTCGGCATTGACCCGCTGCTGGGCGGCGAGATCAGGATCGACAACGCACCGGTCGCTGTCGCATCGCCGCGCGACGCGATCAGCCAAGGCATCTATCTGGTGCCGGAGGACCGCAAGAAATCCGGGCTCGTGCTGGAGCTGCCGATCCGCGAGAACATGACGCTGGCGAGCCTATTGGATCACGCGCGGATGTGGCTGGTCAGCGGCGCGGCCGAGCGCAAGGTCGCTAAAGAGCAGGTCAGGCGCCTCTCCATCAAGGCGCCAAGCATCGATATGGAGGCCGTGACGCTCTCCGGCGGCAACCAGCAGAAGGTCGTGCTCGGCAAATGGCTGTCCATGCAGCCGCGCGTGATGTTCTTCGACGAGCCGACCCGCGGCATCGACGTCGGCGCCAAGGGCGAGATCTACGCGTTGATGCGCGAGCTTGCCGACCAGGGCGTCGCGATCGTGATGATCTCCTCGGACATGGAGGAGGTCATCGGCGTCTCCGACCGCGTGGCGGTCATGCATGAAGGCGGCGTCAGCGGCGTGCTCGAGCGGGAGCAGTTCAGCGAATACAACGTGTTGCGACTGGCCATGGGCCAGGCGCTGGAAACCGCGGAAGCGGCCGCGCCATGATCAGGAAAGAGCTCGGTCTGGCATTGCTGCTGGTGGTGATCGCCGCCATCACGGGCGCGATCAATCCCGCCTTCCTGTCGCTGGTGAACCTCTTGAACATGGCCAATCTGATCGGCCTCTTCGGTGTGTTCGCGCTCGGCGAAGGGCTCGTGATCATCACCGGCGGCATCGACCTGTCGCTCGGCTCGATGTTTGCGCTGCTCGGCGTCGTGTTCGTCGATCTTCTGACGACCTACCAGGTGCCGTGGCCCCTGGCGCTGCTGGCAGTGCTGCTGGGCGGGCTGGTGCTCGGCGGCATCCAGGGGTTCCTGATCACCCGCCTGAAGATGCAGCCCTTCATCGTGACGCTGTGTGGGTTGCTGATCTATCGCGGCGCCGCGCGCTATTACACGAGCGATTCGACCCGTGGCTTCGGTTACGGCGACGAGGCGGCGACACTGAGCAACATCGCCTCGGGCAATTTGGCGGGAATCCCGAACACCTTCATCCTCCTGATCATCCTTGCGCTGATCCTTGGCGTGCTGCTGCACCGCTCGGTCTACGGGCGCTGGCTTTATGCCGTCGGCAAGAACGAGGAGGCGGCACGCTTCTCGGGCATCAACACCAATATCGTGATCGCAACCGCCTATATCATCAGCGGCGGACTCGCCGGAGTTTCGACGGTCTTGTTCGTGTTCTACACGAACTCGGTGTCGCCGAGCTCCTTCGGAAATTTCTACGAGCTCTACGCGATTGCGGCCGCCGTGCTGGGCGGGTGCAGCCTGCGCGGCGGCGAGGGGTCCATTCTCGGTATCGTGCTGGGCACGGCGCTGCTGCAGGTGCTGCAGAACCTGGTGAATATCCTGGGCATTCCGAATTCGCTGAACTTCGCGGTGATGGGGACGGTCATTCTGATCGGCGTGTTGGCGGATCAGCAATTGCAGGCGCGACGGCGGCGCAAGCTGGCACTGGCCGGCGTCGCCCGCACTGCGCCGAAATCGACATTGGCGGAGCAAGTCCAGGGCACGTCACCGCGCGCCGCGGATGCATTGCCGGCGAGAACGGTTGATCGGGCATGACAGATCCACGCCCAGTTGACACAAGGCTGCCTGGTCGGCGGCCGCTGGGGGAGGGAGCGCGTTCCAGGCTCGAGGGCTTTGGGCAGGGGCGTGAGGCGAAACAAGCAAAGCCTGAGACGGCGGGAGGACGAGTAAAATGTTGCGCAGGTTTATGAACACCGCAGGGGTGTGCGGTGTGGGGATTGCTTTCTCATCGCTGTTTTGCGGTGGAGTGTATGCGGCCGACTTTTCGACGAAAGCTGCGCCTGTTCCGTATGCTACGGCTGACGACTTCTGGACGAGACCGTATCTGTTCGGCGATCTCGGCAGGACCAGGCTGAAGGAGCAGGGCATCGACATCGGCCTGACGCTCGGCAACGAATCCGTCGGCAACGTCTCGGGTGGAAGCAGGAACACCGCAGCCAACGCCGGCCAGTTGTGGTTCGGCGCGAAGCTGGACATGGGAAAACTCGCCGTCATTCCCGGCGGCACCGTCGGTCTCACGCTGGTCGACCGCTTCGGCAAGAATCTGAATACCGAAGCGGACATTCCCGCCCTGCAGCTGACCAACGAAGTGTTCGGCCGCGGCAATATTCTGCGCCTGACGCAGCTCTATTACTCGCAGAAGCTTTTCGATGACCGCCTTGAACTCAAGGGCGGCCGTCTTCCGGTCGGCTCCGACTTCTTCTTCGGCCTGTGCGAGTTCATCAACCTGACCTTCTGCGGCGGTCAGCCCGGCAACATCCAGGGCGGCTACATCTACAATTGGCCGGTGAGCCAGTGGGCCGGTGTCGTCCACTATAAGATCGCGCCGGAATTCACGGTGTCGGTCGGTGTCTACGATGCCAATCCGGGTTACCTGACGACGTCAGACCCGGGCGTCTACTTCTTGCCCGGCATTCCCGCCTCGAACCCCGCCAGTGGCGTGATGGTGCCGGTGGAGTTGGTCTGGACGCCGAAGGGGCCCTTGACCGGGACCTGGAGACTTGGCGGCTGGTACGACAGCGCCTCGTCCATTGATGGCGGTCTTCCGGGTGTTATCGGCACCATCCCGGGCGTCGGTGGTGTGCCCGATCAAAATATCAGCGATCAACGCGGCCGCTTCGGCGTCTACGAGTCGATCCTGCAGCGGTTGACTGTTGACGGCCCGGGTTCGGTAGGCTGGTACACCTTCCTCAATACCACCGTCGCCGATCACCGGACGTCGTACCAGGATTACCAGATCGCCCTCGGCTTCAGGCATACCGGAACATTCTCCTGGCGTCCCCAGGACGAAGTCGGCTTCGCGGTCGGCACGACGCACGTGAACACGGCTGCCCTCAGTCCGAACGCCGGCGGCAACGAAGTGCCGCTTGAAGTCTGGTACGGATGGCAGGCGACCGGCTGGCTGAACCTCAAGTTCGACGCTCAGTATGTCATCAATCCCGGTGGGCGCGGCTATAACGCGGCGGGCGTGAAGACCGACAACGCCGTGGTTCTTGGCATGCGCACCGAGGTCCACTTCTGACGGGACGCTCACCCGTCTGATGCGAAAGGTGGGGCATGCCCGTCCCACCGGAGCGCACGTAACGTGTGGCGGCTCCACTCAGCGGAGCCGCCCGGGACTTGGTTATCACCTATCCCTCGTATTGATCCGGTCCCATCGCCCAAGACGCCTGATCGTGACCGAACGCGTAATTGCGGTTGTTGATCGCCGGATTGCGATTGACCATCGGCCGCATGAACATCGGGTGGGTGGCGCTGCGCACCTCGTGCTCGACCGTGAACAGCGGCTTGCCGCTGTCGAGATCGACGATGTCGCAGAAGCGGTACTGGTACTGATTGTCCTCGCGCGAGATCAAATCGCGCGCCAGCAGCTTGCGGTAAGGGCCGGAAAAATCGGTGATGTACATCTGCACATGGTGGCCGTCATAGTCGCCTTGCGGCCGATCGGTCTCGCGAAACAACAGATGCTGGTCGCGGCCGGTCTTCACGGCGGCAACCGTACCGTCGCCGTTCCGTAACTCGGATGGCATGCCCATGATCTCGGGGTAGAAGGCGCAGATGCGAGCGGCCGATCCCACCGGCACGTCGAACTCGACATAGGGAACGCCGAGCGCGACACGGCCGAAGCGCGCGGCGTCGGGCTCGTAGCAGCGCAGGCGGTTGCCCCACGGACAAATCGCCTCGACATGGTCGTTATGCTCGGCGAAGGCGAACGCGGTGCCCTCGAGCTTTTTGGCGACCGACGCCAATCGCGCCAGCAGCGCCTCGCGGCCCGCGATGACGAGTCCGACATGACCGCGCAGCACCTGCGGCCGGCCGCTCGGCAAATGAAACTGGCTCCGTCCGGCGTTGATCCACATGTTGGTGTCGGACACCATCAGATACGGATCGCGGGTGAGCCCGAGACCTGCGACATAGAACAGCGTGGCGAGGCGCTGGTCCGGGACCTGGATGTTGACGTGCTCGAAATGGATCGCGTTGCCGAGATCTTCTTTGGATCGATCGAATTGTTGCGGCATGGACGGGGCTCTGATGGGCGAGGGACAGGTCCATACTAGAGCACAATTTCCGCCAGTCGAAATGATTCGCCGATCACATCTCGAGGGTGGGGCATGGCGTCCATTGCCACCTTGCCGCAAATGCCAATCCCTGTAAGCTGACAAAAAGCACAAAGGAAAGAGATCGATGGGAGGGGTTCTGGCGGGCGTCCGCGTTCTTGATTTCGGGCGCTATATCGCGGGGCCCTATTGCGCGACCTTGCTGGCCGAATTCGGCGCCGAGGTCATTCGCGTGGAGAAGCGCGACGGCAGCGAGGATCGTTTCGTGGCGCCGGTCGGCGAAACTGGCGAAGGCGCGCTGTTTCTTCAAGTCAACCGCAACAAGAAGTGCCTCACGCTCGATCCGATGAAGCCGGAAGGACAGGAGGTGATGCGCCGCCTGATTGCGACCGCGGACGTGGTCGTCGCCAATTTGCCGCCGCAGACCTTGGGCGCGATGAAGCTCGACTACGATTCGCTCAAGGCGATCAAGCCGGACATCATCCTGACGACGGCCACCGCGTTTGGCGGGCCGGGGCCATGGTCCGACCGTGTCGGCTTCGATGGTGTCGGCCAGGTCATGTCGGGCTCGGTGTACATGACGGGCGCCGGCGATCCACCCTACCGGGCCGCGGTCAACTGGGTCGATTTCGGGACCGCGCTACATTGCGCGTTCGGCACGCTCGCCGCACTGATCGAGCGCGGCAAATCCGGGCGCGGGCAGATCGTCGAGGGCGCGTTGCTCGCAACCGCCTTGTCCTTCACCAACGCGACGCTGATCGAGCAGGCCGTCATCAACGTCAATCGCGTGCCGACAGGCAATCTCGGCCAGACCGCGGCGCCTGCCGACATCTACCGCACCAGGGACGGCTGGGTGCTGTGCCAGGTCACGGGGCATCCGCTGTTCAAGCGCTGGGCGAAACTGATGGGCGAGGAGGAGGTCTGGCTGAACGATCCGCGCTTTGCCGACGACATCAGCCGCGGCAACAATGGCCCTGTCATCAGCGAGCGCATGGCGCGCTGGTGCGCCGAGCGCACCACGCAGGAAGCCGTCGACACCCTGGGCAAGGCCATGATTCCGACCGGCCCCGTGCTGAGCCCGCAGCAGGCGCTGGATCATCCGCACGTCCGCGCCGCCGGATTCATGCAGGACGTCGACTATCCAGGTCTGCCGAAGCCCGCACCGGTGGCACGCGCCGCCGTCCGCCTGTCGGAAACGCCCGGCGAAATCGCGATGCGCCCGCCCACGCTCGGCGAGCATACCGATCTTATCCTGACCGAGCTCGGCTACGACAAGGCCGCGATCGCGGCGCTCCGGCAAGGCGGCATCGTCTAGCGGTGAACAACGGCACCTGCACGGCGGCTTGCCGTCGTGATCGCCGCGCTTTGCCGCACGTTGAGCAATTGCTTCAACGCCTGTGCATCGGCCGGCGCCGCGCTCTTCTGGTCGTTGTCGAAATAGACGTAGACGTCGCAGCCCTGCCGCTTCCAGGATTTGATGCGCCGCGCCCATTGCGCCAGCGTGGGTTTCGTATAGTGCCCGTGATAGCGCCCGCTGGGCCCGTGCCCGCGCACATAGACGAAATCCGCCGTGCGCTTCCATGGCGCGGGCGCGTCGTGATGATCGGACAGGCACAGCGAGATGTTCTCGTCGGCCAGCATCCGCAAGATGCGCGGCTGATACCAGCTCGGATGACGGAATTCGAAACTGTAACGCCGCTTCCGCGACAACAGCTTGAAGAAGCCGGCGAGGCGGTCCGCGTCGGCCTCGAATTGCGGCGGGAGCTGGAACAGGATCGGGCCGGCCTTGCCGCCGAGCCGTGAGATGCGATCCTCCAGCAGTTCGAGGCTGTTCACCGAGCGATCCGACAGGCGCTTCCAGTGCGTGATGAATTTCGAGGCCTTCCAGGCAAAGACGAAATCGCGGCCGGTCTGCTCCCGCCAACCCTCGACGGCCTCCGGCGTCGGGGTGCGGTAGAACACCCCGTTCAGCTCGGTGGTGTCGAACTGTCCGGCGTAGTAGCTCAGCTGCTGCTTCAGCGTCACGCCCTTGGGAAAGAACGGGCCTCGCCAGGAGGCGTAATGCCAGCCGGAAGTTCCGATCAGAACGCGCGCCATGTTCGACGTGTCCATCCATTGCGATTTGCCGGATGGGAACGTCCGTGCGGCCGATACGTTGCTCGTGAGCTTGATCAACGCAGGACCGGAACCGATGTACGCGCTGTTCGAAGGCAACAAGCAGATCGGCGATCCCTTTCCGACGGAGAAGGAGGTGTGGGAAGCCGCCTTGATCGAGGGGCTGGTAACCGACGTACCGGTCGCGGACGAGGAGGGCGGCCGCCTTCTGCCCGCCGGCTATCACGTCGCGCAGGTCGAGGAGACGTTCGAGCCGAAGCCCGGCTGGAAGTTGCCGCGCGAGATCTCGTGAGCGGGCCTAGTTCGAGGCCAGCGCCGCCTTGGCGAGTTCCGCCATCCAGCTCGATGCCACCGGTAGGATCGCGTCGTTGAAATCATAGCGCGGGCCGTGCAGCTCGGCGCCATCCCGCAATTCGCCATTGCCGATCCAGACGAAGGCGCCCGGACGCCGCGAGAGATAGTGGGCAAAATCCTCGCCGGCCATGCTGGGCGCGAGGTCGCGCCGCAACTCGGCCCGTACCGTGTCCGCCGCGAGGCGCGCGAGATCCGCTTCTGCCGGCGTGTTGATGACCACGCCGACGCCAATGACGATCTCGGGCGTGACCTTGACGCCGAAGCTCGTGGCAATCCCGGCGCAGATCTGTTCGATCCGCGCCAAAACGGTGTCCTTCACCGCATCGCGATGGTAGCGCAGCGTGCCGCCGATCGAGACGCGTCCGGCGATTTGGTTGCGTGCCGTGCCGCCTTCGAGCGTGCAGAGCGAGAGCACGGCGGTGTCGAGCGGATCGACGCTGCGCGAGACGATCGATTGCAGCGCCACGATCAAATGGCCGGCCGCCATCACCGGATCGCGCGTCAGATGCGGCATGCCGGCGTGACCGGCATGGCCATCGATGGTGATGGTGATGCGCCCGCCGGAGGCCATGACGACGCCGTCATGGACCGCGATGGTGCCGGCGGCGAGCCCCGGCCAGTTGTGAAAGCCGAACACCCGTTGCATCGGAAAGCGGTCGAACAGCCCGGCCGCGACCATCGCGCGCGAGCCGCCATAACCTTCCTCGGCCGGCTGGAAGATGAAATCGACCGTCCCGCTCCAGCTGGTGTCGGCGGCGAGCAGCGCGGCCGCGCCGAGCAGCGAAGCGGTATGCCCGTCATGGCCGCAGGCATGCATCACACCGGGGTTTTGCGAAGCGTAAGCTAGCCCCGTATCTTCGGTGATCGGCAGCGCATCCATGTCGGCCCGCAGGCCGACGCGGCCCTGGGCGTGGCCGCGCGTCAGGGTCGCGACGATGCCGTGACCGCCGATGTTGGCCTCGAAGGAAATGCCGAGCTCGGTGAGCTTGTCCTGCACGAAGGCCGCGGTGGCTTTCTCCTGGAGGGACAGTTCGGGATGCGCATGCAAATGCCGGCGCCACGCGGTCAGTTTCTGGTGCAGCTCGGGGGTCAAGGCGGGAATCTCTCGGCTTGTGTGTCGGCGTCGACACCATAGCCGAATAACCGCAGCTTGCATCAAGCCTCAGCGAATGCCTCGCGTGCAGCAACGCGCTCCCGTCTACGCCGACAGCTTCGCCAGCCCGTCCCAATCGAAGCTGATGCCGTGGCCGATACGGTCCGGCGCGAGCGCAAGCCCGTCCTGCAGCACCAGTGGATGCTCGATAAATTTGTCGAGCCCAAAACCGTGCGCCTCCAGATACGACCGGTTCGGGCAGGCCGCGAGCAGGTGCACGGTGACGTCATGCGCGCCATGGCTGGTGACGGGCAGGTTGAACGCCTCCGACAGCCGCCCGATCTTCATGAAGGCGGAGACGCCGCCGCAATTGGTGACGTCAGGCTCGGGATAGGACACCGCGCCCGCGACGATGTAGTTCTTGAACTCCCAAAGCGAACGTAAATTCTCGCCCGCCGCGATCGGCACGCCGCCGGCCTGCATGATGCGAGTGTGGCCCGCGACGTCGTCGGGAATGATCGGCTCCTCGAGCCAGGTGAGGTCATACGGTTGGAACGCGCGGGCGGCGCGGATCGCTTCCTCGACCGTCCATTTCATGTTGGCATCCACCATCAACGGAAAGCCGTCACCGAGATGCTGTCGCATCGCCGCGACCCGCGCCACATCCGATTTGAGATCGGGGCGGCCGGCCTTCATCTTGATGGCGCGAAAGCCCTTGCTGAGATTGCCGTCAGTCTGCGCGAGCAGTGCATCGACGGAGAGATCGAGATCGATGCCGCCCGCATAACACGGCACGCGCGCGTCGAATCCGCCGAGCAACTGATACAGCGGCAATTGCGCGCGCCGCGCCTTCAAATCCCACAGCGCGATGTCGAGTGCCGAGAGCGCCAGCACCGCTGGCCCGCCGCGCCCGCCATAATGCAGTGCCCACCAGACCTGGTGCCAGATCGCCTCGGTATCATCGGCCTCGCGGCCTTCGACGAGCGGCGGGATCTCGCGCTTGAGGATGTCGGCGACGGCGCCGCCATTGCGTCCGACCGTGTAAGTGTAGCCGACCCCCTCGGCGCCATCGGCATCCCGGATGCGGCAGGTGATCAGCTCGAACGCCGCCATGTCGCCATGCATCGAGTCCGACAGCGTGACGGGAAGGGGGATCCGGTAGAATCCGGTCTCGATGGTCGAAATGCGCGGCATGCGGCCTCCCTGCGTTTTCTTTGCAGGCTAGGCCGACGCGCACCGCCCGGCAAGCGCGCGCCATGCAAGGCAGCTCACCGCATCGTCGCGAGCTGCACGGCCAGCGCGCAGGCGCGGTCGTATTCGTCGAGATTGATCCACTCGTCGATCGTGTGCACCTCGTTCTGGCCGGCGCCGAAGGTCACGGTCGGAACGCCGTGGCGGACCATCCAGTTGGCATCGAGGCCGCCATTGGCGGTGCGCACGTTCGGGGTGCCGCCGACGGCGGACACGGCCTCCACCGCGCGTTTGACGACAGGAAGGTTGTCCTTCATGCGGAACGGGAAATAGTCGGTCTCGGCCTTGAACTTGACCTTGCCGGACTTGCCTTGCGCGTTGGTGACTTTCTTGGCCGCCTTCTCGAACGCGGCCTTGTAGGCTTTTGTGATCTCCTTGAAGAACTTTCCGTCATGGCTGCGGCTTTCGCCGCGCACATGGACGTAGTCGGTGACGACGTTGGTGGCGTCGCCCGCAGGCCTTCCCTCGCCGCCGGTGACGGGGCCGACATTGCTGGTGCCTTGCTGCTTGCGCTTGACCACCTTGCCGAACCAGCCGCCGGCCTTCACGTCGGCGAGCGCAAGCGCGAGGATCATGGTCGAGGAGATGCCGCGCTCCGGCGCGACGCCGGCATGCGAGGCGCGGCCGAAGATTTCCACGGTCCAGCGGTCGGCACCCACGGCGCCGATGACGACGTTGGAGGCCGAGCCGCCGTCATAGTTGAAGGCCATCACCGGCGAGCCGAGCTCGTCCAGCTTGACGTGGCGCGCGCCATAGAGCCCGCTCTCCTCGCGCACGCAGAACAGCAGCGTGATCGGCGGATGATCGAGTTGCTGCTTTTCGAGCTCGACCGCCAGCGTCACCAGCACGCCGCAGCCGCAGCGATTGTCGCCGCCGAGCGCGGTCTTCGCATCATTGACGATCTTGCGACCCGACTTTTTCGGCTTGGCGCCGGCGCATAGCGGCACGGTATCCATGTGGGTCATGAACATGATGCGCGGCTGGTTGTTCAGCGCGCCGCGGCCGGGCAGGTCGACGATGAGGTTGCCGGTCTCGGTCGGCACCGGAATGCGGGTATTGGCGTCGTCGAGCCGGATCGCTTTCGCCGGCACGCCGCTCTCCTTCAGCGCAGCCGTGAGCTCACGCCCGATTGCGGCCTCCTGTCCGGTGACGCCCTCGACGGCGAGAAAGCGCAAGAGGCGGTCGGTGGCGGCTTTGGTGTCGACAGGCATGAGATGTCCCCTTGATGCAGGGCTCTACTCTATCGTCGGTCTTGGCGAGGTATAGACCAAAAAGATCAGCGCGCCGATGCCAAGCATGGCTGCCATGAAAAGCAGCACCGCCGGCAACCCTGCAAAGGCCGCCACCGCACCGGTGATCGATTGCATCAGCGCCGCGCCGAGGAAGAAGGCGAGGTTGATCGCCGCGAGCGCCTTGCCCGCAACTTGGGCGTCGACCAGCTGCCGCGACATGCCGAACAGCAGCGGCTGTGCGGAAGTGGCAAGCCCGATGAGCACGAACAGCACGAGGTCGTATTGCGGCGGCATCACCGCAACACCACACAACACGGAAATGGCATAGCGCGGGGCCCCTAACGCCATCAGCGCCAGCAGCAACGCGCCGACGAGGTGCGTTCCCGCCACCAGCGCGCGGCGGCGTGCCAGCCTGCGGTCGATCATGCCGATGACAAGCGGACCTGCGATCATGGCCAGCGTGAACGCGCCGAGCTGGTTGCCGGCCTCGACCCGCGACAATCCCTTGACCTGCATCAGCCACGGTCCGCCCCACAGGCCGCGCAGCACCAGCGAGGTCGCAAGCGACACCAGCGCCAGCGCGATCAGGCCGCGCAAGGGCCGCGACAGTCCGAGCCTGAGCACCTCGATCATCTGCGACAGCGGCGAGGACTCGTCCTTGTGCTCGGCCGGCTGGCTCGGCACCAGCAGGAACACCGCGAGCGCCACGGCGACGCCGCCGAGCGCCGAGATCCAGAACCCGGCGCGCCAGCCGCAAGTGTCGACCACGAAGGCGAGCGGACTCGACGACAACAGCATGCCGATATTGCCGATCGAGAGGATCGCGCCCGACCACAGCCCAAAGCGCGCGGCCGACAATTGCTTGGCCGCCAACGTCATCGGGCACATCAGCATGCCGGAGGTGGCAATGCCCAGCAGCACCTGCCCGATGGCGAAGCTTTCGGGTCCCGTTGCGAACCCGGACGCGATGGCGCCGACCACGGTTCCCGCGAGCAGGCTCAGCGACACCGGCCGCACGCCAAAGCGGTCCATCGCCGCACCGACCGGGATCTGCGCGGCCGCAAACGCGAACGGGTAGACCGAGGTGAGGCTCGCCAGCGCCTGCGGTTCGATGCCGAAATCCGCCGCCATCAGGTCGAGGCTGACCGCCGGAATGGTGCGCAGCAAGGTCGAGAGCATGTGCCCGCAGGCCAGCGCAAGCAGCGCAAAGATCAGCGCGCGGGTGGCTCCCGCGTCGTGGGTGGCGGCGGTGGTCATGGGCGTTGCGTCCCGGCAAGGTTTCGGGTGGGGTTACATGATTGACGGGTGCATGCCAACATCGGGACCGCCATGGCCGCAATGTCGTGGATGCACAAGGCAACGGACGCGCAAGATCCTAAACGTGCAAGGCTAGTGACATCATGTATCTCGGCATCGACCTCGGCACCTCCGCCGTCAAAATCGTTCTGGTCGACGACGCGCAGCGCGTGGTGGCGAGCCGCAGCCGGTCACTGACGGTCTCCTCGCCGCGTCCCGGCCATTGCGAGCAGGACCCGGCACAGTGGATCGAGGCGACGTTCGCGACGCTGGACGCGCTGAAGGCGGATCACGCGCGCGAGCTGTCCGAGGTCGAGGGCATCGGCCTGTCCGGCCAGATGCACGGCGCGACGCTGCTCGACGCCAGCCACAGGCCGTTGCGGCCCTGCATTCTCTGGAATGACGGACGGTCCTTTGCGGAATGCGCCGAGCTGGAGCGGCGCTGGCCCGCCTTGCGGACCACGACAGGCAACAAGGCGATGCCGGGATTCACCGCGCCAAAATTGCTGTGGGTCGCTAGGCACGAACCGGAGATCTTCGCGGCGACAAAACTCGTGCTGCAACCAAAGGCCTATCTGCGCCTGGTGCTGACCGGCGAGGCGATCGAGGATGTCTCGGACGCCTCGGGTTCGCTGTGGCTCGATGTTAGCAGCCGCGATTGGTCGGATGAAGGACTCGCCGCGACCGCGCTATCGCGCCGGCAGATGCCCCGTCTGGTCGAGGGCTGCGCGCCGGCTGCACGGCTGCGGAGCGAGTTGGCGCAGCGCTGGGGCATGACCGGGCGGCCGATGATCGCGGGCGGGGCCGGCGACAATCCGGCGGGAGCCATCGGCATCGGCGCCATCAATCCCGGGGCAGCCTTCATTTCGCTCGGAACCTCCGGCGCATTGCTGGTGCCGACCGAGACGATCGCGGCCAATCCGGAGCGGGTCGTGCACACGTTCTGTCACGCCGTCCCCGACAGGTGGATTCAAGCCGGCGCGATCCTCTCGGCGGCATCGTGCCTGGCCTGGATCGCGCGGCTGTTGGGGATCCCTGAGACTGAGCTGCTGGCGCCGCTCGGGTTGCGCCCGCGGGCGCCGTCGCCGATCAGCTTCCTGCCGTACCTCTCCGGCGAACGCACCCCGCACGATGACCCCGACGTGCGCGGCATGCTCGATGGGATCAGTCACGCCACCGATCGTGACGCGATCGTGCAAGCCGTGCTCGAAGGCGTCGCCTTCGCGCTTGCGGATTGCCGGGACGTGCTGGCCGAGACCGGATTGGTGATCGCGGAGGCGGATGTCATCGGCGGCGGCTCACGGTCGCGGTTTTGGCTTTCGGTGCTGGCCAATGTCCTGAACGTGCCGGTGCATCGCTTTGCCGACGGCGAGACGGGCGCGGCGTTCGGTGCGGCGCGGCTTGGCCGCCTCGCCGTCACCGGTGAGGCGATCGACGCCGTCTGCACCGCGCCACAGCGCGTCGAGACCTTCGAGCCCGACGGCGCGCTTGCGCAGGCCTATGCCGAGCGGCTGCCGCAATGGCGCCGCCTGTACCGGCCGCGGCGCTGATCGCGATACGCGATGATGTGGCGAAGAAAAGGCATCACGCGCGGGATCGGTTCCGTCTGCAAAAGATAAAAGCAGCGCCGGACCGTTGGTCGGTATGCCGGAGGTATTGCCCTGCGCCACAACCTTTTGTTTAATGCTTGCGCGCGCGCCAGGGACCAACGAGACGCGGGTGAGATTGCGATGCCGCCGTCGGCGCATCGGGGAGGTGTGATGAGCGAGCCCATCCTCGAGATGCGCCGGGTCTCTAAATCGTTCTTCAGCATCAAGGCGCTGCGCGACGTCGACCTCACCGTCTACGCGGGCGAAATCCACGCTTTGATGGGCGAGAACGGCGCCGGCAAATCCACCCTGATGAAGATCCTGTCGGGCGCCTACCGGCCGGACCCGGGCAGCGAAATCCGCATCGACGGCCAGCCCGTGCAGATCAGCGGTCCGCTCGGCGGCCGCGCAGCCGGCATCGCGATCATCTATCAGGAACTCTCGCTCGCCCCCAACCTGAGCGTTGCGGAGAATATCTATCTCGGTCGCGAGGTCTCCCGCGGCGGCTTGCTGGCGCGCGAGGCGATGCAGGCCGGCGTCGGTCCGATCCTGGCGCGGCTCGGCGCGGATTTCACGCCGCAGACGCAGGTCGCCAATCTCTCGATGGGCCAGCGCCAACTGGTCGAGATCGCGCGCGCGCTGCACGCCCGCTCCAGGATCCTGATCATGGACGAGCCGACCACCGCGTTGTCGGCCGGTGAGAGCGAAAGGCTGTTCGCGCTGATCCGCCAGCTGCGCGCCGAAGGTCTCGCCATCATCTACATCTCGCATCGCATGGACGAGGTCTATGCGCTCGGCGACCGCGTCACGGTGCTGCGCGACGGCACGCTGGTCGGCTCGCTCGACAAGGCAGACATCCGTGCCGACACCATCGTCCGGATGATGGTGGGACGCGACGTCTCGTCCTTCTACAAGAAGGAGCATGATCCCAGGAACGATCCCAACGCGCGGTCGGGAGCTCCCGTGCTTGCGGCCGTCGACATCGCCGACGGCAGGCGCGTCAAGGGATGTTCGCTGGCGGTGCATGCGGGCGAGGTGGTAGGGCTTGCCGGCCTGGTCGGCGCCGGCCGCACCGAGCTTGCGCACCTCATCATCGGCGCCGCGCCCATGATCTCCGGCCATGTCGAGATTGACGGGCGCGAGGTCTCCATCCGCACGCCCGGCGAGGCGCTGGACGCCGGCATCGCCTATCTCACCGAGGACAGGAAGGCGCTCGGCCTGTTCCTCGACATGCCCTGTCTCGACAACATCAATCTCGCGGTGCTCGGCCGCGACGCGAAATTCGGCGGCATCCTCGATCGCGACAAGGCCCGCGACCGCGCCAAGCGCGCGTTCGCGGGGCTCGGCATCCGCGCTGCGAATGTCGGTGTTCCCGCTGGCGGGCTCTCGGGCGGCAACCAGCAGAAAGTGCTGCTGTCGCGGCTGCTCGCGATCGGCCCGAAAATCCTGATCCTCGACGAGCCGACGCGCGGCGTCGACGTCGGCGCCAAGTCCGAGATCTATTCGATCATCGACAATCTCGCGAAGTCGGGCACCGCGGTTCTCGTCATCTCGTCCGACCTGCCCGAGATCATCGGCATCTGCGACCGCGTCATCGTGATGCGTGCAGGACATATCGCCGGGCAGATCCGGCGCGACGCGACATCGCCGCTCAATCAGGAGGAGATCATGGCCCTCGCCACCGGAACGGAGCAGCTCGATGCCTGAGAACGGCGCTTCCGCCAACACCGCCCCCGCCAAAGCCGTCCCCGTCGCGCCCGGTCTTGCCGCCGCGCAGGAGACGAAGCGGCAGCGGACGCGGATGATCATTCGCGCGGTCGGCATGCTGCCGGTGCTGCTGCTCTTGTGCATCGGCTTTCACGTGCTGTCGGACGGCCGCTTCTTCACCGGCCAGAACATCGGCATCGTGGTGCAGCAGTCCGCGGTCAATACCGTGCTGGCCGCAGGCATGACCTTCGTCATCCTCACCGGCGGCATCGACCTGTCGGTCGGCTCCATCTTGGCGGCGGCGGCGATGGCCGGGCTGATCATCTCCAAATTTCCCGATCTCGGGGCGCTGTGGTTGCCGGCCGCGGTGCTCACCGGCACCGTCTTCGGCATTCTCAACGGCGGCTTGATCGCGCTGTTGCGCCTGCCGCCCTTCATCGTCACGCTGGGATCGTTGACCGCCGTGCGCGGCGCGGCGCGCCTGCTCGGCGCCGACACCACGGTGTTCAATCCGTCGATCCCCTATGCCTTCATCGGCAACGGTGCTCTGACCCTCATTCCCGGCGTATTGTCGATTCCCTGGCTCTGGGTGATCGCGTTGCTGGTCATCCTGGTGTCGTGGCTGGTGCTCAAGCGCACCGTGCTCGGGGTGCACATCTACGCGGTCGGCGGCAATGAGAGCGCGGCGCGGCTCGCCGGCATCAAGGTCTGGGCCGTGTTGATTTTCGTCTACGGCGTGTCCGGCCTGCTCGCGGGCCTCGGCGGCGCGATGCAGGCAGCGCGCCTCTACGCCGCCAATGGCCTGCAGCTCGGCCAGTCCTACGAACTCGACGCCATCACCGCCGTGATCCTGGGCGGCACCTCCTTTGTCGGCGGCATCGGCTCGATCTGGGGAACGCTGGTCGGCGCGCTGATCATTGCCGTGTTGTCGAACGGCCTGATCCTGATCGGCGTGTCCGACGTCTGGCAATATGTGATCAAGGGTCTGGTCATCATCGGCGCGGTGGCGCTGGACCGCTATCGGCTGCAGGGCTCGGCTCGGACTTGAGAGCATGATCCGAAAAAGTGCGAAGCGGTTTTTCGAAAGGATCATGCTCAAACAAGGAGCATGAAAATGCAGCCGGCACCGCGCCGTCATGTTCATTCCGTCACGGCAACTGGTCGCCGCGCCGGAGCTTCAAACAGACCAGGGAGGAAGCCAATGTTGAAGTCGATCTCGCTTGCCGGCGCCGCGATGGCGCTCGTCCTGAGCTCCGCGCCGTCCTACGCCAAGGAGCTTAAGTCGATCGGCATTTCGCTGGGCTCGCTCGGCAATCCATTCTTCGTCGCGTTGTCGAAGGGCGCCGAGTTCGAGGCCAAGAAGACCAACCCCAACGTGAAGATCACGACGGTGGGCTTCGAATATGATCTCGGCAAGCAGGTCACCCAGATCGACAATTTCATCGCCGCCGGCGTCGACCTGATCCTGCTCAACCCTGGCGATCCCAAGGCGATCGGACCAGCGATCAAGAAGGCGCAGGCCGCCGGCATCGTCGTCGTTGCCGTCGACACCGCGGCCGAAGGCGCCGACGCCACGGTGACCACCAACAACTTCCAGGCCGGCGAGATCTCCTGCCAGTACATCGTCGACAAGCTGGGAGGCAAGGGCGACGTGATCATCGAGAACGGCCCGCAGGTCTCCGCGGTGATCGATCGCGTGGTCGGCTGCAAGAACGTGCTCGGCAAGAATCCCGGCATCAAGGTCCTGTCCAGCGACCAGGACGGCAAGGGCTCGCGCGAAGGCGGCCTCACGGTGGCGCAGGGCTATCTGACCCGCTTCGCCAAGATCGACGCCATCTTCGCCATCAACGACCCGCAGGCGATCGGCACCGACCTCGCCGCGCGCCAGCAGCAGCGCACCGGCATCGTCATCACCGCGGTCGACGGCGCCCCCGACATCGAAGCGGCCCTCAAGGACCCGCAGGCGACGCAGATTCAGGCCTCCGCCTCGCAGGACCCGTTCTTCATGGCCCGCCGCGCCGTGCAGGTCGGCGTCAGCATTCTCAACGGCCAGAAGCCGGCGTCCACGGTCGAGCTGCTGCCGTCGAAACTCGTGACGCGCGACAATGTCGGCGAGTACAAAGGCTGGACCTCGGATCGGTCGCAGTAGCGGGCGAGAGGCGGCCGGCGCCGGATGCGGCGCTGGTCGGCTCGCGTGGCACCAGCGGAAGATGTGGCAGCGATCCCTGCAGGATGGCCCCGTTCGCATATCACCAAAGCGGCCTGCGGAACCCGCAGGAGGTCCGGGTCTCCTTGGCGGCGCCGCGCATGCGGAAGGCGGTTTGCCAGCATTTTCGCGCGTAACTTAACGTATACTTTAGAGTCCACTGCCTATTGGAGGTTGCAGAGGATTCCCGATGACCTTGAGCCCTTCTTCCGCCGCCACCACGTTGGGTCGCCTAGCCCGGGACGAGCGCGGCAATATCGCCGTCATCTTCGCCATCGCCTTGTTGCCGGTCTTGTCATTCGTCGGCGCTGCGATCGACTACAGCCGCGCCGCCCACGCCCGCACCGCGATGCAGGGTGCGCTCGATTCGGCCGCGCTGATGGTCGCCAAGAACCTGTCCGATGGGAAGATCACGGCTGACCAGGTTCCGACCGCTGGCGCCGCTTACTTCGCCGCACTCTATACCCACACCGGCAGCCAGAACGTCAAGGCGTCCGCCACCTACACCGCCAACAATGGCGGCAAGGGATCGACGGTGACGATGGCGGCGTCGGGCGAAATCAAGAGCCAGTTCATGCAGATTGCCGGCTTTCCAACCCTCGACTTCAGCGTCGGCTCGACCTCGACCTGGGGGAACAACCTGCTGCGCATCGCGCTGGTGCTCGACAACACCGGTTCCATGGGGGGCACCAAGATCAGCAACCTGAAGACCGCATCCAAGAACCTTGTCGACAAGCTCGGGGCGCTGGCGAAGACCCCGGGCGATGTCATGTTCTCCGTGATTCCGTTCGCGAGCGCCGTCAACGTCGGCATCGACAAGGTCTCGGCCACGTGGCTGCGCTGGGATCTATGGGACCCCAGGTCGGAGGATTCCTCCAGCAACTCCTATTGCAGCAGCGGACGGAGCTCCTGGTACACGATGGCGATGTGCAAGGGGCATGGCTACACCTGGAGCCATTCCGTAGGCTCGCCTTCAACTTCGAACTGGAACGGCTGTGTGACCGACCGCGATCAGAGCTACGACGTCTCCGACGCATTGCCATCGGCGCTGACAACGCAATTTGTCGCCGACCAAGACCCGTACTGCCCGGCCAAATTGCTGGCGCTGACCAGCACAGCCAGCACCGTCAAGAGCACCATCGACGCGATGTCGGCGAACGGCGGCACCAATCAGACCATCGGGCTGCACTGGGGCTGGCTGTCGCTGCTGCAGCAAGCGCCGCTGAACGCGCCGGCCGAGGACGTCAACAACGTGTACCAGCACGTGATCATCCTGTTCACCGACGGCCAGAACACGGTCAATCGGTGGAACGGCGACGGGTCCATGACCTCGTCCTCGACTGAACGCGGCAAGATCGACACGCGAATGGAGGCTCTGTGCACCGCCGTCAAGGCCAAGAACACGACCATCTACACGGTCCAGCTCGACGACGGCACCGGGGTGTCGCCCGTGCTTCCCAAATGTGCGAGCGGCTCGGCAAACTTCTTCATGCTGAGCAACCCCAGCGAAATCGACGCCGCCTTCACCCAGATCGGCACATCCATTTCCAAGCTGCGCGTTTCGAAGTAGCCCCACATATCCATTTTGCTTGATATTGGCCCGGGGAAGCAAAGGCTGAAACAGCAGGCAGAGCCCGCCAAGGGCGAAATCGCATCCTCACGTGAGCGCCAACGCGCGTCATATGTTGGCTCGGCGGCTGACCTTCGCGCGAGCGATCGTGACGTCCGTTCGCGAGCTAGACCGGACCGTCGCTCATGCAAAGCGGAGTCGCAGTTTGACCCGAAGCAGATTTGATGAGCAGCGCGGAACCCATCGAGTTCAACACGCGGAAATTGTGTGAGCCAAATTAAACAATCATTAGATGAGCACCGGATATTGATGCTCCAGAAGGGGTCAGGGATCCCGAACGATGCGATAGATGGACAGAGTGATGCGAAATGAAGGCTTTGTCTTTGCCGTCCTCAATGCTTATCGGTTCAGCGAAATTCTGCGCTTGTGGATCGCAATTGCGATTGTTGCAGCCGTTGACCTCGTATGGCTTCGCGCCGCTGGGATGACGATGGCTATCGATCCGACGCAAGCGATTGCGTTCTGTGCTGCTGCTCTTCTCTCCTTTGTTTACACGAGGTTGAGGCCGGATCGGCGTATCGCTGAGCTTGCCACGGCTTTGGCTCAGATCATTGCCTTTACGGTCGTGGGCGCGATCCTGAGTTATCTAACCATCACGGCAAAGTTTCCGTTGGTCGATTCCCAGCTGGCCGGTGTCGACACCCTGCTGAGACTGAATTGGCTGGCTTTCTTTGAGTGGGTTGAGGTCAGACCAATTATCAAAGCGGTCCTCGCAGTCGCGTATCACAGCTGTATGCTGCAGGTCGCCATCTTGTTGGTGTGGCTGAGTGCGTGCGGGCGATTTGAAAGGATGCGAGAGTTTGTTTGGCTGTTCGTAACATCGCTCCTCGTGATTCTTCCGATCTCATGGAGACTGCCGGCAGCGAGCGCATGGGTCTACTTTGGCGTCGTCGAACGCGTCGACGCGTATCATTTGATCGATTTCAACGCACTCCGAAGCGGCGAGATGACACGCATTTCGTTGACGCACGTGAATGGTCTGATCACATTTCCTTCGTTCCACGCTGCGCTGGCCACAATACTTATATACGCCAGCCGAGGCGTGAAGATGCTTTTCCCACTATACCTTGTCTTGAACTTGCTGATGCTTGCTGCAACACCTACTGTAGGCGGCCACTATTTCATCGATATTATCGCCGGTGCGGGCATCGTTCTCTGCCTCGCTTGCCTTCGACAGCTTCGCTGGGGCGTTTTGTTTGCGCGATGGAACACCTCGCCATCGCACGCGGCCGGATAGTCATCCACGCTCTGCAAGCGACAGAGCGATTTGTCTTGGCAGAGGTCATCAAACGACAAACAGATTGAAGTTCGCTTGTGGCCCGAAGGCGAAGGTCGCCATCGCCTGCGGTACACCGGAGCGGGGGCCAGCCGACATCGAGAACACGCGGGCAAACTGACCCGGAACGGACATCGCCAGGGTCTGGTCGATGTCGCCGGCGCGCCCGGTGTAGTGGCACCCCCATCTGGCCCGAAACTGATCTATCGCAGCGCCCGGCGTGGACCGCTTTGACCAACCATCGACATTGCATTGCCGAGAATTTTGGCTTTACGCTTGGGCAACGTGTCAGGAGTTGCGCGCATGGGCGGGGACACAGGTAGCCTTTTCTTGTCGGGGGGCGGCGAGATGGGCGCTCTCACAAGAGCGTTTGACTGGTCAAAAACATCGCTCGGCTCGCCGGAAGCGTGGCCGCAAAGTCTTCGGGTCACGGTGCGGCTCGTTCTTACCTCACGCCACCCGATGTTCATTTGGTGGGGACCGGACCTCATCCAGTTCTATAACGATGCGTATCGCGAAACGATGGGTCCCGAGCGGCATCCGAGCGCCTTGGGCGCGGGCGGCCGTGAATGCTGGGATGAAATATGGGACATCATTGGTCCCCAGATTGAATACGTCATGGCAGGTAAGGGGGCGACGTGGCATGAGGATCAATTGGTGCCTGTAACCCGCCACGGTCGGCGCGAGGATGTCTGGTGGACGTACAGCTTCGGTCCAATTGACCTTGAAGATAAAGTCGGCGGCGTACTCGTTGTCTGTAAAGACGTCACCTCCGAGCACATGGCAAGGGAAGCCCTGAGGCTTATCAACGAAGAGCTAAAGCACCGGTTCAAGAACACCTTTGCTGTGCTTGGTGCTGTTGCCAGCCAAACATTTCGTGACGTATCGAGCCGCGCCGATCTTGAAAAGTATAAGGCACGACTTGCCGCGTTCGGACGAGCACACGCCTTGCTGACTGCGGCGAATTGGGCTGCTGCCCCACTTCGAGATGTCGTCAACACGGCCCTGAGCCCTTACAGAACAGGCGAAGGCCGGATTACGACGTCCGGTCCTCCGCTTGTTCTCAGATCGCAACAGGCTCTCGCCCTTTCCTTAGCGGTTCACGAGCTCGCCACCAATGCAGTAAAGTATGGCGCTCTGAGCGTGACAGGCGGCCGGGTGTCCATCGTGTGGTCAACCGAAGATCAGGCGGGTGATCAAAAATTCGTCTTCGTCTGGCAAGAATTCGGCGGTCCATCTGTGTCGGAGCCCGCCGATAAAGGCTTCGGTTCGCAACTCATTTCGGGGGCGCTGGAATACGACTTCAGAGGGTCGGTTGCGGTGTCCTATGAATCGACCGGACTCACTTGCCGCCTCACGGCTCCGCTCGAAAATCTGGAAATGTCACCACAATAGTGGGAGCTTTTACCCGACCCATGTTGACTGCCGCGAGGACGAGGAGCCCCTCACGGGCCCGCCGTCATGTCGTGTCCTGTCCACCGGCGCCTCGCCGGTCGCGATCCCGATCCTTAGATCGCATTGCTCCATTGGAGTTGCGCGAACGCCAAGTAGCTCAGGAATCTCCTCGCGCAATTCTCCGATACGTTCGATCATTTCCAGGGAGGCGAGGCATGCAAGGCGGGCATGATCGGCCTCATCGACGAAAGGTGGGTCCCAATAAGCCATGATGCCGTCGCCGATATACTTGTCGATGATCCCTCGGTTGTTCCGGATTGGTTCGGACATGACCGAAAGGTAGTGGTTCATGACCTTGACGAGACCTTGCGGGGTCATGCCTTCGCTAAGGCTGGTGAAGCCCTTCAAGTCGCAGAACAACACAGTCATCACCCGGCGCTGGCCTTCGGCGGCCCTCAAATTTGGGTGATCGATCAGCCCCTTCAACGACGCGCGGATCGATGTATTTTCCGAATGTTTCCTTGATGCGTTGGTTGTTGCGCAATTGCACAACCATTCGATTGAAGGCGGCAGCCAGTTGTCCGATTTCGTCAGTCGCCCTTACATCGATTGATTGATCGAGCTGACCCGCTTCCACCGGGCGGGCACCTTCAAGCAATAGTCGGACAGAGCGAATGATGCCGCCGCTGCCCAGATTGGCGAAGATCAATCGACGATCGCGGCAAGCAGCGTCACGATGGCCGAGGTCAGCGCCACCTGGGTCTGTTCCGACCTCACTTTTGCGATAGCCCCCTCGCTGACGGTCAGCATACTCAATCGAATAGCACTGACCTTCTCATCCAGTCGTCGCGAACAGCGTCTGCTCGCGCAAGGCTGCGTCTCGCCGCTGGAAAGTCTCTCGCCTCAAGGTGTGAAAGTAGCTCTCTGGTCTCCTGCTTCAGCTGGCGGCGAGTATCGTCCAGATTTTCAATCCGGTTGTCGATGCGCGCCAGGGCTGCGTTGTCCGATGGTGTACTTGTGTCTTCAATGATCGAATTGATCAGTGTCCGCGCGGCTTGCGCTTCGCTTTCGACCTCGGCTCCCTTCTCGTTGTAGAACTTCAAGCGGGCTCTATATCCGAGCACATCGGGAGGCTCCTGCATCTTCGCGATCACCATGCGGCGGAGCCCGAGGCCTCGTTCGAGCGATAGAGTATTGATCCGTGTCAGACGGGGCGTTGATAGGTGCGTAACGTGCAGAGAGCTCATCAAGCAGGTAGCCGACTCGCCTGACCATCGCGATCGATAGGACCGACGTCACGAGCATGAGGATGATCAGTCCGACAGCGATTGCTACAATTCGCTGCCGGATTGACTGCTTGATCGTCGATCCGAAGAATTTTTTCAGTCCGTTAAGAGCGAGGATCCGTTGTCTCGTGCTCCGTAGAGGCATATCCGACGTACTCACAGTCGAGCTTCCTTTCGGTCAGCCCCGTCAGGCGGTCCAACTCCATTCATTCTTCAGTCAGGCTGAAATCGAAAGTTTCGGCAGGCGGGTCTTGGTGAACAGCCCCGAACTGGCTCAGCGGCAACTTTATCGTCACCGAAGAGGAGTAAAGGTCTGTGAGTTCGAGTTTGAGCTGTTGGCCGGCTTCCATTTGAGCCGCCACCGTTGGTTCAATTCCACGTGCTGCGATGCAGATGTTGGTGAGACACCAGGTGAAAGGAACCTGGACAGGACTGCCTTGATCTACCGTCACCTTGACTCCCTGCTGCAGATTTGCCCCTTGCGGAACGAACAGCTGCAGGCGAGCGGGACCGTCAGCTCGTTCGATCAGATCGACACGGGCCACGATCTGATCGAGATCGTCCGTGGCGGTTGACGTCGATCGGCATATGTTGGTTCGATCGGATGAGGCGAAACAAAGCTTTTTCCAGGTTGAGAAATGGATGTTCTCAGGCAGCCGCAATCGTGGCGGCTTCGACGGAGGCTCCCGCTGGGCAGAAGGGCCGTTGACTGGCTGCCCAAGCGGCGGAGCGGTCGCTGAATGCTTCTCCAGAAATTGCGATACCAAGGGCGACCAGATCGGCACCGCGTCGGCGAAATCGATCATGAAGTGCCCGTCGGTCCCAAAGGACGGGAGCATACGATAATCGGCATTTCCGCCCGCTTCGACAAAGGCCTGATGCATCCTCATCGTCAATTCCGGACCGAAGTAGCTGTCGTTTTCCGCGTAGATCCAAAGCATCGGTACGCGTGCGGTGCGGCCGAATTCGCTGGTGGCGGCAACGAGCTTGTCGGGAGCACAATTGTTGTTGGGTTTGCCGTCAACTCGGCCTCCGCGTCCCGCTGCAAAGGTAATGATGGCCTGAACTGATGACGGGTTTAGGCTCCCAAGAGCAATCGAGCCCCATCCGCCGCCCGACTGGCCAACGACGATGACCTTACCCGGCTGGATCATCTTCTTCTTGCTCATGTAGTCGATGACCCACTCGTTCAGAGTGGCGATGGCGAGCCCGGGACCACGGAAGTTTGGGTTGTCGCAGCTACCGACGTGGGCAAAGACGGCTCCGTAGAGACCCTGATCTTTATCATCGAGACTGCTGGCCCCGTACCTGACGGGCGAGATGACCACATAACCGCGACGTGCAAACCAACGTGCCGCGTCCCGATACTCGATCGCCGGAAACATCGTCCGCTGGTTGGCTTCCAGCGAAATTCCATGGTTCATAACCACTAGCGGAAACGGACCATCTCCGACCGGCCGTACCAGGAAGGCAAGCACCGGCAGCGGAAACGGCAGCGCCCAAATTTCCTCTTGGATTACTTGTCCCGCAGTTCGGTCATCTGCCGCGGCTGGGGAATGGACTGCCGAGGGGAAAGCCAGCAAAAGAAGAATGGCCAGCAAGTGCTTCAGCATCTTCTTTCTCCGACGATCTGGTCTGGGTCTGACGCTAGGTCTCGGAGGCAGGAATCCGTTGATTTGGATCAAAGCGACCAACCGCAAGTTCCCGACGTCGTGCGGCTTAGTGGCCTAGCAAAAAAAGCGTCGTCGGAAACTCGGATGAGCGTGCACGGCCTTTCATGCGGCTCCTGGCTTTTTGACGGCCTTAGGGCCTGTTTCGAGCTTTAACCCCGCCGCCGCTATCGTCGTTGGTCTGCTTGTGGGCCTGAAGGCGAAATATCCGGCACGCCGGCAGCTAGGGCCATAGCGGACATCGAGAATACGCGGGCAAATCGGTGCGAATGACCCGAAGCGGAGCACCTTGAAAGTGAGGTCAAGTCATGAATCCGGGCATGAAGCATCGGACGCGCGGATGGCCGTCTATGTAATGCCTCCAGACCATTGTACGGCCGAAGCGGTTTGGTTCTGTGACAACCGCACCGTCAGGTACGAGCACCCATTCGCCGTCGATGAGGACGCGGTAACGGCCCCGACTGGACTCCCAATCGGCATCGGACACTATGTATCCGTCGGCATCAGTACAGCACTTTCCAAATTCGCTCTGCAAGCTTTCAAACCAAGACTTCAGCGCAGAGTGGTCGTATCGGCCATCGTCGCGTGCAAGGACCGGCGTCAGTAGCAACGCTGAACCCAGCAACGATGCCGCAAGTTTCGCTGGAAACATCTGTTTGCCTCCGCGATATTCGCCGGCCGATCCGCTGGCTTGGTGCGGCTTAGGCTGGCAACCCGGAAACTAAATCCGTTGCAACTTCCGCTGACGATCGCTCGATGCTGTGATGGGACAGTTCATTCCCATCCCCACTGAGGTGAGTCCGGAAATTCGAGCGAAGGTTCAAATACGACAACGCTTCAACTAAAGGTCAGTGCAGCTGCTTCTTTGGCCTAGCCTGCCCTTAGCCGACCTCTGGGCTGGCGCCGAGCTTGTCCGCTCATGACGGCGTAGCCGACCAAAGCCCTCACAGACTTAAGGAAATGACCCAGGTGCATGAGTCTGCACGGCATCTGTTGCGGATCTCCACAACCGCGTTCGTCAACGACGATTGCGATCTACGGTGCGTCGCCTTTATGGCCTATTCGGCAACTCGCGACAGCTCCGCAAGGAGCTTCAACGCATCATTCAGCACGGCCCGATCCTGCGCTCGTTCAGCGGCCGCATCACCCGTGAATTCGCCATGCGTCCGCGCATTCTGATTTCCCTTCGGCGCGCCTGATCTCCGTGCGCCGCCGTGCATGCGGCAGCGAGACTTGCCGTGCACTGCAGGCGCGCGGCAGGCGAGGCCGCTGCGCGTCCCGGCGCCGCAGCGCGGGCTCGTCCACATCGCGCCGGTGTTGCGGATGTGATCGCCGCTCATGCATTGCTGCCCTGTCTGGATTCGGCCCGTTCGTATTCGCCGGCCTCACGCGGCGGGACCAGTCCTGCGGCTGCCGCAGCGTGCGGCTCCGCGACGATCATGCTGGCGTGCTGGGTCACGTTGCCCACGATCGCCCTGCCGCCGTCCTGCACCGAAAAGTTCCGGACCGTGATCGCGCGCTCGCCGTTGTTGCGGTGGCGGCTGAGTGCCTCGATCTGGCTTGCGAAGGTGCGGGCCAGCCGGGTCAGCGCGCGTGTGAGGCTCTCCTGTTGCGGAATGTCGTCGGTGAGGGCGAGGCGGCAGGCAGAACGCATCGTTGCGGCGTGAACGGACACCATCTGCACTGCGAGCATGGCCTCGATCGAGTCCTTCGGCGCGATGCTCTTCACCAGCGAGATCATGAAGGCAAGATTGGCTTCATCGGGCTTCCGTCCGGTCACGCTGGCCTTCACCAATTGCTTGAGGAGACCATGCAGCGCGTCGCGGTCGGCGGCACCGAGCGCCTCGGCCAGCAGCCGTTCGCCGGCTTGCGGGTCCGCGTGGAGGATCGCAATTCCCCGCTTGTAGAGCTTGATCCGCGGGCTCGCGTCGGGGCCGCTGCGATCGTTTGCCGCAACCGGCAGCGTGCCGTGGCGTTTGGCAGATGTCGTCATGTGCTGTGTCCTTTGCCCGCGCGGGCTCATTGCGCGCGACATCGATCGCTCGGCTTGCGCGCCTGTGGGATTTTCGGGATGTTGATGAAGGGCTTACGTGCAATCGCAGCGCGACGCCCCGTGGTCGGGCGGCGTGGACGCTGACGATTGTTGCGATGATGGCATTCTGCCGGTGTTTTGCCCGACGTGTCAAACGAAGATTGCGAAGCGCGCAATCCTCGTTCGTGCAAATCGTCGTTCGTGCAAGTCCTTGATCTCGCAAGCGTCGGCTACTGTGCATGGGGTTGTTTTTGCGTTTTTTGTTTCGAACCGGCTCCGACCTGCCGCGCGACGGAATGCCGGCCTGCAAACGCGATTGCGAAATCCGGCGCGGCCGCTCATCATGATCCGCGAATGCGCCGCGACCTGCAAAAGCGGCGAGAACTTCTGGGGAGAGAACGAATGCAACGAACGCTTCGCCTGCTGGCGATCGTCGCCGGATTGTGCGTGACGACGGAGGCCTTCGCGCAAAAATATCCGGTGCGGCCGGTCAAGATCATGGTCGGCTTCAGCGCGGGCGGCCCGGTCGACGTCGTCGCGCGCATCGTCGCCGATCGGCTGAGCAACAAGCTCGGACAAGCTTTCGTGGTCGAGAACCGCGCCGGCGCCAACGGCATGATCGCGGCCGAAGGCGTCGCGCGTGCGGAAGGCGACGGCTACACGATGCTGGCCTGCAACTCCTCCACCATCACGCTCAACAAGACGCTGTTCAAGGATATCCGCTACGACCCCGAAAAGGACTTCGCGCCGCTCACCACCGTCGTGTCGGCGCCGCTCGTGCTGGTGGTCAATCCGGAGAATTCCAAGACGGCCAACATCAACACCGTCGCCGATCTCGTCGCCGCGGCAAAGGCTGCGCCCGGCGCGCTTGCCTACGGCTCGGGCGGCAACGGCAACCTTGCCCATCTCGCCATGGAGCTGCTCAGCGAGAGGGCCGGCGTCAAGATGATCCACGTGCCCTATCGCGGTGGTGCTGCGTCCGAGGTCGGTATCCTCGCGCAGGAGGTCCTGGCAGTGTTCGATCCCTTATCCGCCGTGCCGCTGGTGAAGGCCGGCAAGCTGCGCGCGCTCGCGGTGTCCTCCGCCGAGCGGCTGCCGGCGTTGCCTGATGTGCCGACCGTCGCGGAAGCCGGCTATCCCGGCTTCGACATCTCGTTCTGGGTCGGCTTCTTCATGCCGAAGGCAACCCCCGCGCCGACGCTCGAGATGCTGCACCGGGAGATCGTCGCCGCAGCCAACGATCCGCTGTTACGGGAGCGGCTGGAGACGCAGGGCGTCGTCAGCGTGCTGAGTTCGGCCGACTACGCCGCCAAGATCGCGAAGGAGATCAAGGAACTCGCCGAAGTGGTGGCGGCGGCGAACATCAAGGCGGAGTAGGGCGTCTGCTTGGCGTGCTGCCGGCCACCTGAGCCAGCCGCTCGAGCAGCGGGCGCTGTCCTGCGTTGATCTTCTCGTGCGCTGCTGCGAGCGTGAACCATTCGGCACGATCGACCTCCGGGAAGGTCTGACGTTTGCCGCTGCGTGGCGGCCATTCCATCTCGAATGTGTTGCTGCGAATGCTGCGCAAATCGACGTCGAACTCGGCCGCGAACGCGGTGACGATCTTGCCGCCGCGCTGCCTGACCTGGCCAAGCGAAGTCAGCGGCGTGGACAGCTCAAGCCCAAGCTCCTCGGCAAACTCCCGTCGCGCGGCGGTTTCTGCGTCTTCGTCTGCGTACTCGCCCTTCGGAATCGACCATGCCCCGAGGTCCTTGTTGCGCCAGAACGGTCCTCCGGGATGAACGAGCAGAACCTCGAGCTCCCCACGTTTGCGATAGGCAATGATCCCGGCGCTTTTCGATGGCATCGCAGGTTCCGTTCAGGCGGCGCATTCGGCCGGGAAAAAGTGGAACAGACGCTTTTAGCGCAGGTTAATAGCCAACGCTTTGACCGAACAAGGGAGTGAACCATGATCCGCCTGTTGGCAACGACCGCCTTAGGGCTGGTGCTGGCGAACGCCGCCTTTGCGCAATCGCCAAGCAGCAACACCAAGTCTGAGCAAACGCCGCAATCCCAGTCCAATTCCGCAGCTCCGTCCAACACGTCGCCGTCTGGCGCGGCACAAACACAGCAGTCGCGATCGCAGCCGCAGCAATCATCAACGCCCGGAGCGTCGACACAGAATACCCAGGCGACCACTCCGTCTTCCGGATCGGCCAATTCCGGCTCCGGGACCAACGCCACCAACAGCGCGGACACGTCCTCGCGGCCGCCCAGTGGTACGGCAAACTCCAACGCGGCCGGTAACCAGCCCGCCTCGCAGCAGAGCGCCAATCCGCCGGCGGCGAACTCGAACCAGACGCAGGATCGCTCCAACCCTCCGTCGAACAATACCAATCAGGCGCAGCAGGCGCCTGGTTCATCTGGTACCAACCAGGCCCAGCAATCGCCAAACACGCCGAGCAGCAATCAGGCGCAAGACCAGCGGACCGGTGCCAATTCACAGGCCGCCGCCCGCACTGACGTCAACCTCAACAAGCAGCAGGAGACCAAGATCAGCGCGTCCATCTCGCATCTCAACGTGCGGCCGCTGACCAGCGTCAATTTCTCGCTCAACGTCGGCACGGTGGTGCCGCGCGATGTCCAGCTATCGACGCTGCCACCCGATGTGGTCGAGATCGTGCCGCAATATCGCGGCTACAGCTTTGCGCTGGTGAAGGATGAAATCGTCGTGGTCGATCCGGCGACATACAAGATCGTAACCGTGCTGCCGTACTCGGGACAATCCACCGCGACAACGACGACCACGCGTGAGCGCAGCGCCAGCAAGTTTTCGGATCGCGATCGCGAAGTGATCCGCAAGCATGCGAAGACCCGCACCGAGGGACGGAGCGAACGACAGACCACCGGCAGCACCGCGCGGTCCGAGATCCATGTTGGTGACCGCGTTCCCGAGAGTGTCGAGGTCGAGGAATTCCCGAGCACCGTCTATCGGGACGCGCCCGACCTGCGCGAGTACCGCTACATCCACCGCGATACGCGGACCTATGTCGTCGAGCCCCGCGAACGCCGCATCATCGAGGAGATCGACTAGTTCGCGGCCACTGGAAGCCGCTCCATCGAGCGGCTTCCGGATTTGCGCATCAGCCCGAAGATCGTTCGCGCGCTGCAAAACGGATGGCGCGGGCCTTCGCGCTCTTTCCCGCCGCACGCGCGGCGATCATGCTGCGTGCCTTGCCGTGGGTGTTCTTCCGGATCAGAGACGCGAGCCGCTTGCGTGCGTGGCTGGCGGTCAATCGCGCCGCCAGTTGCTCGGCCTTGCGAATGATGGTGGCGACCGAGGGCGTCAGGTTCACCGGAACCCAGGCGACGTCCTTCGTCTTGGACAGGCTGCCGATGCCCTCGCAGGGTGCTTCGCGCGGCAGGTCGATCCGGATCGCGAGGGCTTCCGCGCGTTCGGTCCAGTCCTCGGCCCTGGTGCCGGTGATGATGCGGACATAGTCGCGTGTCTCACGCGGCAGCTCGCTCTCTTTGGCGAGCCATTTCTGGATTCGGCCGGGACCTGCGTTGTAGGCGGCTGCGGCAAGGCCGAGATTGCCGAAATCGTCGCGCAGCTTGCGCAGGAACTTGGCCGATGCCGGCAGCGCCTTCATCGCATCGAACGGATCATCTAGCCCGACCTCCGCTGCCGTTTCCGGCATGAACTGCGCGACGCCCTGCGCGCCGGCCTGGCTGACCTCGTTGGACTTGAAGCGGCTCTCCTGCCAGATCAAACGCGCGAAGAACGGCACGGGAATGCCGCTGGCTTCGGCAGCTCCGCGAAGCGCGTGGCAGAAGCGTTCCGTCGGCGAAACCGGCGCCTGCGCGACGGGTTCGACCGTATCCGGCGGCTCGGGGGTCTCCTCATAGGCCGCACGCGCATTGGCGAGCTCGAGGGCCTGCACGCTTGCAAGGAACAGCTCGACCACCGGAACAAGTGACGAGGCCTGAGTGTTTTGAAGAACGGCGTGATCGAAAGCTGATGGTTGGCGGGACGCCGACGGATCGAAGTCGCACATCAGAATCATGAACGCGGCGCACGCCGCGACGACAAATCGCATTGCTGGAGCAACCTCGAACTGTGGGTGAACGGCCAGCGATGCGCCGGCGATAAGGAGTTATTAACCGAGCGATTGCGGCAAAGCTGCGGTCTCGTCGGTTCCCACGGTGTTACTACGGTGTTCCGCGGGAAACTCTCTTCTCCGCGATTTTGCGGGGTGGGCGAATTGGGACGAGCGAGATGATGCGGTGGATGCTTGGCGCGGTGATTTCGCTGGCGGCGATCTCTTCGGCGCTTGCGGGCAATCTCGATGCGGCAGCGGTAAACGATGCTGCGCGTCCCGCAAAGCAACCTGCTAGCGACAAGCTCAACGCCGCGATCGTGAAGCTTCAGATTCTGCTCGACCGTGCGCGGTTCTCGCCCGGGGAGATCGACGGCAAGCTCGGAGAGAACGCGCAGAAGGCACTGAAAGCATTCGCCGAGCAGAACGGCGTTGCATCGGATAAAACGATCGCGCCCGAGCTTTGGGACAAGTTGAACGCCGCGAGCGAAGGCGCCGTCCTCGTCGAATACAAGATCACGGACGCGGATGTGAAGGGCCCGTTTCTGAAGGAGCTGCCCGGCAAGCTTGATGACATGAAGCCGCTGAAGGCGCTGAGCTACACCAGCCCGCTCGAAGGGCTTGCCGAGAAATTCCACATGAGCGCCGATCTGCTCAAGGCGCTCAACCCGGACAAGGCCTTCGACAAGGTGGGAGCGACCATCGTCGTTGCAAACGTTCCGGCGCGGCGAGAGCTTCCGAACATCGCGCGGCTCGACGTCGACAAAAGGAACGGGACGCTGAAAGCATTCGACCAGGGCGCCACCCTGATCGCGTTCTATCCCGCGTCAATCGGAAGTCCGGATCGTCCGACGCCGAGCGGTACGCTCAAGGTCACCAGCACCCACGAGAATCCGGTTTATCACTACAACCCTGACTACAAGTTCAGAAGCGTCAAATCGAAACAGCCGTTCGATGTTCAGCCGGGCCCGAACAATCCGGTGGGAGCATACTGGATCGGCTTGTCCGCACAGGGGTACGGCATCCACGGAACGGCGGAGCCCGACAGGGTCAGCAAGTCCGCGTCGCATGGCTGCGTCAGGTTGACCAATTGGGACGTGCGCGCGCTGGGCGAGCACGTCAAGCGCGGCACACCGGTGGTCTTTCTGGATGCGCCGACGGACTCCTCGTCCGAGCAGCGGCGGAAGTCCGGCGGTAGGCGCGCCTCGAACTAGTCTTTGGGAAAGTCCTTGCGCATCGCGATTTCGGCGGCATCACCGGGCGACAGCACGGTCTGGTCGAACGCTGCTTGCCCTCGTCATGATATCGTAGAGCGAGATGCCCTTGATGGCTTGCCCATGAGCTCGCGGACGCAGTCGGCGAGCGTGCCGTTGTAGACGGGATAGGGCGGACCTCGATCCTTTTGCCTCTGGCCCTTCAGCGACGGTCACTTCTTCAGTTCGGCCGGCGCGTCATAGGCGACCGGCGATATCTCTTTGAACATGCGCTTGGCCCTGAAGGCGCGGGTAGCCCCGAAGCCTGGGGCCGCCCTGTAGACGCTCGTTGAAGAATTAGTTCAAATCAGCCGGCAACAAAGGCGAGCAGGGTGCCGTTCGCCTTGGCCGGCGGCACGCAGATCGCAGGTCCGCTGCGCACGGCTGCCGAACCAAGCGCCTTGTCGGTGGCAGCGAGATCGCCGCTGACAAGCACCAGGGCAGCGCCACCGCGTTCGGAAAGACCCGCGAGCGGCACGCCGGGATAACGTTTGCCGAGCTGCTCCAGCGTCAAGTAAACGAAATCGGCACGATCGCCACCGGAGGGCACGGTCACTGCGCCGTCGGCTTCAGCCTTCGGCTCGCGGTCGATCAGCTGTCCCAGATCCGCGGCTTCCTTCGCGGGCTCGGGCGTCGCGATCAATGTCTGCTTGATCCGCTTGGCCGCATTGGCGTGCTTCATCAGCTCGGGAATCCACACCGTCTCTGGCGTCTTGTGCTGGCAGGCAAAAATGCGCACGCCGCCGGGCGCTTCTGCGGTCGGCCACATGAAGGTGCGGAATTTCGCCGCCGAGATCGTGCCATCAGGCAGCGTCACGGGCCGTTCGAAATCGGTCGGGCCGATCGGCTCCAGGCCACGCGCGCGGATTTCCTCCGCGCCGGCGGTGGAATCGACCGCTGTGAAGGCGATGCGCTCGATGCCTTCGCCGCGCTGGTCGAGGAAGGCACGCGCCGGCGCGTTGTGCTCGGTCGCCGCGAGCACGCCGAGCAGCTCCATATAATCCGGGTCGAACATGATCGTGTAGTTGCCGGTGCCCATATGTGCGCTGTGGGTGCCGCGCGGCGAGATGGTGAAGCCGAGCTGCCGGTAGTTTTCGGCGGCTTTGTCGAGGTCCTGCACCATGACCACGGCGTGGTCGATACCGATGACGTTCTTGAGGGCCACTGTTCTTTCCCCGAGTGCAAACTGACTGGACCGCCGTCGGCGGCCGCAAATCCTGTCTACGCCGGATAGGCGGTCAAGTCATTTTCAAATCGGTGGGACATGCGGAAATTTCATTCCGTGAAGCGCGATATCTGACACTTGATGGCGTCAGCGCGCCTGCTCGATATAGGCGGCGAGGATGGCGCGCTCCTCGCTGGTCATTTCGGTGATGTTGCCCGGCGGCATTGCATTGGACCAGGCGGCGACGCGGCCGATCAGGCGGATGTTGCGATGGATGTGCTCGGGCGCGTCCAGCAATATGCCCTTCGGCGCGGTGACGATGCCGGCCCAGACCGGTTCGGCGGCGTGGCACATGCTGCAGCGGGACATCACGATCTCCTCGACATTGGCAAGCGTCGGCTGCGCCGACAGCGCGCTTGTCTTGACCTGGCGCGGGCCGGCCGCCGAGAGGAACAGGATCGCGATCACGCCGACCGCTGCGACGCCCCACACCCACCACGGCGATTTGCGCCCGGCGTGCCGCTCGTTGAAGAAATGGCGGATCACGGGGCCGAGCGCCAGGATGATTGCGACGATGATCCAGTTGAAGCGGGTGGCATAGAGCAGGGGATAGTGGTTGCTGATCATCAGCACGACGACAGGCAGCGTCAGATAGTTGTTGTGGACCGAGCGCTCCTTGCTGGTCTTGCCGAGCTTCGGATCGGGCGCCTGCCCTGCGAGAAGGGCGGCTACGATCTTCTTCTGGTTCGGGATGATCAGCGCGAAGACGTTGGCAACCATGATGGTGCCGATGATCGCCCCGATCTGGTTGAAGGCACCGCGCCCGCTCAGCACGTGGGTGAAAGCATAGGTCAACGCGACCAGGAACAGATAGCCGCCGATCGCGAAGGGCAGCTCGCGCTGCGCCAGCCCGGTACGGCAGGCGCCTTCATAGAGCAGCCACGCCAGCGCGAGGCTGCAGAGGCTGAACAGGCCGGCCTGGAATGGCGTGAGATCGAGGATCGACTTGTCGACCAGGAACAAATCGGCCTCGAGATAATACACCACCACCATCAGCGCGAAGCCGGACAGCCAGGTGGTGTAGGCCTCCCATTTGAACCACGTCAGCTCGTCCGGCATCTGGGCGGGCGCGACCAGATATTTCATGATCCGGTAGAAGCCGCCGCCATGGACCTGCCAGGCCTCGCCTTGCACGCCGTCCGGCAGATCGCGCCTGGGCCTAAGGCTGAGGTCGAGGGCGATGAAATAGAAGGAACTGCCGATCCAGGCGATCGCGGCGACCACGTGTAGCCAGCGGAGCAGCAGGCTCGCCCATTCCGATATGATGGATCCCCACATGATCACCCCAACGGATGCGACTCCAATGCCGCAGCTTCATGACCGCTACCGGCGGTGCCGCCCTTACAATGTGTCGCACCGATCAGCCGCATTTTCCAGTACGATGGGCTGCGGCTGATGCACATCGTGCGGGCATGAGCTGACGTGGGATTCGGCAGGCATTTGACCTGTCGCAGAACGTTTGCGCGTCGATCGGCGTTGATGCGCAATACGTGAAGGCCGGGAGGAAACGATTTGAAGAACAGGATTTCATTCGCGGCGATGTCCGCGGGATGGCTGGCCGCGGTCGCGACCTGCGCACAGGCTGAGGCGGTGCTGCAAGGCAAGGACGCCTACGGCGATTGGCAGGCCGACAAGCCCGGCACGGTCAGGTTGATCCGGCCGCAGGATCTGGTCAGGCCCGGCGCCACGCGGTCGGTTGCGAGTTCGTCGCGCGTGGTGCCGCGCCCACCGGAGGGGGCGCTTCAGGTACCGGCCGGCTTCAAGATCGAGCTGTTCGCCGAGGGCCTGCGCGCCCCGCGCATCGTGCGCGTGGCGCCGAACGGCGATGTCTACGTCGCCGAGACGCGCGCGGGCAACATCCGCGTGTTGCGCGCCGGCGAAGGCGGCAAGGCCGCGACCAACGAGGTGTTCGCTGCCGGACTGCGGCAGCCGTTCGGCATCGCCTTCTTCCCAAACGGCGACAATCCGCAGTGGGTCTATGTGGCCAACACCGACAGCGTCGTCCGCTTTCCCTACCAGGCCGGCGATCTCAAGGCGCGCGGCAAGGCGGAGACGATCGTGGCAAGCCTGCCCCACGACGGCGGTCATTCCACCCGCGACATCGTCTTTACGCCCGACAACAAGCGCATGCTGGTGTCGGTCGGCTCGCTCAGCAACGTCGCCGAGGGCATGGGCACGCCGCCGGGTGGCGTGGAAGCCTGGTCGAAAGCGCAACCGCTCGGTGCGGCCTGGGCCAGCGAGACCGAACGCGCCACCGTGCTCGCCTTCACCCCCGAGGGCAAGGAGCGGAAGATCTACGCCAGCGGCATCCGCAACTGCGTCGGACTTGCGATCCAGCCGCAGACCGGGCTGCCCTGGTGCTCGACCAACGAACGCGACGGGCTCGGCGACGATCTCGTGCCTGACTACGTCACCAGCGTGAAGGAAGGCGCGTTCTACGGCTGGCCGTGGTTCTATATCGGCGACAACGAAGACCCGCGTCACGCCGGAGCGCGGCCGGACCTCAAGGGCAAGGTGACGGTGCCCGATGTGCTGGTGCAGCCGCACTCGGCCTCGCTCGGCATGGCCTTCTATCAGGGGACGCAGTTTCCGTCAGAGTATCAGGGCGATGCTTTCGTGGCCGAGCACGGCTCCTGGAACCGGTCGAAGCGCACCGGCTACAAGGTGATCCGCATCCGGATGAAGGACGGCAAGCCGACCGGCGAGTACGAGGATTTCGTCACGGGGTTTGTGGTGAGCGATACCGAGGTGTGGGGGCGGCCGGTCGGTGTGGCCGTGGCAAAGGACGGGGCGCTGCTGGTGTCGGAGGACGGCAACGGGACGATCTGGCGGGTGACAAGCGTGCCGCGATGAAGGTGTACCCTCGCCCCTTGCGGGAGAGGGTGGCTCGCCGCGCAGCGGCGGGACGAGTGAGGTTCTATCGGCGAACTCCTCTGCGTGTGCGGAGAGAAACCCCTCATCCGGCGCCTCGCGCCACCTTCTCCCGCAAGGGGAGAAGGAAGAGCAGCGTGCTTAGGATGTCTACCCCCGTCTCACACTCGCTCCGCCATCCACCGGCAACGTCACACCGGTGATGAAATTCGCCTCGTCCGAGGCCAGGAACAGCGCGGCATTCGCGACGTCCCACCCCGTGCCCATCTTCTTGCGCAGCGGCACCTTGCTGTCGCGCTCGGCTTCGACTTCGGCGCGGGTCTTGTGCCATTCGCGGGCCCGGGTGTCGACGGCCATCGGCGTGTTCATCAGGCCCGGCAGGATGACGTTGGCGCGGATGCCGTATTCCGCATTCTGGTAGGCGAGCTGTTCGGTGAAGGCGATCATCGCCGATTTCGTCGCCTTGTAGGCGACGTAAGGCTAGGTGGTGATCGCCGCCATCGAGGAGATGTTGATGATCACGCCGCTTCCTTGCGCGCGCATGATCGGGATCACCTCTTTCGCCGCCAGAATGCAGCTCTTCAGATTGATCGCGACGACGCGGTCGAACGCCTCCTCGGTGATTTGCAGCAGCTCGGCGTCGCCGCCGGACAGGCTGACGCCCACATTGTTGTGCAGCACGTCGATCCGGCCCCAGCGCGCCTGTGCCTCCGCGACCATTGCCTTGATGTCGGCAGACTTTGTGACGTCGGCCCTGAACGCCGCTGCCGTGCCATGCTGCGCGGCGATCATGGCGGCGGTTTCCTGCGCTGATTCCAGATGATGATCGACGCACAACACCTTGGCGCCCTCGCGCGCGAAGGTCAGCGCCGTGGCGCGGCCGTTGCCCATGCCTTCGCCCGGGCTCTGCCCGGCGCCCACAACGACCGCAACCTTGTCCTTCAAGCGCATGTTAGTTCACTCCCGGAATCGGGTACTGCTGGAGTACCTCTTTGTAATATGGCTCGTTGTCGATCTTCATGGTGGCGAGCACGCGCACCACGCCGCAATAGAAGGCGATGGTCAGCACGAGGTCGACCATATGTTCGTCCGAGAGATGCTGCTTGATCTCGGCAAAGGTCACATCCGAGATCGCGAGTTCGCGTACCATCTCGCGGGCACCTTTCAGGATCGCCTTGGCCTGTGGCTCGAGCGTCGAGGGCTTGCCCTCGGTCTCAGCCATCAGGCCGGCGATGTCATCATCGGTGACGCCGAACTCTCTGCCGATCTTCACGTGATGAGTGAACTCGTATTCCGACTTCTCCATCCAGCCGACCTGGAGGATTGCAAGCTCCCGCAGGCGCGGGTCGAGCTTGCTCTTGAAGCGGATGTAGCCGCCGATGCCGTTGAAGGCGCGCGCCATATCCGGCGAATTGATCAGCAGCTTGTGCAGATTGGTGTTGCGCTTGAGCATGTCGCGATATTCGGGCGCGACCTGGTCGGCCTCGAGATAGGGCAGGCGAGCCATCCCTGATGTTCCTTTCAGTGTTCTTGTGATTCACGTTCGGCGGCTTGTAGCGGCACGCCGCCGTCGACCACCAGCACCTGGCCGGTGATGTAGCGCGCAAAATTGCTGAGCAGGAATTTGACGGCATGGCCGACGTCCCAGCCGGTGCCTTCCGTTTTCAGCAAGGATGCCTTTTCCCGCTGGGCGCGGGCCTGCTCACTCATGCCGCGGGCATAGACCATCGGCGTGTACATCGGCCCGGGACAGATGCAGTTGACGCGGATGTTGTCGCGGCCGTGATCGACCGCCATCGCGCGGGTGAGACCGATGATGGCGGCCTTCGAGGTCGTATAGCTCGTGAGCCCGCGTGGCCGCAGCGCCGAGATCGAGGAGATGTTGACGATCGCACCGCCCTGCGCGGTCCGGATCATCGCAGGGATCGCGTGCTTGGAGAGCAGGAACATGCTTTCGACATTGACCTGCATGACGCGGCGATATTGCTCGGGCGCTTCGTCGACCACGCTGCCGCGGCTCCCGATGCCGACATTGTTGTCGAGGAAATCGAGCCGGCCCCAGCGGTCGAGCGCGGCTTCGACCAGTGTCTTGCAATCGCTCTCGCTGGTGACGTCACCGCCATGCGCCGCGGCCGTGCCACCTTCGGCTGCGATCATCTCCACGGTGCGTTCGGCGAGCTTGAGGTCGCGATCGGCCACCAGCACTTTGGCGCTGGCGCGAGCCAGTAGAAGTGCGGCGGCGCGGCCGTTGCCTATGCCGTCGCCCGCAGCACCCCCGCCGCTGACCAGCGCCACCTTGCCGGCGAGACCGGGATCGTCCTCGGGCCCCTGCATGTCGTTTCATCCCAAATATTTTCGTGCAGTCTAGCAATCGCGCGGAGCGGCGAGAAGGGCCGGCTCCCGCTTTCATGTCATTGACATCGCATGGAATTGCATGCCGCCGCGCGAGAAGGGCGAACGATCGACCGCGCCGTTAGGAACCGATCTCACGCAATCGCGTTTGTTGCGGAGCCTTTCCCGCGCTAGGCTCTGCCCCGGGGCTTTCCAACCGTCATTGGCCTGCCGATGAATCTGCTCGATCCACAAGGGCCTGTGGCTGCGGCCAACAGCACCATCCTGGTCGATTCCGTCTTCATCATGCTCGCGATCGTGGTGCCGACCATTTTCGCGATTTTGGCCTTTGCGTTCTGGTTTCGCGCCTCGAATCCCAAAGCAAAGTTTCAGCCCGACTTCGTCTATTCCGGGCGCGTCGAGATGGTGGTGTGGGCGATCCCCGCGCTCACCGTGATCCTGCTCGGCGGCGTCGCCTGGATCGGCTCGCACCAGCTCGATCCCGCGGCACCCGTGCCCGGCACCGGCAGCCCGGTTCGCATTCAGGCCGTCTCGCTCGATTGGAAATGGCTCTTCATCTATCCGGACCAGCGCATCGCCACCGTCAATACGCTGACGGTGCCGGCAGGCGCCGAGCTGAATTTCCAGCTGACGTCCTCGAGCGTGATGAACACCTTCTTCATCCCGCAGCTCGGCAGCATGATCTACACCATGAACGGCATGGTGACGAAGCTGAACCTACGCGCCGACAACGAAGGCAAGCTGCAGGGACTGTCGGCGCATTTTTCCGGCGACGGATTTCCGGACATGATGTTCGACGTCAACGTGGTCTCGCCGCTCGCCTTTCCGGACTGGGTCGCGACCACGGCGAAGAGCGATGCTGTCCTCAATGAGGACAGCTACAAGAAGCTGATGCAGCAGGGCGTCGAAAAGGGCAGGCCAAGCTACAGGCTCGACGATCCCCGACTGTTCGACCTGATCGCGACCCAGCACATTCCGCCGGGACCGGGGCCGGAACTCGCATCCGAAGCAGGCCGGTCGCACAGTGGAGGCCATGATGCTCGGTAAGCTCGATTGGTCGGCCATTCCGTTCGATCAGCCGATACCGCTGATCGCAGGCGCCGTGGTGTTGGTCGGGATTCTCGGCGTGCTGGCCTGGGTCGTGGTGAAGGGGCATCTGCCCTATCTCTGGCACGAGTGGATCACCAGCGTCGACCACAAGCGGATCGGCGTGATGTACATCCTGCTGGCCTCGGTGATGCTGCTGCGCGGCGGCAGCGACGCCATCATGATGCGGATTCAGCAGGCGGTCGCCTACCAGTCGCAAGGCTATCTGCCGCCGGAGCACTACAACCAGATATTCTCCGCGCACGGCACCATCATGATCTTTTTCGTGGCGATGCCGTTCGTGATCGGACTGATGAATCTCATCGTGCCGCTCCAGCTTGGCGTACGAGATGTCGCTTTCCCGACGCTCAATTCGGTCGGCTTCTGGCTGACCGCGACCGGTGCGCTGCTGGTCAATCTCTCGCTCGCGATCGGCGAGTTCGCCCGCACCGGCTGGCTCGCCTTTCCGCCGCTGTCGGAACTGTCCTACTCGCCGGGCGTCGGCGTCGATTATTACGCATGGTCGCTGCAGATCTCCGGCGTCGGCACGTTGGTGGCCGGCATCAATCTCGTGACGACGGTGCTGAAGCTGCGCACCAAAGGCATGAACTATCTGCGCATGCCGATGTTCTGCTGGACCACACTGGCCTCGAACCTCCTCATCGTCGCGGCCTTCCCGATTCTGACCGCCACCCTCGCGATGCTGCTGCTCGACCGCTATCTCGGCTTCCACTTCTTCACCAACGAGGCCGGCGGCAACGTCATGATGTTCATGAACCTGATCTGGGCCTGGGGGCATCCGGAGGTCTACATCCTGGTGCTGCCGGCCTTCGGCATCTTCTCGGAGGTGGTCTCGACCTTCTCGGGCAAGGCGCTGTTCGGCTATCGCTCGATGGTGCTGGCGACCATGGCGATCTGCATCATCTCCTTCATGGTCTGGCTGCATCACTTCTTCACGATGGGCGCAGGCCCCGACGTCAACGCCATCTTCGGCATCGCCAGCATGATCATCGCGATACCGACGGGAGTGAAGATCTACAACTGGCTGTTCACGATGTATGGCGGACGCATCCGCTTCGAGACGCCGATGCTGTGGTCGATAGGCTTCATGGTCACCTTCATCATCGGCGGATTGACGGGCGTGCTGGTCGCGGTGCCGCCGGCCGATTTCATTCTCCACAATAGCATGTTTCTGGTCGCGCACTTCCACAACGTCATCATCGGCGGCGTGCTGTTCGGCGCCTTCGCCGGCTTCGAGTACTGGTTCCCGAAGGCGTTCGGCTTTCGCCTCAACGACCGCTGGGGCAAGCTCGCATTCTGGTTCACTTTCCTCGGCTTCTACGTCACCTTCATCCCGCTCTACGTCGCCGGCATGCTGGGCATGACGCGGCGCATGCAGCACTATGACGTCGCGGCGTGGCGGCCATGGATGCTGGTTGCAGCGGTCGGCATGGCCGTGCTGACGATCGGCGTGATCTGCCAGATCGTGCAGCTCGTGGTCAGCATCCGCAACCGCGAGGCCCTGCGCGACCGCACTGGCGATCCCTGGGACGGCCGCTCGCTGGAATGGGCGACGTCGTCGCCGCCACCCGTTTTCAACTTCGCTTTCAATCCCGATGTGCGCGGCGAGGATGCCTATTGGGACATGAAGGCTCATGCCAAGCAGCAATCGCTCGATCATGATGCGCCCGAGTATCATGACATCGAGATGCCCAGGAACTCGCCGACCGGGTTCGTCTGCGCGTTCTTCGCCACCGTCATGGGCTTTGCGCTGATCTGGCACATCTGGTGGATGGTGATTTTGGGCGGTATCGGAGCGTTCGCGACATTCGTCGTGTTCGCCTGGCGCGACCATGACGAATACGTCATTCCGGCCGAGGAGGTCGCGGCGGTAGACCGCGTCAACCTCGAGGAGCGGCGCAGCCTCGTCAGCATGGCGGGGACAGTCTGATGTCAATGACCGCGACCGCCGGCCGTGCGCACGCCGATCCCCATCACATCGGCCTCGTTATCGAGCATCCCGGGCCGGCGCCGAAGCGCATCGTGACCGCCTATGGCTTCTGGATCTTCCTGCTCTCCGACATCGTGATGTTCTCCTGCTTCTTTGCGGCCTACGCGGTGCTGGCCGACCAGACCGCCGGCGGCCCGAAGGGTTCGGAGATATTCGAGCCGCGAAACGTCGCGATCGAGACGGTCTGCCTGCTGCTGTCAAGCTTCACGTGTGGCATGGCGAGCATCGCGGCCGATGTGCGCAACCGGCTGTGGTTCTATCTCGGGATGGCCGTGACGTGTTTGCTCGGCCTCATCTTTCTGGTCATTGAGTTTCGCGAATTCGCTGATCTCGTTGCCCGCGGCTATGGCCCATCGCGCAGCGCTTTCCTGACCTCGTTCTTCTCCCTCGTCGGCTGCCATGGCCTCCACGTCTCCGCCGGCATATTGTGGCTCCTCACCATGATGGCCCAGGTCTTCGCAAAGGGTTTTCGTGCCGATGTCTTGCGCCGGATGATGTGCTTTGCGCTGTTCTGGCACGCGCTCGACATCGTCTGGGTCGGGGTATTCTCCGTCGTCTATTTGCTTGGGAGTGGCGTATGAGCGATCAGACGCATATGCCGGCCGGCCATGATCTTGCGCCGGGCGATGAGGAGCAACACAGTGTCGGGACGCGCATCCTCGGCTACGTGGTCGGTCTTGTTCTCGCGTTGCTGCTGACGGCGACGTCATTCTTCATCGCCGGCACGGATCTGGTCTGGCAGCCTTCGATTCCCGTCGCGCTGATCGTGCTGGCGATCGCGCAGATGGGCGTGCACCTCGTGTTCTTCCTGCACATCACCACCGGCCCCGATAATACCAACAACGTGCTGGCGCTCGCTTTCGGGCTGCTGGTGGTGTTCCTGGTGGTCGGTGGCACCGTCTGGATCATGGCGCATCTGAATGCGAACATGCCGGCCATGGATCAGATCATGCCAATGCGCCACTAGCGCGTTGTGCAAAAAGGAAGAGCCGCTTGTTGTGACAAGCGGCCCAAGTCTAGGGAGGAAACGCCCGAGCAAAGCAATCGGGCCGGAGCCGGATTGCCGCCAAGGAAACGCTCGCGCAAAGCGCTCGCGTACGCTTACAAATGCAGCAACTCCCGATAGAGTTCAATTCCGGATGAATACTGTCTCCGGCTGCCGCTCACGGCTGCGTGATGAGCTTCGCTATTTTGGCCGCCGGCAATTGTAGGCCTTGCGGAAGCCCGCAGCCTGGGCGTCGTCCTCAGAGCAGAACCAACGGTCCGGCTTGGTGGTCGCTGGGTAGCTCGGACAGCCTCGTAAATGGTAGATGCCGATATTGCCGGTCACGCGCGCGCGCACCGCAAGCTTGCCCTTGATGCCACAGCTCGGCGGCATCGTCAGATCCTCGGGAAACAACACCGCGCGAATCTCCTTGTCGCGGTCGGCGCGGCAGGCGGCGCCCAGGAGCGCGCCGTCCTTCTTGCCGGTGCGGAATTCTTGCGGTGCAACAAAGCAGCCCTTCCAAATTCCGGCCGAGGTTGATTTCGCGTCGGCGGCGGCCGACTTGACGTTCGCCTTGGCCGGCTCGCGAGCAATGGCATAGCCGAGCTTGACGAGCTGCTCGTTCAAGCTGGTCTTGTCGCCCTCGGCCGTGCAGATCGCGCGGTGCCGCTTGCCAAAACTCTTTTCCGGTCCGACATCGTCGCAACGCACCGATCGCTTGCCAATCAGCTTGGCGAGCTGGTCGCGGGCCTCGATGCCGCAGGTCCAGGGATCGGCGTGATCGTCGATGCAGACCTGATCCAGCTCGGGTGCGTCGATGCCGTCGAGGCGGTAGGTGACGTCGCCGAGCTGAATGGCGTTGCCGTCGCGGACCGTCGCGGTGGCCGTCAACGCGGAGCCGGGGCCGGTGGTGCCCAGAAATCCGGACAGGGCGAGAAAGCAAACGAACGCAAAAGCGCGGGCGCTGGCAAAGGATTTTCGGAAGGACATAAGGTCTCGCTATCGATGGCTCGTGCGCCTTGTTCCTAGCATCCGGATGTGGCGATACCAATGGTCTGCGCCCCGCGAAGTGCGACATTCCGGCCCCGCGGCTTTACTCGGCCGCAGCTCTGATCCTATCGTTCGCCGGCCTCGCGGAGCGGAGGCCGAATCGCCCGGGAAGCGGCGAAGGGAGGAAAAATTTGCGATGAATGACCCCGTGGACGTCCTGATCATCGGCGCCGGCGCTTCAGGCGCGGCGGTGGCGTGGTCGCTGGCCGAGACCAAAATGCATATTCTCTGCCTGGAGCAGGGCGGCTGGATGAACCCGGCGGAATATCCCAGCACGGGCCGGGACTGGGAGGCCAAGTTCTACGGCGAGTGGTCGTCAAGCCCCAACGTCCGCGGCCGGCCCGAGGACTATCCGATCAACGACGACAATTCGCCGATCAAGGTCGTCAACTACAATGCGGTCGGTGGCTCGACGGTGATGTACACCGCGCACTGGCCGCGGTTGCATCCCTCCGATTTCAAGGTGAGGACGTTCGACGGCGTCGCCGAAGACTGGCCGATCGAATACGAGGCGCTGACCCCGTTCTTCGAAGAGAACGACCGGATGATGGGCACGTCCGGCCTGTCGGGCGACCCGCTCTCGCCGCTGACGCATCCGCCGATGCCGCCACAGCCGATGGGATTGTCCGGTGCGATCATCGGCAAGACCATGAACAAGCTTGGCTGGCACTGGTGGCCGTCGGATACGACGGTCGCGACCATGGACTACGAGGGCCGCGCGCGCTGCATCAATCTCGGCCATTGCACGCCGGCCTGCGCGCAAGGCGCCAAATCCTCGACCGACATCACCTATTGGCCGCACGCGGTCCGCGCCGGCGTCGAGCTGCGGACTCACTGCCGTGTGCGCGAGATTACCACCGACGAGAGCGGCATGGCCACCGGCGTGGTCTATTACGACAAGGACGGCGTCGAGCAGTTTCAGCCGGCGCATGTCGTTATCGTCGCCTGCAACGGAGTCGGCACGCCGCGGCTGCTGCTGAATTCGGCATCGAACCGCTTTCCGAACGGGCTTGCCAATTCGTCCGGCCTCGTCGGCAAGAACCTGATGTTCCATCCCTATGCGCAGATCTACGGCTATGTGAAGGAGCCGACCGATAGCAACCGCGCGCCGCCGACCTGCCTGTGGAGCAAGGAATGGTATGACACGGACCTGTCGCGCGGCTTCGTGCGCGGCTATGGCGTTCAGTTCGTGCGCGGCGCGGGGCCGGTGTTCGAGGCTGTCGTCAGCGAGCAGAAGGGCATTCTGCCGTGGGGCGCCGATCATCACCGCGTCTTCCGCAAGCTCAACGGCCACCGGATCGGGTTTTCCGCGATCTGCGAGGACCTGCCGGAGGAGCATAACCAGGTCACGCTCGATCCGGTCTTGAAGGACAGCCACGGCATTCCCGCGCCGAAGATCGACTACACGATCAGCGAGAACAGCCGGAAGATGATGGAGCATGCGCTGGCGCGCGGGCGGGAGATTCTCGAAACCGCGGGGGCGAGCGACATCTGCGTCAACTCGCCGATCCCGTGGGGCGGCTGGCACCTGCTCGGCTCGGCACGCATGGGCACCGACCCCGAACGCTCCGTCGTCAACGAATGGGGCCGCTCGCACGATGTGAAGAACCTCTTCATCGTTGACGGCAGCATCTTCGTCACCTCAGGAGGCGTGAACCCAACGTCCACCATCCAGGCCCTCGCGCTCTACATCGCCGACCAGATGAAGCAGCGCCTCGCCAATCTCTTCGACTGAGGCCATCATGTCCGCAGACAACCAACTGACACGCGCCCAGCGCGACGACCTCCGAGCCATCGCCGCGATGATCGTTCCCGCCAGCGAAGAGTACAAGGTGCCCGGCGCCGACGATCCCGCGATCCAGGCTGACATGCTGGCGACGTTGGGACGGGACAGCAAACTGGTGGTGGCGGCGCTCGACCATCTGGCGCGGCTTGCTGGCCAACCGTTGGCCGAGCTCGATGCTGCCAGGCGCGATGCGGTGGCGCAGGAGTTTCGCAGGCATGGCGGCCCGGCTGCCGCGACGCTCGTCCGTGTGGTGCTGCAATGCTACTACCGCGACGACCGTGTGCTGGGCTCGCTCGGGATCGAGCCGCGCGCACCTTTTCCCAAGGGCCATGTGCTGCCGGATGGCGACTGGTCGCTGCTCGACCCGGTCAAGGCAAGGGCCGGCACGCTGCGACGGGCGCCCTAGCCACCTGGGCAGTCCAGCCTTGCGCCTTGGACGGGTCCCTTGCGCCTCACGGAGCAGGCCACCATCTGTGTGAGCCCCAAGGACTCTTGCCATGTTGGATTTTACCTCAGATATCGCCGATGACGGATCGTCATCGCGAGCGACAGCGGCTGTCCCGGGCAACGACCGGGCCCTGCTGGACGCCTATTCCAATGCCGTGATCGACGTGACCGACCGCGTTGGTCCCGCCGTCGTGCGCGTCGAGACCGGACCAAAAGTGCCGAACGGCCGCGAGCGCGGCGGGCTCGGCTCGGGCATCGTGATCTCGCCGGACGGGCTCGTGCTCACCAATAGCCACGTGGTCGGCTCGTCGAAGGAGATCCGGCTGCGCGACGTCGAGGGCCATGTCGGCGACGCCCGGGTGCTCGGCGTCGATCCCGACACTGATCTTGCGCTGCTTCGCGCCAATGGCGTGAGGAACTTGCCCTATGCGGCGCTCGGCAACTCCAAGACCTTGCGGCGGGGCCAGCTCGTGATCGCGATCGGCAATCCGCTCGGCTTTGAATCGACCGTCACCGCCGGCGTGGTCTCGGCGCTCGGGCGTTCGATCCGCTCGGTCAGTGGCCGCACCATCGAGGACGTGATCCAGACCGACGCTGCGCTCAACCCCGGCAATTCCGGTGGCCCGCTGGTATCGTCGAATGCCGAGGTGATCGGCATCAACACCGCCATCATTAACGGCGCGCAAGGCATCTGCTTTGCGGTCGCCAGCAACACCGCGCAATTCGTGCTGTCGGAGATCATCCGCCACGGCTATGTCCGCCGCGCCTATATCGGCGTGGCCGGCCAGACCGCGCCGATCCCGCGGCGGCACGCGGTGCTGGCGGGGGTCGAGAACAAGATGGGCGCGCTGCTGGCTCAGATCGAGCCGGACGGGCCGGCCGCGAAGGCGGGCCTGTTGTCAGGCGATGTCGTGATCGGCCTCGACGGCGTCGAGATCAACGGCGTCGACGATCTGATCCGTGTGCTCGATCGCGACCGGATCGGCCGGCGGCTGGCGATGGACGTGCTCCGGCTCGGCCGCCTGCGGGCGTTCGACATCGACCCGGTCGAGCGCAAGCCGGCGCGCTAGCGTGTGGGCGCCGAAGCGAGGTATGACGGTGTCATGCCTCGCTTCGGGAACCCCGCCGCATGATGCCGGCGCATGAGACCTACGACGTCATTGTCGTCGGCGCCGGCGCGGGTGGCATGACGGCCGCGGCCGTCGCCGCCGCCGAAGGCCTGCGCGTGCTGGTGATCGAGAAGACCGCTTTCGTCGGCGGCACCACCGCATGGTCTGATGGCATGGTCTGGATCCCCGCCAATGCCAAAATGAAAGAGGCGGGGCTCTCCGATAGCATCACGGACGCCGTGCAATATTTGTCGAGCACAGTGCCCGAGCCCGCCAATGCCGGTCTCCGCGCCGCTTTCCTCGCGCGCGGACCGGAGGCGGTCGCCTATCTCGAAGCCAACACGCAAGTTCGCCTCCAGCCGGTGAAAGCCTGTCCGGACTATTATCCGGAGCGGCTGGGCGCGACGCCGGGTGGGCGCGTGCTCGAGCCGGTCGTCTTCGACGGCACGCGGCTGGGCGCGCATTTCGCGCGGCTGCGCGCGCCGCTGCCGGAGTTCACGTTGTTCGGCGGGATGATGATCAACCGCCTCGACATCCCGCATCTGCGGCGGGTCGGAAAATCGCTGCGCTCGGCTGTTCGCGCGGCGCGGCTGGTCTCGGAGTATGCGTGGCAGCGCCTGCGCAGCCCGCGCGGCACAACGCTGCATCTCGGCAACGCGCTCGCCGCGCGGCTGTATGCCTCGCTGCTGGCCCGGCAGGTCGAGATCCTCTTTAGTGCGGACGTCGAAGGCCTGTCCACGCAGGGCGAGCGGGTCGGCGGGGTAATTATCCGTCATGGCTCGCGCGATCGCCTGATCGCCGCGCGGCGCGGTGTGGTGCTGGCGACCGGCGGCTTTTCGCACGACGCAACCTTGCGCAAGCGCTTCTTCCCACCCGCTGCCGGATTCATCTCGGCGACCCACCCGTCCGCCACGGGTGACGGGCTCCGCCTCGCGACTGTAACCGGCGCAGCGCTCAATACGGATGCGACGAGCCCGGCCTATTGGGTGCCGGCCTCGCTGTTCCGGCGTGCCGATGGAAGCCGTGGTGTTTTCCCGCATACAGCGACCGACCGCGCCAAGCCCGGCGTGATCGCGGTCAATGCGGCCGGCCGGCGCTTCGCCAACGAGGCGCTGTCCTACCACGAGTTCGTGCTCGCGATGCTGCGTGACGGTGACGGCGAATCGGACCGGCCGTTCTCTGATCTGCGACCGTCCGTTCCTGTGGAGTTACGGCCTAGGCCGCATCAAGCCGTTCACCCGCAATATCAGACGCTATGTGGCGAGCGGCGAGTTGGTCGAGGCCGCTGATATCGCGCAGGTCGCAGCGAAGATCGGCATCAAGCCGTCGATACTCGCGGCGACGATCGCAAACTACAATTCCGATGCGAAGGACGGTCGCGATCCCGAGTTCGGTCGCGGCAGCACCATCTCTCAGCGACACCTTGGTGATATCAGCCACAAGCCGAACCCTTGCGTCGCGCCCATCCTCTACGCGCCGTTCTTTGCGATGCGGATTTATCCGGCCGATCTCGGCACGGCGATCGGCATGAAGGTGGATGCCCAGGCGCGGTATTGCGCGAGGACGGCACGCCGGTTGCGGGCCTCTACGCCTGCGGCAACGACATGGGCTCGATCATGAACGGCAATTGTCCCGGGCCGGGGATCGCGTTGGGACCGGCACTGACGTTCGGGTACATCGCAGGAAGGCATCTGGCGGAGGGGAGTGTGGCCGGGGCGAGTGCGGCCACAGCGTTGGTCTAGCCATTTCCACCGCTGTCATGCCCCGCGACCCGGCTACGCCAAGGCTTCGCCGAGGTCGAAGTCTGGGCGCGCCGAAGCTTTAGCGTAGGCGGCAGGCGGGGCATCCAGTACGCCGCAGCCCATCGGACTAATCACAACCGCCTCGGAGTACTGGATCGCCCGCCTTTGCGGGCGATGACACCGAGAATGTAGCGCCAGTCTACCGCTACTCCGCAGCCGCAGCAAAGCGGCTGTTCTCCAGTTCTGCTTCCAGCCGCGCCTTCTCCGCCGCCGCCAGTTTGATGTTGGCTTCCTTGACATGCCCGAAGCCGCGGATCGTCTCCGGCAGCCGCGCGAGCCTCGTCAGCAGCGGGATCTGCTCCGCTTTCAGCCCGGCGATGCGCTGATCGATCATGTCGAAATAATCCGCGACCAGCTTCCGCTCGGTGCGGCGCTCCTCGGTGCGGCCGAACGGGTCGAACGCGCCGCCACGCAGGAACTTCAGCCCGGCGAGGAGGCGGAAGGCGTGAATCATCCAGCCGCCGAATTCCTTCTTCTGGAGGTGTCCCGTCGTCTTGTCGCGCTGCGCGAAGATCGGCGGGGCCAGATAGAACTTCAGCTTGAAGTCGCCGTCGAATTTCTCCGAGACTTTCTTGGAGAAGCTGCCATCGGTGTAAAGCCGCGCGACTTCGTATTCGTCCTTATAGGACATCAGCTTGAACAGGTTTTTCGCGACAGCCTCGGTCAGCTCCGTGCTAGCAGGCGAGGTTGCTGCTTCCGCCTTGCGCACCTTGGCGACGGCGGCGAGGTAGCGATCGGCGTAGGCCCTGTCCTGATAGCCGGTCAAAAACTCCGCGCGCGTTGCGATAATGTCGTCGAGCGACTTTGTCGGCGCGGAGGTTCGGCTCCTGAATTGCAGCACGCTCCGCACCCGCGACATGTCGTGGGCGGCGAGGCGTCCCCAGGTGAAGGCGAGCTTGTTCATTTCGATCGCGGCGCCGTTGATCTCGATGGCGCGAAGCAGCGCTTCCAGCGACAGCGGGATTGCGCCCTTCTGGAAGGCGAAGCCGAGCATGAAGGGATTTGTCGCGATCGAATCGCCCATCAGTGCCGAGGCAATGCCGGTGGCATCGATGATGTCGAGGTTCTTGTCGCCGACGGCGTCGCGCAGCACGGTCTGCATCGTCCCCATCTCGAAATCGAGGTCGGGGTTTTGCACGAAGCTCGCGGTCGGCTGCAGGTCGGCGTTGATATACGCTTTCGTCGTTCCGCGCTCGGCGCGACTGAGCGCGGAGGGACCGGCCGAGACGATCATGTCGCAGCCGAGGATGACGTCGGCGCCGCCCGTCGTGATCCGGACCGCGGAGATGTCTTCCGGCTTCGCGGCGATGCGCACATGGCTCATCACCGCGCCGTTCTTCTGCGACAGGCCGGTGAAGTCCAGCGCCGAGCAGCCGCGGCCGTCGACATGGGCGGCCATGCCGAGCAGCGCGCCGATGGTGATGACGCCGGTGCCGCCGATGCCGGTGACGAGGATGTTGTAGGATGCGTCCAGCTCACGCGCGGGTGGCAGCGGCAGGTCGGCAAACAACTGGCCTGAATCCACCGCCGAGGTCTTGATCCGCTTGAGCGTGCCGCCGTGCACGGTGACGAAGCTCGGGCAAAAACCCTCGACGCAGGAGAAGTCCTTGTTGCAGTTCGACTGGTCGATCTGGCGCTTGCGGCCGAACTCGGTCTCCAGCGGCTGCACCGAGACGCAGTTCGACGCTTGCGAGCAATCGCCGCAACCTTCGCAGACGAGCTCGTTGATGAAAGCGCGCTTGGCGGGATCCGGATAGAGCCCGCGCTTGCGGCGGCGGCGCTTTTCCGCGGCGCAGGTCTGGTCGTAGATCACGACCGTAAGACCCTGGATGTCGCGCAGCTCGCGCTGCACGGCGTCGAGCTCGCGGCGATGATGGACGGTCGCGCCTTGCGGGAAGTAGTTGGTGTCAGGGTATTTGGTCGGATCGTCCGAGACGATCGCGAGCCGTTTGACGCCCTCGGCCCAGACCTGATGCGCGATCTGGGCGACGTTGAAGCCGCCCTCGGCCGGCTGGCCGCCGGTCATCGCGACGGCGTCGTTGTAGAGGATCTTGTAGGTGATGCTGATGCCGGCGGCCGATGCCGCGCGAAGGGCGAGCAGCCCGGAATGGGTGTAGGTGCCGTCGCCGAGATTCTGGAAAATGTGCTGCTCGGTCGTGAAGGGCGCTTGTCCTATCCAGTTCACGCCCTCGGCGCCCATATGCGAGATCAGATCGGTGCGGCGCGTCGGCATGCTCAGAGCCATGCCGTGGCAACCGATGCCGGCCATGGCTCGGCTTCCCTCGGGCACGCGCGTGGAGGTGTTGTGCGGGCAACCCGAGCAGAAGAACGGCGTGCGCGCGAGCTTGATTTGCCCGGAGGCCGGAACAGGAGTGTCGAAGGCCTCGAGCCGGGCGAGGCGCTGCTCCAGCACTGGGCTGTGGTGGCCGAGCTTGCGCAGCCGCGCCACCAGTGCGGATGCAACGATGGTCGGCGTCAGCTCGCCCTCGCTCGGCAATAGCGGCGCGCCGCGTTCGTCGCGCTTCCCGGTAACGGTTGGGCGCCTGGACGCATCGATATTGTAGAGGATGCGCATCAGCTGGTCTTCGATGAAACCGCGCTTCTCCTCGACCACCAGCACGTCCTGAAGCCCTTCGGCGAAGCGCTTGGCCCCGCTTTCTTCCAGCGGCCAGGTCATCGCGACCTTGTAGATGCGCAGGCCAAGGTCCTCCGCGTCCTTGTCGGAAATGCCCAGATCGGCCAGCGCCTGCCGCAGATCAAGATAAGCCTTACCGGTCGCGACGATGCCGAGCCGTGCCGGCCTGGAGTCGAGCACGATGCGGTCGAGCTGGTTGGCGCGCGCAAAGGCCTGCACCGCCGCCATCTTCGGGCCGAACAGGCGCCTCTCTGCGTCCAGCGGCGGATCGGGCCAGCGGATGTTGAGGCCGCCGGGCGGCATCTCGAAATCGTCGGGGAGCTTAATCTGGATGCGTTCGGGATCACTGTAGATCGAGGCCGAACTCTCCACGGTTTCGCTGATCGCCTTGAAGCCGACCCAGCAGCCGGAGAAGCGCGACAGCGCAAAACCGTAAAGGCCGAGGTCGAGATAATCCTGCAGCGTCGCCGGGTTGATCACGGGGATCAGCGCCGCTGCGAAGACCTGCTCGCTCTGGTGTGCCAGTGTCGAGGATTGGCAGCCATGGTCGTCGCCGGCAAGCGCGAGTACGCCGCCATTCAGCGAGGTGCCGGCGGCATTCGCATGCTTGAGCGCGTCAACCGAGCGATCGACGCCGGGCCCCTTGCCGTACCAGATGCCGAACACGCCATCGACCTTGGCGCCGGGAAACAGGCCGACCTGCTGGCTGCCCCAGACGGCGGTCGCCGCTAGGTCCTCATTAAGGCCGGGGACGAAGGCAATGTCGTGCTGCTGGAGGTATGACTTCGCGCGCCACAGCGCGTGGTCGTACATGCCGAGCGGGGAGCCGCGATAGCCCGAGATGAAGCCGCCGGTGTTGAGGCCCTGAAGTCGATCGCGTTCGCGCTGCAACATGGGCAACCGGACCAGCGCCTGCGTGCCGGACAGGAAGATCCGCTTCGATTCGAGCCGGTATTTGTCGTCCAGCTCGACCTGCATCAGCGTCATTTCGGAAGTCCTCGTCTCTTGGTCGGCTCATATTCGACTTGGGGTTTGCGCTGCGGGAGGGAGGAGCGGCTGCGCGACGCGAATTGTGACAGTCAAGGGCATGCACAGGCGAAGTCAATATCGCTGGCCGCATCCGTGGCGCTCCTGCTAGTCATGGCTTGCTTGCGGAGGACACCATGACGGCACAAGTGTTCGATACCGAGATCACGGAGACCGACGGCGCTCTGATCGGGCCGTGGCGTCAGCCGCGTCAGATGCTGCAATCCCAAACCTACGACGCGCACGCCTCGATCCACGACGACGCCACCGCGCAGAAGCTCGGCTTCAAGGGCGGCACCATCGAGGGCCCGACCCATTTCAGCCAGTTTGCTCCGCTCGGCGCGCGTTTGTGGGGACAGGTCTGGTTCGAGAGCGGCTGTCTCTCCGCGCATTACCGCAGCGTCTGTTACGAAGGCGAGGAGGTGCAGGCGATCCTGTCGAAGCCGCTGCCCGGCACCAGCCAGTGCCAGATCCAGATGGTCAAACGTGACGGCACCGAGGTGCTGCGTGGCACGGCCTTGGTCGGAGAACCGCAGGCCGCAACCGCGCTGGAGGCGCGTCTTGGCGAACTCAAGCCGCTCACTGATCCCGTGATCCTGCGCGACGTGAAGGTGGCGCAGACGAGCCGGCGCCAGGCGGTGCGGATGGCGTTCGACCAGATCATGGGCGAGCTCTATCCGTTCTCGCTGCGGCAGAAGCTCGCCGTCATCACCGAGACCTCGCCGTATTATTCAGGCGCCGGCAATCCTTCTGCGAATCCGTGGGGCAGGGCGATCATCCCGATGGAGATGCTGAGCGTGCTGTTCCAGTACCGCTCCAAGGACGATCCTCTCCCGGCCAAGGGCCCGGCCGTCGGCCTGTTCGCCGACCAGGAGATCAGGCTGGTGAAGGGCCCGCTGTTTGTGGACGAGGACTACGAAGTCGAGCGCGAGGTCGTCGCGCTCTCCGGCAGCCGACGCACCGAGAGCGCCTGGGTGAAGACGCGCGTGTTCGACAAGACGAATTCGGTGGTGGCGACCATGCTGCTGAACATGGCGACGCTGAAGGATTCTTACGCGCCGTATGAGGAAGAATATCGACGGCTGTACGGAGATACTGCCCGGTAGAAGCGAGCTTCGTTGTCGCTCATCCTTTGGGCAAATGCACGTCGCAAAAGCCGCCGCACAGCGAATAAGCAGACCCCGGCTTTCCTCATAACATTCTGACGGCGCAGCAAATTTTCCCGCGCTGTCCGCCCGATTGCCATTGTACACAATGGCACGGCGCTTGCAGAACTCCGGGCAACGAGAGTTCTCGCGGGGGCCTTGAGTCATGTTGAACTCAACCAAGCCGACATTGGGTGTCATCATCGCCGAACCGGAGCCGGTCAAGCTCGACTGGTCGGCTACCGCGCTCCTCATCATCGACATGCAGCGCGACTTCATGGAGCCTGGCGGCTTCGGCGAGACGCTCGGCAACGACGTCAGCCAGCTCGCGCGCGCGGTGAAGCCGATCGGTGCGGTGCTGAAGGCCGCGCGGGAGACAGGCATGCTGGTGATCCACACGCGCGAGGGCCATCTGCCCGATCTCTCCGACGCGCCGCCGGCGAAAGTCGAGCGCGGCGCGCCATCGCTTCGCATCGGGGACCCCGGTCCTATGGGCCGCATTCTCATTCGCGGCGAGGCGGGCCACGACATCATCCCGGAGCTCTATCCGCTCGACAGCGAGATCGTGATCGACAAGCCCGGCAAGGGCGCGTTCTACGCCACCGAGCTCACCGACGTGCTGGAGAAATACGGCATCGAGAATCTGCTGGTGTGCGGCGTCACCACCGAGGTGTGCGTCAACACCACCGTGCGCGAGGCCAATGACCGCGGCTATCGCTGCATCGTCATCTCGGACGGCTGCGCATCCTACTTCCCCGAATTTCACGAGATGGGCTTGAAGATGATCAAGGCCCAGGGCGGCATCTTCGGCTGGGTCGCAAGCTCAGCCGCAGTACTGGAGGCGATGAAGATTTCCACATCAGCGTAGGGGCATCACGATGAGCACAGGCACGACAGGGACGGCCGGCACCTCCGAGTTCAAGCCGGCACTATGGACACCGGGCGACTGGAACGCGTTTTTCGGCTTCGGCACCAACATCCTCGTCAACATGCTTGTGCTCACGGGCATGTTGCGCTTCGTGTTGAAGATGCCTGACAGTCTTGTGTTCGGCCGTATCCTGCCCGCGCTCGGGTTGATGATGTGTCTCTCCACCTTCTACTACGCATACCTCGCCTATCGGCTGGCGCAGAAGACCGGCCGCAACGACGTCTGTGCGCTGCCCTCGGGCGTTAGCGTGCCGCACATATTCATCGTCACCTTCGTGATCATGCTGCCGATCACGATCAAGACCGGCGATCCGCTCAAGGGCTGGTCGGCGGGCCTGGTCTGGGTGTTCTTCCAGAGTTTTATCCTGATGATCGGCGGTTTCATCGCGCCCTTCATTCGAAAGATCACGCCGCGCGCGGCGCTGCTCGGTACGCTCGCCGGCGTATCCGTCACCTTCATCTCGATGCGGCCGGCGCTCGAAATGTACATGACTCCGCAGATTGGCCTAGTCTGCTTCGCCATCATTCTGGTGAGCTGGTTCGGTGGCGTGAAATATTGGCGCGGCATTCCCGCCGGTCTCGTCGCGATCGCGGTGGGCATGGTCATCGCATGGGGTTCGAACCTGTTCGGCCTCGGTCTCGGTGGACTGAGCGTCAAAGGCGTCGGTGATGCCTTTGCCAATTTCGGCTTCTCGGTGCCGATCCCGGCGGTAGGCTACGTTTTCTCCGGTTTCGAATTCCTCGGAATCATTCTGGTTACCGCCATTCCGTTCGGCATCTATGATCTCGTCGAGGCCATGGACAATGTCGAGAGCGCGGAGGCCGCCGGCGACGAATATCCGACCACGCGCGTGCTCACCGCCGACGGAATCGTCAGCCTGATTGGCTGCCTGATGGGCAATCCCTTCATCAACGCCGTCTATATCGGCCATCCCGGCTGGAAGGCCATGGGCGGCCGCATTGGTTACTCGGCCGCGACCGGCATCATGGTGGTGGTGCTGGCCTGGTTCGGCATCATCTCGGTGCTGCTGGCGCTGGTGCCGGTCGTCGCGATCTCGCCGATCCTGCTCTATATCGGCATGCTCATTGGCGCGCAGGCGTTCCAGACCACGCCGGTCAAGCACGCGCCCGCCATCGTGCTGGCACTGACGCCGCATTTGGCCGCCTGGGCCAAGCTCCAGATCGACACCATGCTGGGCTCGACCATGAACGCGGCTGCGACTGTCGGCGGAATGGCCGCCGACAAGGCCGACGCGGTCAAGGCTGCCGCGATCGCCGCGTTGCCGCAGCAGGGCGTGTTCTATCACGGGTTAGAAGTGATGGGCGGCGGCTCCATCCTCGGCGGCTTGATCCTGGGTGCGATCGGCGTCTTCATCATCGAGCGCGACTTCGAGAAAGCCTCGGCATTCGCGCTGGTTGGTGCAGTCCTGACCTACTTTGGCTTCATGCACGGCGAAGCCGTCGGCATCGGCGGCGGATTTGGCGTCACGCCCGCGGTCGCGTTCGCCTATGCCGTGATGGCCGCCGGTCTGTTCGCGGCCAGCAGGCTCGGCGCGAGCGAGCCTTACATGCCGCACGCGGACATGCACGCGGCACCGGCGGAGTAGCTACCCGCCCTTGACGGCACCAGCGGTGAGCCCGGCGACGATCTGTCGCTGGGCGAACACCGTGAGCAGCAGCACCGGGAGCGTGACGATCAGCGCGGCGGCCGCGAGCGGTCCCCAGCTCAACTGGTCGAACGAGATCATGTTGTAGACGGCGACCGGAAGGGTGCGGGTCTCGCGTCCAGCCAGCACGATGCCGAACACAAAATTGTTCCAGGAGAAGATCACGGCCAGGATGAAGGCGACCGCGATGCCGGGCTTGGCGATCGGCAGCGCGACATGGTGGAAGACCTGCCAGCGCGTGGCGCCGTCGATGAGGGCTGCTTCTTCCAGCTCCATCGGCGTCGTTTCGAAATAGCCGATCATGATCCAGATCACGATCGGCACCGTGACCACGAGGTGGATGATGATCTGCGGCACCAGCGTGCCGAGCAGTCCCAGCCACTGGAACATGAGAAACAGCGGGATCAGATAGGACAGGCCCGGCGTGATGCGGGCGATCAGGATCACGATCGCGGATTTGTGCGCGGCCATCCGCGCAATCCCGTAGCCGGCGGGAACGCCGACGAGCAACGCAAGCAGCGTCGCGCTCCCTGTCACGATCAGGCTGTTGATGAAATAGGTCAGGAAGCGGTTGGAGGCGAGCACTTCGGCATAGTTCTTCCAGGCGACATGCTCGGGAAAGAACACCGGCGGGTAGGCGGCGTTGTCGATCTCGAATTTGAGCGACAGCGACAGCATCCAGAGAAAGAACAGGATCGCCGGCGATACGATGACGAACACCGAGAACCACAGGCCGATCTTGCCGATGATTTGCCTTGGCCTCATGTGCCGCTCGCGATCTCGGTCCACAGCATGCGCTGGCGCGCGTAGAGCATCACCGCCGCAAGCAGAACGATCAGCAGGAAGAACACGACCGCAATCGCCGAGCCGTAGCCGAGGTCGTAATAGGAGAAGGCGACGCTGTAGAGATAGATGTTGATGGTCTCCGACGCCGATCCCGGTCCGCCCTGCGTGATCGCGAAAATGATGTCGAAGCTCTTCACGGCGTCGATCATGCGGATCATACCGGCGATGAACAGGAACGGCATGATCAGCGGCAGGGTGATGAAGCGGAACACCTGCCAGACGCTGGCGCCATCGATCTGTGCACTTTCATAAGGCTCGGTCGGGATCGCGGCCAGGCCGCCGAGCACGATCAGCATGACCAGCGGCGTCCATTGCCAGGTCTCGACCAGCACCAGCGAGGGAATGACGGTCGCGGGATGAAACACCCAGAGCTGCGCAGGAATTCCGACCAGTGACAGCAGATAGTTCAGCACGCCGAGCTGCGGGTGGAACATCATTGTCCAGACCAGCGCGATCGCCACCGGCGTCGCCATCATCGGCATGATGAAGACGCCGCGCAGAAAGCCGCGGCCGGGGAATTTCTGGTGAAACACGACGGCCGCAAACGTGCCGAGCACGAGCGGCAGCAGCACGGACAGTATGGTGTAGACCAGTGTATGCCCGACGGCCTCGATGAAGCGGGGGTCGCTCGTCAGCCGCAGATAATTGGACAATCCGACGAAGGTGGTCGACGAGCCGACCTTCCACTCGTTCAGGCTCATCCAGATCGTGAAGACCCACGGAAAGATGATGATCGCGATCACGACGACCAGCGCCGGCACCACGAACGGCCAGTAGGACGGCGGCCGCAACTCCTTCTCCGGCGCGGCATCAGACTGTGCCGCGCCCGGAGTCGATTGTGTCAACGCACTCACGCCTTCTCGCTACGCTCCAGGATCGGCCGGTACTGATCGTTGGCCTTCTTCAGCTCGGCGGCAGGATCGGCGCCGGACAGGGTCGCGGTGACCGCGGCGCCGACGATGTCGCGGAATTCGGCGACCGGAATCACGACGGGCAGGCCCAGCTTGCTGATCTTGCCGGAATCGATCACCGATTGCAGCCACTCCTTGGTCTTGACGCCCTTCTGGACCTCGGGATCGCCAAGGATCGAGTTGCGGAACGGCACGCCGCCGCCGGCCTGCAGCAGCCGCGCGCCCTGGGTTTTCGAGACCACCCATTGGCAGAGCAGATAGGCGGCTTCCTTGTTCTTGCTCGCAGCGGCAACGCCGATGCCGTCGCCATAGGTCGAGGAATATTGTCCCTTCGGGCCGGCGGGCACGACGGTGTAGCCGACCTTGCCGACGACGCGCGAGGCGGCCGGATCTTCCAGCGGCGGCGCCCAGCCGACGCCGTCGATCCACATCGCGGATCGGCCTTGGGTGAACGAGGCCATCGACTCCATCCAGTTGAAGCCGGCGACGCCTGGGGGTGCCGATTTCGTCAGGAGCGTCTGATACAGCTTGGTCGCCGCAATGGCTTCCGGACCGTCGGTCAGGATGTTGCCCTTGGCGTCGAGGAATTCTCCGCCATAGTTGAGGAAGAAGTTGCTCCACATCGCCATGTTGGCGTTGCGCAAGCCGCGCCCAACAAAGCCGTAGATGCCTTCCTTGGTATCGGTGAGCTTCTCGGCCGCCGCAGCCATCTCGTCGAGGGTCTTGGGAACGGTGACGCCCTTCTTCTCGAACAGCTCCTTGTTGTAGTAGAGGATGAAATAATCGACCGACCACGGCAGCGACAGCATCTGGCCCTTGTCGTTCCTGGCGTATTGCAGGCCGGCTGCCGAGAAGTCGCCCTCGACGAGATCGGGCGCGGTGAGCGCCGGGTCCTTCATGAAGGGCGTCAAGTCGGCGAGCCAGCCGGCCTTCTCGAATTGCCGCTTCTGCACATGGTAGCTGAGATGGACGACGTCGAAGCTCGGCCGTCCCGAGGTGAACTCGATCACCACCTTTTGGCGCTGCTGCTGCTCGGGAATCTGCTCCGCTTCGACCTGGATGCCGGTGAGTTCGGTGAACTCCTTCACGTATTTTTGCAGGTTGTCGCCGCGGGGGCCCTTGGCGAGGATCACCTCGAGCTTGGTCCCCGCGTATTTCTTCCAGTTCACCTCGGCACGCGCCGGCAATCCCGTCAGGCTGAGCGCGCCAGCTGCGGCAGTGCCCGTCAAGAGCGTACGACGCGAGATTTTGTGGTTGACCACTTGAGGTCCCTCCCTGTGACTCAATTTGGGCGGATACTAGCGGCCGTTCTGCTTCTGCCTAGTCCTAATCTGCGGAATTCAGGGCCGCACGGCCGGCGTCTCCATCGGCAAGCCATGCGCTCGCGACATCAGATAGAGTTCGAGCGCGACCAACTCGGGCGCGCCGAAATCATAGGCCTGGGCGCGGACACCCGTCATGCAACTGCGTAGCCGCCGCTCCAGCGATCCCAGCGTCTGCCATTCTAGGCGATAAAGCGGATAGCCGGTCGGCTGTCCCTGCGTGACCGGCGCGCCGGCAAGCCGCTTGTTGAAATTGTCGTCGTGGCAATTGGTGCAGGCAAGATTGAGCTGGCCTTCGCGCTGCATGAAGAGGGCGCGGCCCTGTTCGACGAATGGCTTCAGTTGCGGATCGTCGCCCGCGGTGATCGCGGTGCCGCGCGATTGGTGCGCGACGAAGGCGGACAGGGCCAGCAAATCGCTGCTCTCGTAGGGGAGCGGCCTCGCCTGCTGATGATTGCTGCGGCACAGATTGATGCGCTGGTCGAGCGTGACGGGCCGCGCCAGCGCCTTGTCGAAGGCCGGATAGCGCGCCGCGACGCCTTTCATGCTGCCGCGTGCATCGCCATGGCAATCCGCACAGGCCTTGTCGGCGCTGCCGGTCTTCTTCGTCCACAACGCCTCGCCGTCGAGCACGAACAGCATGCCGGGATTTGAGGTGTCGTCATCCTGCATCGCGCGGCTGTCGGGCCCCATGAACGAATAGCCGGAGCGGCGCGCGTCCGGCGGAATCTCGCCGGCGAGCAGGGCAGGGGCCGTGGCGAGGAACGCCGCGGCCGATATCGCGCGCCAAAAACTCATTCGACCGTGATTGACGCCGATGCGCTGGACAAATAGCCGTTGTCGCCGATCCATTCGAACTCGAACTTGCCGCTCTCCTTCGCGACCGTGAAGAACGACAGATAGGGATTGGCCGCGATCGCGGGGAAGAGATCGGCGCGAAAAATCTCGGTACCGTTGTAGCGGCACGTGAAGCTCGTGATGATGTCGCGCGGCACCAGCGCGCCGTCCGCCGTATGGCGGAAGCCGGTTTCCATGATGTGCGAGGTCAACGTGCGGATCTCGACGATTTCGCCGCGTCTGGCTTTCGCGGGAACGTTGATGAGCGCGGCCATCAGTTCATCTCCTCGGTGCAGGCGGCCAGCGTCACGACGATTTCCGTCGTGACCTGCCAGAACGTGTCGTCGGAAAGACGCGCGATCGCCACCACCTTCTGGGTATCCGCGAGCCGAATCCGGGTCGAGATCTGGGCGCGGCCGGAGGAGGGGCCGAGATGGAAGTTGCCGATGTTCGGCTGCGGGTTCTTCTCGTTGAAGACGTGGATGCTCTTGACGTAGTCGTCCGCCGTCATCGGGCTCGCGACGCTCACGGTCAGCGGCACCGTGTTGCCGTTCTCGACCAGCGGCGGAATGTCGAGCTTCACCTTGCCGGAGCGTACAGGTGCTTCGCCGACGACGTTGCGGATCGCGGCGGTGAGCATCGCCGGTGTCGCCTCGAGCGGCCGCAGCGTGACGATCGGGAGCGTCCCGGCGACCGTCACGCTTCCAGCAAGGTTCAGGAATTGTCGTCGCGTGGTCGGCATGAACAGTCCTAGTCCCGAAGCGTTGCAAGGAAAGCCACGATGTCCTCGATCTCGGCGGCGGACAAGATCGGTTTGCCGACGAAGTTTCGCCCGACCCGCACGAGGTGATCGGTGCGATAATAGGACGGCATGATGGTCTTCGGGTTGAAGCGCGCCGCATCGACCAGTCGAAGCCGCAACTGGCTCACCGTCCAGCGGTTCCCCGCACCCGAGAGGTCAGGCGCGAGGTCGCCCTGGAACCGGGTCTCCGGGAAGGGGCCGGAATGGCACAGGATGCAGGTCGTCGTGCGCGCGAGCACCAGCGCGCGCCCGCGCGCGGCATCGCCGGGCGCGCCGGTGAGCGATTCCGCGATGCCGTCGCCGGCGACGTTGTAGGGCAGGAGCTCCTCGGCTCCCGCGTGGCAGGCGAAGGCGACACTGGCGGCGATCAGCGCTGCGATATGGACCAATGCTCTAGCCAAAGGTATCTGCCGTGATGGTTTGAAACCAGTGCTCGGCTTCGGTCGCCTCGCGGGCGCGCAATTCGCGCGGCGCATCGACCGGGCTGGACGTGCCGCCCTCGACCTCGGCGAAGATGTCGCCCCTGGGCTGGTAATTGCCCGCGAGTGAAAAGCCGTAGCCGGGTGCGACAATGTTGTAGCAGACGCCTGTTAATCGCGGCGTTTCTGGTGCGCGGCCGGCAAGGAGGTTCACGATTACGGAAGCGCAGGCCTTGCCCTGTGCGCTTGCCGCGGATGCCGATTTGGGAATGCCCCCGCCCAGGCAGGCATCGCCGATGACGTGGATGTTCTGGACGAGTTTCGATTCGAAGGTGACGGGATCGATCGGGCACCAGCCGGTGGCATCCGCAGCGCCCGCGACCTCGGCGATGCGTCCCGCTCGCTGCGGCGGGATGACGTTGGCGACGTCAGGGGTGTAATTGCCGAACTCGGTGACGATGGTCCTGGTCGCGGGGTCGACCGAGGTCACGCGGCCGCCTTGCGACAGCCCGATGCGTTCGATCATATCGCCGTAAAGCTCCTTCCACGCCTTCTCGAACAGTCGCTGCTGGGAGAAATTGTCCTTGGCATCGAGGATCAAGACCTTTGAGCGCGGCTTCTTCGTTTTCAGGTAATGCGCGATCAGGCTGGCGCGCTCGTAAGGCGCCGGCGGACAGCGCGAGGGATTGGCGGGGATCGCAATGGCGACGGTGCCGCCGTCCGGCATGGCCTCCAGCTGCCGACGCAGCAACAGCGTCTGCGCGCCGGCCTTCCAGGCGTGCGGCATCTTTTCGGATGTGGCGTCGTCGTAGCCAGGCAGAGCTTCGAAATGGAAGTCGATGCCGGGAGAGAGGACGAGACGATCATAGGGCAGCGCAACGCCATCGGCCGTCACGACGCTGCGTAGTTGCGGCTCGATTGTGGTCACGGCCTGGCTGATCACGGTGACACCCTCGGCGGCGATCTTGTCATAGCCAAACTGCTGCGTGTCGATCTCGCGCAGACCGGCGATCACCTCGTTGCTGAACGGACAGGAGGTGAAGACGGTACTGGGTTCGATCAGGATGACTTGCAAGTTTGCCTCCGCGCGCTTCAGCGCGCGCGCGCACGCGGCGCCGCCAAAGCCGCCGCCGACCACGACGACGCGGCCCGCCGATTGCGCGCGCAGGATCGAAGGAACGGCGAATGATGTAGCCGCGGCGGCGATGCCGAGGACGGCGTCCCGCCGTGTCACCGACGCATTCATGAGTCTTGTCCGGAAAGGGTGCCGCGGCGAGCGTTACGGCCGCCGCGGCATTTTTCAGGCGAAGGTGATGTTCTGATCGCGTAGCGGTACCGAGCGGATGCGTTTGCCCGTCGCCGCGAAGTATGCGTTGAGCACCGCCGGTGCCGCGACGCCGATGGTCGGCTCGCCGACACCGCCCCAGAACCCGCCGCTCGGCACCATCACCGATTCGACCTTCGGCATCTCGTTGATGCGCATCGAATTGTAGGTGTCGAAGTTGGTCTGCTCGATCTTGCCGTCCTTGACGGTGCAGCCGCCGTAGAACAGCGCGGAGAGGCCATAGACGAAGGAGCCCGCGATCTGCCGCTCCACCTGGGCCGGATTGACGACGTAGCCGGGATCGGTGGAGGCGACGATACGATGCACCTTGATCTTGTTGCCGTCGGTCACCGAGATTTCGGCGGCGCCGGCGACATAGCTGCCATAGCCCATCACCTGCGCGATGCCGCGATAGATGCCCTGTGGCGCCGGAGTGCTCCAGCCGATCTTCTCGGCCACGGCATTGAGCACCGCCAGATGCTTGGGGTGATTGCCCATCAGCTTGCGGCGGAATTCGAGCGGGTCCTGGCCTGCGGCCTGGGCCAGCTCGTCCATGAAGCATTCCATGTAGATCGCGTTGTGATTGACGTTGACGCCGCGCCAGAAGCCCGGCGGAACGTGCGGGTTGCGCATCGCATGCTCGACCAGGAGGTTCGGCACGGAGTAACCGAACGCGGCTTCGCCGGACTGGGCGACGCCCTGGAATGCGGCCGGATCCATGCCGTTCTGCAGCGCTTCGGGGCGGAGCGAGAACAGGATCGATTGCCCGGACAGGCGGTAGTGCAGCGCGACCAGATTGTTGTCGGCATCGAACGCGCCGGTCATCTTGCACTGGGTGATCGGGTGATATCTGCCGTGCGCCATGTCCTCTTCGCGCGACCACAACAGCTTGATCGGCGTGCCCGGCATCTCCTTGGCGATCAAGACGGCCTGGCGGACATAGTCGGTCTGGCCGCGCCGGCCGAAGCCGCCGCCCGGCATCACCTTGTGCACGTCGCACTTCTCCGCCGGCAGGCCCGACGCTTCCAACGTGGCCGCGAAGGCTGCCTCGCCATTCTGCGTGCCGCACCAGACCTCGCATTTGTCCGCCGTGTAGACCGCCGTGGCGTTCATTGGCTCCATGGTGGCGTGGTTCTGGTAGGGATAGCTGTAGACGGCCTCGATTTTCTTGGCGGCACCGGCAATCGCCGCCTTCGCGTCGCCGTTCTTGTTGCCGACATAGGCCGGCTGCCCGTTGTCGAGGCCCTCGGTCAGCCATTTCGCGATCGACTCGCTCGAGACCTTGGCGTTGTCGCCCTCGTCCCAGACGATCGGCAGCGCCTCCAGTGCGGTCTTGGCGTGCCACCAGGTGTCGGCAACGACGGCGACCGCGGTGTCGCCGACCTTGACGACCTTCTTGACTCCTTTCATGGCGGTGATCTTGGCTTCGTCATAGCTTTTCAGCTTGCCGCCGAACACCGGGCAATCCTTGATCGCGGCGTTCAGCATGCCCGGCAGCTTGACGTCGATGCCGTAGACCATGGTGCCGGTGGTCTTCTCGGCGGTGTCCAGCCGCTTCACGCCCTTGCCGATCAGCTTCCAGTCCTTGGGGTCCTTCAGCTTGACCTCGGCCGGCGGCGTCAGCTTGGCCGCGGCCTCGGCGACCTTGCCGTAGGTCGTGGTCTTGCCGGACGGCGTGTGGGTAATGACGCTGTTGGCGGCCGTGCATTCGGACGCCGGCACTTTCCACGCCTCGGCGGCGGCCTGGATCAGCATCACGCGTGCGGTGGCACCGCCCTTGCGGACATAGTCTTGCGAAGAGCGGATGCCGCGGCTGCCGCCGGTCGAGAAATCGCCCCAGACGCGCTTGCGGGCGACGCTCTGGCCCGGTGTCGGATATTCGGTCGAGACCTTCGACCAGTCGCATTCGAGTTCCTCGGCGACGAGCTGGGCAAGGCCGGTGAGGGAGCCCTGGCCCATTTCGGAGCGGGCGATGCGGATGACGACGGTGTCGTCGGGCCTGACCACGACCCAGGCGCCGATCTCCGGGGAGCCGTCGGCCGCGCGGACCACGGCGGGACCGCCGAAGGGGATATCGAGGCCGATTGCGAGACCTGCGCCGACCGCGGCGGTGCCGATGACGAAGGCACGGCGGTTCATCCTGGGAGAGACATGCTTGTTCATGTGGCGGCTCCTTACGCGCTTGCGATCGTGTGGATCGCTTCGCGCACCTGCTGGAAGGTGCCGCAGCGGCAGATATTGGTGATGGCCTCGTCGATGTCGGCGTCGGTCGGCTTCGGCTTCTCGCTCAGCAGCGCCGCCACCGCCATGATCATGCCGCTCTGGCAATAGCCGCATTGCGGAACGTCCTGGGCAATCCAGGCTTCCTGCACCTTGTGCAGCGCGTTGCCGGAGGCGAGCCCTTCGATGGTCGTGATCTTCTTGCCTGCGGCTTCGCCGACCGAAACCCCGCAGGAGCGGGTGGCGACGCCGTCGATGTGAACGGTGCAGGCGCCGCATTGTGCAATGCCGCAGCCATATTTGGTGCCGGTGAGGCCGGCATTCTCGCGGATCGCCCAGAGCAGGGGCGTATCCGGCTCGACGTCGAGCGTGAAGGTTTTTCCGTTGATTGTTAGGTTTGCCATCGCAGTCCCCTGATTGGCCCAATCCACCGACTGGACTCAGCGGCGCAATGTGTCCGGCAAATTGGAAACGTTCAAATCAATAGTCCGAGGGGTAACCGGCGGGGATTCCTTCCCCGGGCGCCCGCGGCACGGCTTGAAGCGACGTCTACTGGCTTCCGCGCCGACGCCCCCGGAACCGAGAGCGACAGTTTGTCCCTTTTGGCAGGGTGCAAGTCGAGAATGCTCTGCTACAGTGGAATCAGCCAAAAAGGGGTTCCATGAACGTACCGCAGCCTTGCAAAGTCCTGATGCTCTATCCGCTGTTCTCGGCAGAGTCCTTCTGGAGCTTTGGCGAATCCTGCAAAGTGTTGGGTGTGAAGCGGCCCGCGGCCCCTTTGGGGCTGATCACCGTTGCCGCGATGCTGCCCGAGAGCTGGACGGTCCGGCTGATCGATTGCAACACGGAATCCTTCAGCGACGAGGATCTTTCCTGGGCCGACGTCGTCTTCACCGGCGGAATGATGCCGCAGCAGGCCGACACGCTGCGCCTGATCGAAATTTGCCGTGCCGCGGGCAAGCCGGTGGTCGTGGGCGGTCCCGATCCCACCTCGAGCCCCCATATCTATGAGAGGGCCGACTTCCAGGTGCTCGGAGAGGCCGAAAGCGTTCTCCACGAATTCGTCGCGGCCTGGGACAGTGGCGCACGCTCCGGCGTCTTCATTGCGCCGAAATTCCAGGCCGACGTCACCAAGACGCCGGTTCCGCGCTTCGATCTGCTGAAGTTCGAGGACTACCTTTATCTCGGTGTGCAGTATTCCCGCGGCTGCCCGTTCACCTGCGAGTTCTGCGATATCATCGAGCTCTATGGCCGGGTGCCGCGAACCAAGACGAACGAGCAAATGCTGGTCGAGCTCGACAGGCTCTATGCCATGGGCTACCGCGGCCATCTCGACTTCGTCGACGACAATTTCATCGGCAACAAGAAGTCGTTGCGGCTGTTCCTGCCCCAGCTGGCCGAATGGCAACGTGCTCACGGCTATCCCTTTGAATTGTCGACTGAGGCCTCGGTCAATCTGGCCGACGATCCCGAGCTCCTGAACCTGATGGGCCAGGCGAATTTCTTCGCCATCTTCGTCGGTATCGAAAGTCCGGATCCGGCGACGCTGGTCGCCATGCGGAAGAAGCAGAACACGCGGCGCAACATCGCCGAGAGCATCCACAAGATCTACGCCGCGGGCATGCTCGTCACCGCGGGTTTCATCGTCGGCTTCGACAATGAGAAGCTCTCGATGGCGGATGCCATGATCGACTTCATCGAAGAGGCGGCGATCCCGGTCAGCATGGTCGGCCTGCTCTATGCCTTGCCGAACACGCAGCTGACGCGCCGCCTGGAGCGCGAAGGCCGGTTGCATCCGGGCCACGACCTGGCGCCGACCATCGGCGCGGATCAGTGCACCGCCGGGATCAATTTCGATCCGGTGCGTCCATTGCGCGACATTCTGACGGACTACAAGCGCGTGCTGGAGCACATCTACAGCCCGGCCGCCTATGCAAGGCGTATCGACCGACTGATGACGCTGCTCGACCGCTCTCGCCAGCGCCAGGAGCTCGCGGAAGGCGATATCCGTGCCCGGATCGGCGCGATGGAAACGGTGCACAAGGTGGTCACAGCCCTTCCCGAGGCGCGCGGGCCGCTGTGGCAGACCTTCATGAACTGCGCCAAGCGCGACACAACATCGGCGCGGATCGCCGTGCAGATGATCGCTGCCTATGCGCATCTCGGGCCGTTCTCGCGCAAGGTCATCGCTGCCATCGATGAGCGCCTCGCTGCGCTCGACGAGGAGACTGTCATTCCGGCCGCGACAGTCGAGGTGACGGCGGCCCGACATCTGGCTTGACCGTCTACTCCACCGCCAGCCGCAAAAAGCTCATCACGCTGCCGAGTACGGCGAAGCCGGCGCCGAGTGCCAATGCCACGACTGCGCCGTCGTGACCGGCCAGCGAGAAGCAGAGCGCGGCCAGCGCCGCCCCTGTCGTCTGCCCCGTCAGGCGCGCGGTGGCGACGATGCCGGAGGCGCTGCCGCTGCGATGCGGCGGCGCGCTCGACATCACCGCTTTCATGTTCGGCGCCTGGAAGAAGCCGAATCCCATGCCGCAGATCACCATCCGCCAGATAATGTCGGGAATCGCAGGATTGGCCGGCAGCATCGCCAGCAGCGCCATGCCGAGGCCGAGCAGCACGAGCCCGATGCCGCCGAGCAATCCGACCGCGTGCCGGTCGGAGAGGCGCCCGGCGATCGGCGCCATGATGCCGACCACCAGCGGCCATGGCGTCATGAAGAAGCCGGTCTCGACCTGCGAACGCCCCAGCACGTCTTCGAAATAGAACGGCAGCGAGACGAAGGCGAGGCCCTGCACCGCGAACGAGCACACGGCCGTCGCGGCCGACAGCGCGAACATTGGCCGGCTGAACAGGTCGATCGGCAGCATCGGCGCCGGATGGTCGGCGTGGCGGCGCGTCAGGATGAAGCCGAGCGCGAGGGCAGTGACCAGCTCGATGCCCACGACCATCGGTGAGAGATTGTGCGCGGCACTGCCGATGCCCGTGATGAACAGCCCGAGACAGGCCGACGCCAGGGCCGCGCCGAGAAAATCGAAGCCGTGATCGGCGCGCGGCGTCTTCGGCAGCATCGCAAAGCCGATGCCGATCGCGACCAGGCCGAACGGGATGTTGACGGCGAACAGCCATGGCCACGGGCCGAGCGCGAGGATAGCGGAAGCGATCGAGGGACCAAAGGTGAAGGCGGTCGCGACCACCAGCGCGTTGTGGCCGAAGCCGCGGCCGAGCATCCGGCCGGGATAGACGAAGCGCACCAGCGCCGTGTTGACGCTCATGATGCCGCTCGCACCTAACCCTTGCAGCGTGCGCGCAACCAGCAGGCTGTCCAGCGACCAGGCCACCGCGCAGAACAGCGAGGCGATGGTGAACAGGATCAGGCCGCCGAGATAGATGCGCTGGTGCCCGACGATCTCGCCGAGTGCTCCCAACGGCAGCAACGTCGCCACCAGCGCGATCTGGTAGACGTTGACCACCCAGACCGATTGCTCCGGGCTCACATGCAGGTCGCCGGCAATGGCGGGCAGCGCGATGTTGGCGATCGCGGTGTCGAGCGACGCCATCGCCAGCGCGGTGAAGATCGCGGCAATGGCCCAGCGCCGCTGTGCGGCTGGAAGGCCGTCGGAAATGGTGTGGTCGGGCTCGCGCGCGCCGGCGGGTAACGTGATTGTCATTGCGTTAGCGCGTTGCTCCGGCGGCCGGCTCCAGGGGACTCGGCATGTACTACGGCGCGGCCGCCTTCCACAGGCATATGCTTGCATGCTGTGTATGCGCGAAGGCTGGGCGATGAACCTGCGCGCCGGCGTATGATCGCGCGAACTGCTGCAATGTCAGGGGACCGCCATGCACATCGTCGTTTTGCCCGGTGACGGCATCGGGCCCGAGATCACGGCCGCAACATCAGGCGTGTTGCGCGCGGCCTCCGAACGCTTCCAGCTCAATCTGCAGCTGGAGGAGCACGCGGTCGGGCATGCGAGCCTCAAACAATTTGGCACGACGGTGCGCCCCGAGCTGCTCGACATCGTCCGCGCCGCCGACGGCCTGATCCTCGGGCCGACCGCGACCTTCGACTTCAAGGACGAGGCCCATGGCGAGATCAACCCGTCGCGATATTTTCGCAAGAACCTCGACCTCTACGCCAATGTCAGGCCGGCACGCACCTATGCGGGGCTGTCCGGCCGGGTCGGCGATTTCGACCTCGTCGTGGTGCGCGAAAATACGGAAGGGTTTTACGCCGACCGCAACATGGAGCAGGGCAACGGCGAGATGCTGGTCACATCGGACGTCGTGATCTCGCTGCGCCGGATCACGCGCCTGTGCTGCGAGCGCATCGCGCATGCGGCGTGCCGGCTGGCGATGAAGCGGCGCAAGCATCTCACCATCGTGCACAAGGCCAATGTGCTCAAGCTCGGTGACGGCATGTTCCTCGAGATCTGCCGCGAGGCGGCGAAGGCCTATCCCGGCCTTGAGGTCGACGACATCCTCGTCGACGCCATGATGGCGCATGTGGTGCGCAACCCCGACCGCTTCGACGTCATCGTCGCCACCAACATGTTTGGCGACATCCTGTCCGATCTCACCGCCGAACTCTCCGGCAGCCTCGGTCTCGGCGGCTCGCTCAATGTCGGCGACAGCTTCGCCATGGCGCAGGCCGCGCATGGCTCGGCGCCTGACATAGCCGGACAGGATGTTGCCAATCCAGTCTCGCTGATCCTGTCCACGGCCCTGCTGCTCGGATGGCACGGCGAGAATAGCGGCGCGGTGCGCTACGAGGAAGCCGCACGTGCGATCGAGGCGGCGGTGGCAAAAGCGATCGGCGAGGGCAGGGCAACGCGCGATGTCGGCGGAAAGCTCGGCACGATCGCCGCGGGGGCGGCGATTGCGGAAATCCTGCAGGCCGGGTGAGTGGTTATGCGGGGCCTTGTTTTTTTTAAGGGCTCAAAACAAAAAAGCGCGAAAACAACCCCATGCACAGTAGAAGGCCCCTTGATTAATAAGGGATTTCCGAACCGCGCAGCGGCGGCATTCGCCGCTGCCATGACGTTGACCCGTCGGGCAAAACACTGGCAAAATGCGATCGTGGCGGAGATCGCGGCGTGAATGCATCGGTGGTGGCTGCGGGCAATTTCAGTGAGCTGACCTATGAAGTCTGAGAGGGGTGGCATCAATCTCGCGGCCAAACCAAGCGGAACGGGGTGCGTGGAATGCTCGGCTGCGGGCGGGTGGTGGTTTCACCTTCGCAGATGTGTCGAATGCGGTCACATCGGCTGCTGTGATGCGTCACCAAATCAGCACGCAACGAAACACAGCGCGGCGACAGGTCATCCGATCATCACGAGCTTCGAGCCGGGCGAACGATGGTTTTACGACTATCGCACGGGAGAGGCTTTCGCCGGCCCGAAGCTTCAAGGTCCTCACGCGCATCCGTTGGATCAGCCGGTGCCCGGACCGGACGGCGCGGTGCCTCCGGACTGGCAAACGCTGCTGCATGAGTAAGGCGGTAGGCCGTAGGATGGGTAGAGCACTTGCGAAACCCATCAGGTTCACGTCGTATGCTGTCGATGGGTTTCGCTGCGCTCTACCCATCCTACGAAGTCCAATCGGTTCTAGAACTGATACCTCCGCAACCCCCCATCCACCGGGATCACCGTGCCCGTGATGTAGCGCGCCACGGGTGATGCCAGGAACACCGCGAGCGCGGCGAGGTCTTCCGGCTCGCCCCAATAGCCGACCGGGATCTCTTCTTCCGCGAAGCGCTCGCGATAATCAGGCGCGTAGTTGCGGCGGATCTGTTCGCTCATGATGCGGCCGGGCGGGATGCAGTTGATGGTGATGCCGTGCTCGCCGATCTCGCGCGACAGGCCTTTGGCCCAGGCGTGCACGGCGGCTTTGGCGGCAAACGCGGCGTTGAGGCCTTCCGGCTCGGACTTGCCGGTGATGTTGACGATGCGGCCCCATTTGCGCTCGATCATCTGCGGCAGCAGCGCATGCGCGATGCGGCGGTAGCTGGTGAAATTCAGCGCGATCGCCTCGTCCCATTGGCTGTCAGGCGCATCGACGGGGAGGGGGCGGCTTCCGCCGGCATTGTTGATCAGGATGTCGACATGGCCGAGCTCTTTGAGCGCGAACGCCGAAATCTTCTCGGCCGCGTCCTTGGCCATCACGTCCTGCTCGAATGGCGTGATCAGACCGGAGCCGACTTCCGTTACCAGCTCGGCGAGCAGGTCGGTGCGCCGTGCCACGCCGACGACGCGCACGCCTTCGGCAGCCAAGCCCTTGGCGATGGCACGGCCGATGCCGACGCTCGCTCCGGTGACGACGGCGGTTTTCGATTTGAGCCCGAGATCCATGGTGACACGCCCTCTTGTTCGCTTTTCTGCTTGTCGCTGGGCTGTTCGTTTTTCTGTTCGTTTCCTGCCCTGTCTCCGTCAGCCTGATTTGCCCGACCGGGACGAGCAGTGGTAACCAAGAGCCGCGTTGAAGGAAACACGAAAAAGAAAAGGCGCCGAGCGATGGTCTGGGATCCGCAGCAATATCTGAAATTCTCCGGCCACCGGCTCCGGCCCGCCGTCGACCTCTTGATGCGGATTCCGGATTCTGGTCCGCGTGCGGTTGCCGATCTCGGCGCCGGCGCCGGCAACGTCACCAAGCTGATCAAGGAGCGTTGGCCGGACGCGACGGTGACCGGTGTCGAGGGTTCGGCCGAGATGGTCGCCGCCGGCCGCAAGGCGGCGCCGGACGTGGAATGGTCACACGAGGACCTCGGTCACTGGCGCCCGACGAAGCAGTATGACGTTGTCTATTCCAATGCCGCGCTGCACTGGCTGCCCAATCATGCGGCACTGTTTCCGTCGATCATGGAGAAGGTGACGCCTGGCGGAATGCTCGCGGTGCAGATGCCGCGCAATTTTCTGGCGCCCTCGCATGTGCTGATCGGCGAGACCGCGCTGAACGGTCCCTGGCGGTCCAAGGTCGAGCATCTCGTTACGCCGCCGCCGGTCGAAGGGCCGGCCTATTATCACGGTCTTCTTGCTCCGATGTCGGCCAATATCGACATCTGGGAGACCGAATATCTGCAGGTGCTGGAAGGCGAGAACCCCGTGAAGGAGTGGACCAAGGGGACCTGGTTGACGCGCTATCTCGACATCTTGCAGGGCGACGAGAAGGCCGCGTTCGAAGCCGCCTATGGGATGCGGGTCGCGAAAGCCTATCCGAAGAACGCCGCGGGGCAGACGCTGTTTCCGTTCCGGCGTCTGTTCATGGTCGCTCAGCGCAGCGGCTGATCGCACTGCCGCAATGCGACATAAGCGCTCGCTTCGGGAACGGCAGCAGGAGCCGGGTTGCGCAAGATACCTGGGCTGCGGCAAATTGGGCTTAGGTCTAGTTGTTCGGGTGGCGGATTGCTGTCAGTACTGAAATCGGAAAACAAAAAAGACCCGGTTTTAGAGGTTGTTGGGAGGTTCGTTCATGCGCAAGCTGCTTCTTGCTGTCGCGGCCGCAGCCATTCTTATGGCGCCCGCCGTTGTCGAGGCCCAGAGCCCGATCGTCATCAAATTCAGCCACGTCGTCGCTAACGACACGCCCAAAGGCAAGGGCGCCCTGAAGTTCAAGGAACTTGCGGAGAAGTACACCGACGGCAAGGTCAAGGTCGAAATCTACCCGAACTCCACGCTGTACAAGGACAAGGAGGAGATCGAGGCGCTGCAGCTCGGCTCGGTGCACATGCTCGCCCCTTCGACCGCGAAGTTCGCACCGCTCGGTATCAAGGAGTTCGAGGCGCTCGACCTGCCCTGGCTGTTCAAGGACGACCAGACCTATTCCAACGCGATGAAGGGTACGATCGGCAAGTGGCTGTTCGATAAGCTCGAGACCAAGGGCATCACCGGGCTCGCTTATTGGGACAACGGCTTCCACATGCTCTCCGCCAACCGTGCCCTGATGAAGCCGGCCGATTTCCAGGGTCTCAAATTCCGCATCTCCGGATCGAAGGTCGCCGACCAATATCTCCGGATCATGGGCTCGATCCCCCAGATCATGGCGTTTTCCGAAGTCTACCAGGCTTTGCAGACGGGCGTGGTCGACGGCTGCGAGAACACCGCGTCCAACTACCTGACGCAGAAGTTCTACGAGGTGCAGAAGGACATCACCGTGTCCTATCACGCGCACCTGCAATATGCCGTCATCGTCAATTCGAAATTCTGGTCCAGCCTGCCGCCCGATATCCGCGCCCAGCTCGAGAAGGCGATGAACGAGGCGACCGACTACACCAACCAGATCGCGCACCAGGAGAACGAGGACGCGCTGGCCGAGATCAAGAAGACGGGCAAGACCACGCTGCATTATCTGACTGACGCCGATCGCAAGGCGTGGCAGGAAGCGATGCAGCCGACCTACAAATGGGCGAAGGGGCGGGTCGGGCAGGAGGTGCTCGATCTCCTCGCCAAGGAACTCGACGTCAAGATGAACTGACGTCGGCGCGTTATAAGAACAACCATGAACGGTCGGGGGTGATCGCACTCCCGGCCGTTGCTCTTGAATGATGAGCCAAGCTGAGGGGACCAAGTTGCTGCGTGCATTAAATCGTGTGCTCAATCATCTCGAGGAATGGCTGATCGCGACGATGATCGCGGCCGCGACATCGCTCATCTTCGTTGCCGTGCTGCATCGATATGGCGCCGGGCTGTCGATCGACATCGCCAAATGGGCGGAGGCGCGCAACCTGGCCTTGCTCGCCGTCCCCGCGCGGGCCGCGTTCGTCTGGCTTGCCGCTCTCGACTTGTCCTGGGCGCAGGAACTCTGCATCTACATGTTCATCTGGATGGCGAAGTTCGGTGCGGCCTACGGGGTGCGCACCGGCATCCATGTCGGCGTCGACGTCCTGGTCAATATCCTTCCCGGCGGATCGCGCCGCCGCGTCATCACGTTCGGCCTGATGTGCGGCGCCCTTTTCACTGCCATCGTATGCTATTTCGGGGCCGCGTTCGTCGGCCAGATGTGGCAGACCGGCCAGCAATCCAACGACTTGGAAGCGCCGATGTGGCTGGTGTATCTCACCATCCCGCTCGGCTCCGGGCTGATGTGCTTCCGCTTCCTGCAGGTCGCCTGGTCGTTCTATCACACCGGCGAGCTGCCGCATCACGACATGGCCGGCGTCGAGGGCGTCGAAATAGACCCGGTCCATCCGGCCCCGGTCACGCGCAGTCAGGTCGTCCGCGACGAACGCAGTCCGCTCGGCTGGATCCTGATGTTGTTGCCGGTCCTGATCGTGGCCGTGTGCTTCGCCCATTCGGCGCACGTGATCACGCTGCCGCAGGGCCTGCGTGTCGCCGTCGTCTTCGGCCTCCTGCTGTCATTGATGCTCACGGGTATGCCGATCTCGATCGCGCTCGGTCTGACCGTGCTCAGCTTCATGTTCACGCTGACCGACGTGCGAACGGAATCGGTGGCGCTGAAGCTGTTTACCGGCATCGAGAGCTTCGAGATCATGGCGATCCCGTTCTTCATCCTTGCCGGCAACTTCCTGACCCATGGCGGCGTGGCGCGCCGGATGATCACGTTCGCGACTTCACTGGTCGGCCATTGGTACGGCGGCCTTGCGCTCTCGGGCGTGGTCGCCTGTGCGCTGTTCGCCGCGATTTCCGGCTCGTCGCCGGCCACCGTGGTGGCGATCGGATCGGTGATCCTGCCCGCGATGGTCGCGCAGGGATTCCCGAAGAGGTTCGGGGCGGGCGTGATCACAACCTCCGGCTCGCTGGGAATTCTCATTCCACCCTCGATTCCCATGGTGCTTTTTGCCGTCTCCACCAACACCTCCGTCGGCAAGCTGTTCATCGCCGGCATCGTGCCGGGAATGGTGCTCGCCATGCTGCTTGGCGCCACGACGTTCTATCGGGCCTGGCGTAACGACTATCCGAGGATGCCGAAAGCAACCCTCTACGAGCGCTTCGATGCGTTCCGCAAGTCGATCTGGGGTATCCTGCTGATCGTGATCGTGATCGGCGGCATCTACAGCGGCCTGTTCACCCCGACCGAAGCTGCCGCCGTCAGTGCGGTGTACGCCTTCATCGTCGCCGTGTTCATCTACAAGGATCTGAAGCTGCGAGACGTGCCGCGGGTGTTGCTGTCGTCGGCAAATCTTTCGGCGATGCTGCTCTACATCATCACCAACGCCGTCCTGTTCTCGTTCCTGATGACTTACGAGAACGTGCCGCAAGCGCTGGCGCAATGGATGATCGACCAGGGCCTCGGCTGGATCGGCTTCCTGCTCGTCGTCAATCTCCTGCTGCTATTGGCAGGCAATGTGATGGAGCCGTCCTCGATCATCCTGATCATGGCGCCGATCCTGTTTCCGGTTGCGATCAAGCTCGGCATCGATCCGATCCATTTCGGCATCCTGATGACGGTCAACATGGAGGTCGGGCTGTGCCATCCGCCGGTCGGCCTCAATCTCTACGTCGCCTCGGGCATCGCCAAGATGGGAATCACCGAGCTCACGGTGGCGGTGTGGCCATGGCTCCTGACCATGCTGTCTTTCCTCGTGGTCGTGACCTATTGGCCGGGTCTGTCGTTGTGGCTGCCGAGATTGCTGGGCATGTAGCTGCGAACACGCTGCTTCTCTCCACCTGTGGGCACGGGGAAACGCATCACTCCGTCCCCACCATGGCAATCGACCGCGAGATGCGGTTAGATGCCGCGCAATAGGCGGGGAGGAGATCGAGATGACGGACACGTCCAGCAACGAGCCGAAGGGCGCAACACCGTCCGTCATCGCGCAGCAAACGGCGATGCTGAATGCGTTGCCGTTCGCCGACACACGGGATTTCGACGACGCCGCCCGCGGCTTCCTCAGCACCATCGAGAACGCGGAGATCACCAATCCGCAAGGGCGGACGGTCTGGAGCCTCGAGCCTTACGGCTTCCTGTCGACTGAAGAGGCGCCGACTACGGTCAATCCGAGCCTGTGGCGGCAGTCGCGGCTCAACATGCAGCACGGCCTGTTCGAGGTCGTGCCCGGCGTTTACCAGGTGCGCGGGCTCGACATCGCCAACATGACGCTGATCGAAGGCGACAGCGGCGTCATCGTCGTCGACACCCTGACCTCGATCGAGGGGGCGCGCGCCGCGCTCGACCTCTACTACAAGCATCGCGGCCAGCGGCCGGTCGCGGCCGTGATTTTCACCCACACCCACACCGACCATTGGGGCGGCGCGCGCGGCGTGCTGGAGGAGGATGCGCTCGCGAGCAGCCGCGTGCCGATCATCGCGCCGAACTTGTTCATGGAGCATGCCGTCTCCGAGAACATCATCGCGGGACCTGCGATGCTGCGGCGGGCGCAGTACCAGTTCGGGCCTCTCCTCGCCAAGGGCGCGCGTGGGCAGGTCGATTGCGGCCTCGGCAAGTCGATGGCAGCAGGTTCAGTGGCGCTGCTGCGGCCGACCGATCTGATCATGGCGACCGGTGACCGGCGCGTGATCGACGGCGTCGAATTCGAATTCCAGATGGCGCCGAACAGCGAAGCGCCGGCGGAGATGCATTTCTTCATCCCGCGCTACAAGCTGTTGAACCTCGCCGAGAACTGCACCCACAATTTTCACAATCTGCTGCCGTTCCGCGGCGCCGACGTACGCGATGCGCTGGCCTGGTCGAAATATCTGGGCGAGGCCTTGCAGCTCTGGGATGGCAAGGCGGAGGCGATGTGCGGCCAGCATCACTGGCCGGTATGGGGACACGAACGCATCGGCACGATGATCCGGCAGCAGCGCGACCTCTATAAGTTCGCGCATGACCAGACCATCCGCCTGATGAACCACGGCCTCACCGCGGCCGAGATCGCCGAAACGATCCAGCTGCCCGAGAGCCTGGAGGGCGCCTGGCACGGCCGCGGCTATTACGGCCACATCCGGCACAATGTGAAGGCGATCTATCAAAAGTACCTGGGCTGGTACGACGCCAATCCGGTCAATCTCGATCCGCTGCCGCCGGTGGAGTCGGGCAAGAAATATGTCGAGTACATGGGCGGCGCCGACGCCATCCTCGCGCGGGCGCGTGTCGATTTTGACAAGGGCGAATTCCGCTTCGTGGCGCAGGCGCTCGGCCATCTCGTCTTTGCCGAGCCGGACAATCAGGCTGCGCGTGCGTTGCTGGCGGATACGCTGGAGCAGCTCGGCTACGCCGCCGAAAGCGCGACTTGGCGCAATGCCTATCTGTTCGGCGCGCAGGAATTGCGCCAGGGCATGCCGAAAGTGCCGGCGCGGCCGCCGATGCCGCGCGAGACGCTGGCGGCGCTGCGCACCTCACAGCTCTGGGACGTGCTCGGCATCCGCCTCAACGGACCGAAGGCGGAAGGAAAGCACATCGTGCTGAACTGGAGCTTTTCCGACACCGGTGAGACCTTCGTGCTCAATCTGGAGAACTGCGCGCTGACTTACACAGAGGGCATGCAGGCGGAAAGCGCCGATGCCAGCTTCACGCTCGCGCGGTCGACGCTCGACGAGGTGATCGCAAAACTGACCAGCTTCCCGGAGGCCGTGGCCGCCGGCAAGGTCAAATTCGCCGGCAACCCGATGCGCCTCGCCGAGCTGATGGGCCTGATGGACGAATTCCCGCGCATGTTCGAGATCGTCGAGCCGAAGCGGGCAGTGGTGAGGTAGGCTACCGCCTTCTCCGTCATTGCGAGCGCAGCGAAGCAATCCAGAATCTCTCCGCGGGGACGGTCTGGATTGCTTCGCTACGCTCGCAATGACGTGTTGATAGAGCAGGGCGCAAATGTCGATGGCCGGGACATGCCCGGCCATGACGGTCGCTATGGGATGGCCGCCGCTACAGCTACTCCGCGCTGCTCACCAGCTTGATCCGCGGCGCCTGTTCCTCGCCAAGGCTGCGATAGGCCGCGAGATAATCCAGCGCCATGCGCCGCGCCGTGAAGCGCGTCTCGAACTGCTTGCGGATGACGGAGCGGTCGAGTTGCGGCAGGCGGCCGACGACGCCGGCTGCGCTGAGGACGTCCTCGACGACGAAGCCGGTGAGGCCCTCGTCAATGATCTCCGGCACCGAGCCGCGGTTGAAGGCGATGACCGGCGTTCCGCAAGCCATGGCTTCGATCATCACCAAGCCAAACGGCTCCGGCCAGTCGATCGGCAGCAACAAGCCGAGCGCGCCGCTCAAGAAGTCCGACTTCTCGTGATCGCTGATCTCGCCGATGAATTCCACCAGCGGATTGTTCTCGATCATCGGCCGGATCAGCTCGTCATAGTAATCCTGGTCGGCACGATCGACCTTGGCGGCGATCTTGAGCGGAATGCCGCAATGCGTCGCGATCTTGATGGCGCGGTCGACGCCCTTTTCCGGCGCGATGCGGCCGAGCACGGCGAGGTATTCCTGTTTCGCCGGCTTCGGCGTCAGCAGGTTCTCCGGCAGGCCGTGGTGGATCGTCCTCACCCAGTTCGCCTGCGGCACCGGCCGGCGCTGCGCGTTCGAGATCGAAATGACGGGGACCTTCGAGAAGGTGTTGAAGACCGGTTGATGCTCCGGCAGGTCGAGCCGGCCGTGCAGCGTGGTCAGGAACGGCGTCGGCTGCCGGTAGAACAGCGACCACGGATAATAATCGAGATGGAAGTGGAGGAAGTCGAACTCCTCGTCGTCACATTTCTGCCGCACCCGCTCCAGCATCACCATGTGCAGCGCATTGGGATCGCGCACGGAACCGTCGAGGCGGAGCGCCCGCGGCCACAGCGCATCCAGCTTTGCCGAGGTTTGCGAGTCGCCGCTCGCGAACAGCGTCACATCGTGCCCAAGGGCCACCAGCTCTTCCGTCAACCAATGCACCACCCGCTCGGTGCCGCCATAAAGCTTGGGTGGAACAGCCTCCGTCAACGGAGCTACCTGCGCGATGCGCATCTCACCATCTCCTCTGTGCGATCATGATTGTAGAAAGCCCCCGCCTGTTCAGCACCGGCACGCCAGACAAGGGAACGTTCCCGCACTTGCGAAGTTCCTCCTTCCGAACGTTACTTATTCGACACGTCGGATGCCCGTCGCGATGCTGCCATCACATCATCGCAGAACGCCCGCATCCGCGTGTCGTGATGAGTGTGCCCGGGAACCGAGGCGAAGTGTCGATGTTCAGTCGACTAACAATAAAAGTTTGAATCATCACGACGGGGTCGATAGTCACATGGATCATCTTTCTGGGTATGCGCACCGGCCGTTTGCCTTTGTTTTGCGCTATCTTCGGCGTCGGCTCGCGTCGCATCTCGTGATCCTGACGGCTGTGGTGGCGGCCGTTGCCTGCTCCGTAGGCACGCAGTACGGCGTCAAATCCCTCGTCGACAGCTTGTCGGCCGGCGCTTCGCATGGTGGGAACGTATGGCTGGCATTCATTTTCCTCATGACGCTGATCGCCGCCGACAATTTCCTTTGGCGGATCGCGAGCTGGACGGCCAGCTTCACCTTCGTCCGTGTCACGGGTGACCTGCGCCGTGACATCTTTCGTCATCTTACCGGCCACGCGCCGAGCTACTTCTCCGACCGCATGCCCGGCATGCTGACGAGCCGCATCACGGCGACGTCGAATGCGGTGTTCACGGTCGAGAACATGTTCGTCTGGAATGTGTTGCCGCCGTGCATCGCAACGGTTGCGGCAATCGCGCTGATTGGAACCGTCAGCCCTTACATGGCACTCGGCCTGATGGTGATTGCCGGCGGCATGGTGCTTGCGATGTTCCGCCTCGCTGCCGCAGGGAAACCGCTGCATGACGACTTCGCCGACAAGGCCGCCGTCGTCGACGGCGAGATGATCGACGTTATCAGCAACATGCCGCTGGTGCGTGCCTTCTGCGGCATCGGGCACGAGCATGAGCGGTTCGACGCGACTGTGAACCGGGAGCTCACCGCGCGCGGCCGCAGCCTGCGCTATCTGGAGAAGCTGCGGCTTATCCATGCCGGCGTCACTGTCGTGCTCACGATCGCCCTGATGGCCTGGGCGATCATGCTCTGGCAGGATGGCCGGGCGACCACCGGCGACGTCGTGCTGGTCTGCACTCTCGGTCTCTCCATTCTGAATGCGACGCGCGATCTCGCGGTGGCGCTGGTCGACGTCACCCAGCACGTTGCCCGGCTGACCGAGGCGATCGCCACGCTGCTGGTGCCGCATGAATTGCGCGACCACCCCGAGGCCGAGCCGCTGGTGAAGAGCGGCGCCGCGATCGCGTTCAACAATGTCACCTTCGGCTATCCGGGCGGCGAAAAGATCTTCGAGCGCTTCAGCCTGCGCCTGCAACCCGGCCAGCGCGTCGGCCTGGTCGGCCAGTCCGGCGGCGGCAAGTCGACGCTGTTCACGCTGCTCCAACGCTTCTACGATACCAACGAGGGCAGTATCACCATCGACGGCCAGGACATTTCCAAGGTGACGCAGCAGAGCCTGCGCGAGGCGATCTCCGTCGTGCCGCAGGACATCTCGCTGTTCCACCGCTCGATTCGCGAGAACATCCGCTATGGTCGCCCGAACGCGACCGACGACGAGGTGCTGCGTGCCGCCATTGCGGCGCGCTGCGATTTCGTCGAAAGCCTGCCCGGTGGTCTCGACACCATGGTCGGCGACCGCGGCGTCAAGATGTCCGGCGGTCAGCGCCAGCGTATCGCGATTGCGCGCGCCTTCCTGAAGGACGCGCCGATCCTGCTGCTGGACGAGGCGACCGCCGCGCTCGACAGCGAATCCGAGGAGGCGATCCGCGAGGCGTTGTCGCGGCTGATGCGCGGCCGCACGGTGATCGCGATTGCGCATCGCCTCGCGACCCTGCGCAATTTCGATCGCGTGGTCGTGTTGAGGGGTGGTAAGATCATCGAGGACGGGTCGCCCGAGCGTCTGATGCAGGGCCACGGGCCCTATCGTGAGCTGGTCACGCAGGAAATGAGCCGGCTCGCCCAAGCCGCCGCGTAAACCAACAGTCGCGTTCGAGTCGGTTGCGTGTCGAAACAAGCGCAGGGGAGCTGCTGATGTCGGCTGAAGCCGTTACCCAATTCGTCTCCGTGACGCGGACCGTGGACCAGGTCGCGGAGCAGCCTTTCTATATTCCGATGACGGGACCGTCGGCGCGGCCGCGGCGTTCGCTCAAGCACGACGACACTTTTATCGTGCTCGACAGCCATGGTGACATCGGCGCTTCGGCCGGCGGGCCCGATGGCCTGTTCCATCACGATACGCGCTATCTTGCCAGGCTCGAGCTCGTGCTCGACGATCTCCAGCCGTTGCTGCTGGGCTCCAACCTGCGCGACGACAATTCAGCCCTGACCGTCGATCTCACCAATCCGGACATCTACCGGCAGGGCAGCCTCGTGCTGCAAAAGGACCTGCTGCACATCGTGCGCACGATCTTCCTGTGGCGCGGCACCGCCTATCAGCGCATCGGCGTGCAGAACCACGGCGACCGCCCGGCCGGCTTCGCGCTGACGCTATTGTTCGACAACGATTTCGCCGATCTTTTCGAGGTCCGCGGCGAGCGGCGCCCGCGCCGCGGCATCGGCTCGAGCCGGCTGTTGGGACCGACCGACGTGCTGTTCGACTACCGCGGTCTTGATGACGCCGAGCGCACCACGGGCCTGCATTTCGATCCGCGCCCGACCAAGTTGTCGGTGAATGCCGCGACCTGGCAGCTCGAACTCGACCCTCATGAGTCGAAATCCCTGTTCGTGGCCGTGTCCTGCAACCGGCCGATCGCGGAGAAGCCGGCGCGCTTTTTCCAGAGTTTGCTCGCCCATCGCCGAGAGATGCGGCAATCGACGATGGGGGCCGCCAGCATCGAGACCTCCAACAACATCTTCAACGAGGTGCTGTGCCAGGCCATGGCCGACCTCAACATGCTGATGACGGAGACGCCGCAGGGCCGCTATCCCTATGCAGGAATTCCCTGGTACTCGACGACGTTCGGCCGTGACGGGCTGATCACCGCGTTGCAGATGCTGTGGGTCGATCCGCGAATCGCCAAGGGCGTGCTGCGGCGGCTCGCCCATTTCCAAGCCAAGGCGGTCGACCCGCTCGCCGATGCCGCGCCGGGCAAGATCCTGCATGAGATGCGCGGCGGCGAGATGGCGGCGCTGCGGGAGGTACCGTTCGCGCAATATTACGGCAGCGTCGATTCCACGGCCTTGTTCGTCCTGCTGGCAGGAAGCTATTTCGAACGCACCGGCGACGAGGCGACATTGACCGAGCTGTGGCCGGCGATCGAGGCGGGGCTGGCCTGGATCGACGGCCCCGGTGATCCCGACAAGGACGGCTTCGTCGAATATCAGCGCGCCACGGAAAAGGGCCTCGCCAACCAGGGCTGGAAGGATTCCTACGACGCGATCTTCCATGCTGATGGCCAGCTCGCGGAAGGCAATCTCGCGCTGGCCGAAGTGCAAGGTTACGTCTTTGCGGCCAAGCGGCTCGCCGCGCGCTGCGCGCTCCGCCTGGGCAAGCCTGATCTCGCCAAGAAGCTCGAGGCCGAGGCCAAGACGCTGGCCGAGCGTTTCGAGGCCGCGTTCTGGTGCGAGGAACTCGGTACCTATGCGCTTGCGCTCGACGGCAAGAAGCGGCCCTGCAAGGTGCGGACCTCCAACGCCGGCCAGGTCCTGTTCAGCGGCATGATCCGCGAGGACCGCGCGCGCCTCGTCGCCGCCGATTTGATGCGGCCGCATTTCTTCTCGGGCTGGGGCATCCGCACCGTCGCGCAAGGCGAGGTGCGTTACAATCCGATGTCCTATCATGACGGGTCGATCTGGCCGCACGACAATGCGCTGATCGCGCTCGGGCTCGCGCGTTATGGGCTCAAGCATTCGGTCGCGCATGTCTTCAAGGGATTGTTCGACGCCGCGACCTACATGGACCTGCGCCGGTTGCCCGAATTGTTCTGCGGTTTCCGGCGCGAAAAGCGGCGCGGCCCGACGCTCTATCCGGTCGCCTGCGCGCCGCAGGCCTGGGCCAGCGCAACGGCGTTCACGCTATTGGAGGCGGCGCTGGGCATCGAGTTCGACGTGGCGCGCGGCGAGATCCGGCTGCGCAATCCGCATCTGCCGGCGTTCCTGCACGAGGTGATCTTGCGCGATCTGCGTCTGGGCGAGTCCAGCGTGGACCTGCGCGTCAGCCGCCATGGCGACGACGTGGCGCTGGAGGTGTTGCGCACGCGTGGCCAGATTCAGGTCTCGATCGTGCTGGCGCGCTAGCGGCGCGCCGGAAGGAGGGTGCATGCGTACCGCCGGATGGTTGGCTCTGGGCGTCGTGATCGTCTGCGGAACGACTCTCGCCGTGTCACGCGCCGCGGAGGAGTCGCCCGCACCCTCGACGGAAGCGAATGCACCGCCGACGGCGCAGCCGCCGGCGTCATCGGTCCCCGTCACGCCAAAGAATGCCGCGCCACCGCCGTCGGTCACGATCATCGGCGCGAGCGATGCGCACGGTGTGCTTGGCCGTGACGTGCTCAGCGCGGCGAACGAAGACATGGGCCGCATCGTCGACGTCATCGTCGATCGGAGCGGGCACGTGCGCGCCGCCGTGATCGATTTCGGCGGCTTCCTCGGCGTCGGCAGCCGCAAGATCGTGGTGGACTGGAACGCGCTCCGATTCGGCAAGATCACCAACAAGAAGGACAGCATCACGCTGGAATTGACCAAGGCACAGGTCGCAGCCGCGCCGGAATACAAGGAGGACACGCCGATGGTGGTACTCGGCGCGTCCGGCAGCCTGCAGCCGCTGCAAGCCGTTCAGTGAGGCGCGGGGAGGGATGGCCGCCGGTGCTGTTGTCGAGGAAGCCGAATGATGCAGACCGCGAGGGCCGCGTTGAGCAGGATAAATTCTCGGCGCCGTCGCCTGCCGGCATTCCGGCTCCGTCGCGCCAGAGCCTGCGTGGCCTCGACTGGTTCATCTTCTTCCTCGCCGACGTGCAGACCGGATTCGGGCCGTTCATCGCAGTTTATCTGACGACCCAGAAATGGACCCAGGTCGAGATCGGCCTCGTGCTGTCGATCGGCGGCATCGTTGCCCTGATCGGCCAGATGCCAGGCGGCGCCATCATCGATGCCGCCAAATCCGAACGACTGGTCGCAGGCCTCGCCATCGCCACCATCGGCTGCTGCGCGCTCGCCTATGCGGCGATGCCAGTCTTCCCCGTGGTGGTGGCTGCGGCCACCCTGCACGCGGCTGCGAGCTGCGTGCTCGGACCGGCGATCGCGGCGATCAGCCTCGGTCTGGTCGGCCCGCTCGCGATCGGCGAGCGTCTCGGCCGCAACGCGCGCTTTGCTTCGCTTGGCAACGGCGTTGCGGCCGCCGTGATGGGAACGGCCGGCTATCTGCTGTCGAGCCGCTCGGTATTCCTGGTCACCTTTCTGCTCGCAATCCCCACCTTGATCGCGCTCTCTCGCATCCGCGAGCATGAGGTCGACATCGCGCGCTGTCACGGCGAGATGCCGCGCGAGGCGGAGGATCGCGGCGACACCAATATCTGGCATCTGATCCGGCAGCGGCCGCTCATTGTCTTTGCGCTCAGCGTGCTCTTGTTGCAGCTCGCGAACGCCTCGATGATGCCGCTGATGGCAAGCGCGGTGACAGCGCGATCGAGCGAGTGGGCGACGGTGCTCGTCGCTTTTTGCATTGTCGTGCCGCAGGCGATCGTGGCGCTGCTGTCGCCGAGCGTCGGGCGCAAGGCGCAAGTATGGGGCCGCAGGCCGCTGCTGCTGATCGGATTCGCGGCGCTGACGATTCGCGGTCTGCTGTTCGCGACAGTGCGCGATCCGTATCTGCTGGTGCTGGTGCAGGTGTTCGACGGCCTCACAGCGGCGGTGTTCGCGGTGATGATCCCGCTGATCGTGGCCGACGTCGCCTTCGGCAGCGGCCATTTCAACCTCGCGCAGGGCATTGTCGGCACGGCAATGGGCATCGGCGCGTCGCTGAGCACCGCGCTTGGCGGCTATGTCAGCGATAAATTCGGCAATGCCATGGCGTTCACCGGACTGTCCGGCGTCGCGGCGACGGGACTTCTGCTTATTCTGCTTGTCATGCCGGAGACGCGGCGCAAGGGCATGATCGCAGCAAAAGAAATGGCCGGCTGAATCAATCAGCCGGCCATGAGGGGGTGGGAGAGGGGAGATCAGGCGTCGAGATTGTGCAGGCGTGCGCGGTTGTGCAGCACGATATGGCGGGCGCCGGAGAAGCCGAGAATGCCCTGGGCGTGAAGCTGCGACAGCGCGCGCGAGACGGTCTCGAGCGTGAGACCGAGATAGTCGCCGATGTCGCGGCGGCACATCGGCAGCGCCATCATGCCTGCAACCGCGAGGCGGCGGTCCATTTCGAGCAGGAAGGTTGCGACGCGCTCCATCGCGGTCTTGCGGCCCAGCAGCAGCATGTGGTCCTCGGCGTGGCGAAGCTCACCGGCGGTCATCGCCCAAAGCTTGCGGGCGACCTGGACGTCGGTGGCTGCGGCCTTCTCGAGGCTCGCGCGCTTCACGAGGCGCACCGTGGTGTCGATGATGGCTTCAGCAGCAAGGCGGTGGGTGGTGCCGGATTCGAAGCCGAATACGTCGCCGGGAAGGTGGAAGGAGCCGATCTGGCGGCGGCCGTCGGAGAGAAGCTTGTAGCTGCGCACGGCGCCGGTGACGACCTGATAGACATACTCGGCCGGCTCGTCCTCGCCATAGATCTCCTCTTCCTTGCGGTAGGAGAACTCGGTGGCAACGAGGCCGACATGGCCGGCAATCGCGCCGAACTGGTCGGAGACGGGATGGCCCGGGGCGATCTTGCTGCCGTTGATCTGGGTCTTGATCGCCTGGGTGTTGATCGTCTGGGTCAGCATCTGCGCCATCTCCGTTGTGATGACGCTTTGGTACGCGGTATCGGGTGCCTCGAAAATTTCGCGAGATATCTTAAGGAGATTGCCTTACGTAGAATCCCGTAGGTCAGCTATGGACCCGGTTCTGGATGGCGTGGCGAATGCGTTTGACCAGGTTTTCGTCCAGAAGCGGCTTCAGAATCACTTCATTCACGCCTGCGGCCGCCGCCCGGGCCGAGATATTCGAGTCGGGATAGCCGGTGATCAGGATCACGGGGGTATCGCCCTCGGACTGGCGCAGTCGCCCGGCCAGCTCGATGCCGTTGATGTCAGGCATTTTGTAGTCGATCACGTAACAGTCTGCACCGGACGGGCGCGCCGCATTGAGCAGCGCCGTGGCGTTCCTGAAGGTCCGTACGGCAAAACCGTCGGTTTCCAGCAAAAACCTCAGCGAGCCAAGCACAGCGGCATCGTCGTCGACCACATAGACAGTTGGCTTTGCGGGTGACGACATCTGGAGCCGCTCGGGATGGGAGCTGATCGCAATCATTCCGATCTGGTAGCACAGGGCGAGCGGAGGGTTTTGACTTGCCTCAACTCCTGTTGACTTCAATCATTGAGCATTCCGGCGCGCATCGCTAGCCGGACCAGCTCCGACAGGCTGTTGGCCTGCATCTTGGTCATTACGTTGGCCCGGTAGACCTCGATGGTGCGCGGGCTGATGTCGTACTCGCGAGCGATCAGCTTGTTGGAGAGGCCCGCGATCAGCCCCTCCATGACCTGTCGTTCTCTGGGGCTCAGGGACGCGACGCGAGCGGCGACGTCCTGGCCCATGGCCTCGTTCCTGGCGGCCGGCTCGCCCTCGCGGATCGCGGATTCGATCATGGCGACGAGGCGGTCATCCTCGAACGGCTTTTCCAGGAAATCCATCGCACCGAGCTTCATCGCCTCGACCGCGAGCGGCACGTCGCCATGACCGGTCATGATCAGGATCGGAAACCGGCTGCGCTGCGCCTTCAGGCGCTTCAGAAGCTCGATCCCATCGATGCCGGGCATCCGCACGTCGGAGACGACGCAGCCGAAGGCGAGGCCGGGCAGGGCATCGAGAAAACTCTGCGCGTTGTCGAACAGTGTGACGCCGAAGCCGGCTGAATCCAGCAGGAAGTTCAGCGAATCCCGCATCGCCTCGTCGTCGTCAATGACGTAGATGGTTCCTTTGGTCGTCATGGATCAGTTCTCGTCGGCTGCCGGCAAGGTGAAGCGGAATGTCGCCCCACCCGATGCATTGCTCTCGGCCCACATCCGGCCGCCGTGAGCCTCGATGATCGAGCGGCTGATGGACAGTCCCACGCCCATGCCGGTGTCTTTGGTGGTGAAGAAAGTCTGAAACAGGTTTGGCATGACGTCGTCCTGGAAGCCGGAGCCGGAGTCGGAGACCTCGATCTCGATCATGTCGTCGGCGGCGCGGGTGTTGGTGACGACGAGCTCGCGCCGTGGCGACTTCGCCATCGCTTCCAGCGCGTTGCGGAAGAGGTTGACCAGCACCTGCTGGATTTGCACCCGGTCGGCGAGCACGAGATCAGCATTTGGATTGAGGCTGAACCGAAGCTGCACGTCCTGCTCGCGCGCGCCGGCGAGCCCGAGCGCGCCGGCCTCCTCGATCAGCTTGGACAGGCTCTCGACCCTTTTCTCCGATTCGCCGCGGGAGACGAAGTCGCGCAAGCGGCGGATGATCTGGCCGGCGCGCAGCGCCTGCTCGGCGGCGCGGTCCAGCGCGCTCTCGATCTTCGGCGTATTCGGATCCTGGCTTCCGGCGAGGAGCCGCCGCGACCCCTTCATGTAGTTGCTGATCGCTGCCAGCGGCTGGTTGAGCTCGTGAGCGAGCGCGGACGCCATTTCGCCCATCGCGCTCAGCCGCGAGACGTGGACAAGTTCGGACTGCAGTTCCTGGAGCCGCGCCTGGGTTTTCTGATGCTCGGTCAGATCGCGGACGAAACCGGTGAAATAGGGCTCGCCGCCCGACTGCATCTCGCCGATCGACAGGTGCATCGGAAAGGTCGTGCCGTCGCGGCGCTTGCCGGTCACGATGCGGCCGATGCCGATGATGTGTGGGTCGCTGGTGGTCCGGTAGCGCGCGATGTAGCCGTCGTGACGTGAGCTGTCGGGCTCCGGCATCAGGATGCGGACGTTCTGGCCGATCGCCTCCGACTCGACCCAGCCGAACAGGCGCTCGGCCGCCGCGCTGAAGAGCTGGATGACGCCGTGGCCGTCGATGACGATCATGGCGTCTGGAATCGTCTGGAGGATCGAGCGGAGGTGACTCTCGCGCGTGCGCAGGGTTTCCTCGACCTGCTTCTCTTCATCGACGTCAAGAAAGATGCCGCTGAGATGTCGGGCGGCGCCGGCGTCGTCCCGAATCAGCCCCGCGCGCGCACGGATCCACTGCGCTCTGCCCAACGCCCCCGCGACCCTGAACGACACGTCGAAGCTGCCGCCCCGTTCGGAGACGTGTCGGATCGCACTCTCGATCCGCTCGCGGTCGTTCGGCTCCAGCCGGGACAGGAACAGCGCGTAACTCACCGATTGGCCAGATTCGATTCCGAACAGGATCCTGGCCGTCTCCGACCACTCCAACTCCAGTGTCTTGAGATCGAGGTCCCAGGTCCCGACGCCAAATCCTTCGATTCGAACGCGGAAATGTTCGCCCCGGCCGTCATCTTGCGGATGAATCACGCGGGTCGGCGCCAAACGATCACTCCCATTCTGATGCGGGGAACCGCACAGCGTTACCGTTGGCAATGTACCCAAGGAGGGGCCAGAGGCAAGTTCCGATGTCTTATACCATCGGCAGATTTCCGGCCGGCGCGGTGATCCAAGGTTTTGATCTATCTCATCCTGCCCCGGCGGCGGTGGGCTTACGATCGGATCAAAGCTCATTGCCCCGGAGACTCCGATGACATACGCGACCGTGATGGTCAGCCTGGCGCTCGATCAGCCCAACGAGGCGCGGCTTCAGGTCGCGGGCGAGCTTGCCGAACGATTTGAGGCGTCGATCATCGGCGTTGCTGCGGCGCAGTTCGCCCCGCCGCTCTACTACAGCGATGGCGCCGCAGCGCAGGGACTGATCGATGAGGGAGAAGCCTCGGTCAAGCGACGCCTGAGCAGGCTCGAGGCGCAATTCCGCGCCGCGATCAGGAATCGCGGCGGGCATGTGGAATGGCGCAGCGCCATGGATTTCCCGGCGCGCTTTACGTTCGCTCAGGCACGTTGCGCCGACATCGTCGTCGCCGGCGGGCAGAGCCCGGCCTTCTCCGACGCCTTCGCGCTCGCGAGCCCAAAGGATCTGGTGATGCAAGCCGGCCGACCGATCCTGGTCGTGCCTGACGGGATCAACTGGCTCGATCTGCGCAGCGTCCTGGTGACGTGGAAGGATACGCCGGAAGCGCGGCGGGCGCTCGCCGATGCGCTGCCATTACTGCGCAAGGCCAGGGATGTCACCGTCCTCGCAATTCCCGAAGGTGACGACGACCGCACTGCCGCGGTCGCTGGCGCGACCGACGTGACGGCGTGGCTTGCCCGCCACGGCGTGACCGCGATCACGCGCGTTTCCGAAGCGGCCCGGAACGAAACCGTCGTCGGGCAACTGGAGAAAATTGCCGGCGACGTCGGCGCCAGCATGATCGTCGCCGGTGCCTACGGTCATTCGCGCTTCCGCGAACTGATCCTCGGCGGCGTCACCCAATATCTGGTCACTCAATCTGCCCGCTGCGTGCTGCTGTCGCACTGACGCTGGAGCGATACAAGACCAATCAAAGAGGACGCGCCGTGTACAGATTCCTTGAACAGACCGTCGAAAGCTACATGACGCAGGACGTCAGGACAGTGAGGCGCGACCTCGACCTGCTCGCGCTGAGCGAGATGTTCGAGCGCGATGATTTCAATTCCTATCCGGTCGAGGACGACGGACAGGTCGTCGGTATCGTCACCAAGTTCGACATCCTGAAGTGCTTCGCCTTCACGCCGAGCCAGATGCTGCCGCGCTACCACGACCTGATGACCCGCAAAATCGGCGACGTCATGACGCCCGACTTTATCTATGTCAGCCCCGACACGCGGCTGACGCGCGTGCTCCAGATCATGGTCGAGCACCGCATCAGGAGCATCATCGTGCTCGACGGCGCGCAGAAGCTGATCGGAATCGTCGCGCGCGAGGACGTCATCGCGGCGCTCAAGGCGACGGCACGCGACTGAGGAGGCGGCTGCAGATTCGCAATTCTCGACTCCGCCATGTCACGCAGGCGGTGGGCTGCCGTTTATGCTCTGCGGTGCCCAAGCGACTGATATCGCTCTGCGATCTACATCGGTCTCACATTAACAGAAATCCACATAGCTTGATTTCAATCAATTCCCCGCGAGGGCGAATGTGGTTTCTGGCCCTGTGTTCTTTCAGAGAGAGTCCGCATGAGCCAGCCCTCCATCTCCAAGTCCATGACGTCAGGTGAAAGCGGCCTGGCTGTCGTGTTCGCGGTCACCGCCTTCCTCTGCGTGATTGCCTCGGCCAAGGCGCTCGATGCGCCCTTCGCCTTCCATGCCGCGCTGAGCGCGGCGGCGAGCCTGGCCGCGGTCTTCTGCATCATCAACCGTTACCTCGACCGACCGGCGGCGCTGCCGCCTGCGGAGATCAACGGCCGGCCCAACTACAACATGGGGCCGATCAAGTTCTCCTCCGTCATGGCGATGTTCTGGGGCATTGCCGGCTTTCTCGTCGGCCTCATCATCGCCTCGCAACTGGCGTGGCCGGCGCTGAACTTCGATCTGCCCTGGACCAGCTTCGGCCGCCTGCGTCCGCTGCACACGTCCGCAGTGATCTTCGCCTTCGGCGGCAACGTCCTGATCGCGACGTCGTTCTACGTCGTCCAGAAGAGCTGCCGCGTGCGCCTTGCAGGCGATCTCGCGCCCTGGTTCGTCGTCGTAGGCTACAATTTCTTCATCCTGATCGCCGGCACCGGCTATCTGCTCGGCGTCACCCAGTCGAAGGAATATGCCGAGCCGGAATGGTACGCCGATCTGTGGCTGACCATCGTCTGGGTCACCTATCTGCTGGTCTTCCTTGCCACGATCATCAAGCGCAAGGAGCCGCACATCTTTGTCGCGAACTGGTTCTATCTCGCCTTCATCGTGACGATCGCGGTCTTGCATCTCGGCAACAACCCGGCGCTGCCGGTCTCGGTGTTCGGCTCGAAATCCTACATCGCCTGGGGCGGCATCCAGGATGCCATGTTCCAGTGGTGGTACGGCCACAACGCGGTCGGCTTCTTCCTGACCGCCGGCTTCCTCGCCATCATGTATTACTTCATCCCGAAGCGGGCCGAGCGGCCGATCTATTCCTACCGTCTCTCGATCATCCACTTCTGGGCGCTGATCTTCCTGTACATCTGGGCCGGCCCACACCATCTGCACTACACGGCGCTGCCGGACTGGACCCAGACGCTCGGCATGACCTTCTCTATCATGCTGTGGATGCCGTCCTGGGGCGGCATGATCAACGGCCTGATGACGCTGTCGGGCGCCTGGGACAAGCTGCGCACCGATCCCGTGCTGCGCATGCTCGTGGTCTCCGTCGCCTTCTACGGCATGTCGACCTTCGAAGGCCCGATGATGTCGATCAAGGTGGTCAACTCGCTCAGCCACTACACCGACTGGACCATCGGCCACGTGCACTCCGGCGCGCTCGGCTGGGTTGGTTTCGTCTCCTTCGGCGCGCTCTACTGCCTCGTGCCCTGGATCTGGAATCGGAAGGGCCTCTACAGCCTCAAGCTCGTCAACTGGCACTTCTGGATCGCGACGCTTGGCATCGTCCTCTACATCTCGGCGATGTGGGTGTCCGGCATCCTCCAGGGCCTGATGTGGCGCGCCTACACCTCGCTCGGCTTCCTCGAATATTCCTTCATCGAGACCGTCGAGGCGATGCATCCCTTCTACATCATCCGCGCCGCCGGCGGCGGGCTGTTCCTGATCGGCGCGCTGATCATGGCCTATAATCTCTGGATGACGGTTCGCGTCGGCGAACAGGAAGTCCAGATGCCCGTCGCTCTTCAGCCGGCGGAATGAGGAGTCTTCCATGTCGTTCTGGACACGCCACCAAATCTTCGAAAAGAACTCGATCATCCTCATCGTCGGCATCCTGCTGGTGATCGCGATCGGCGGTCTCGTCGAGATCACCCCGCTGTTCTACCTCAAGAGCACGATCGAGGCGGTCGACGGGATCAGGCCGTATACGCCGCTGGAGCTCGCCGGGCGCAACGTCTACATCCGCGAGGGCTGCTATCTCTGCCATTCGCAGATGATCCGGCCCTTGCGCGACGAGGTCGAGCGCTACGGACATTTCTCGTTGGCCGCCGAGAGCATGTACGACCATCCGTTCCAGTGGGGCTCGAAGCGCACCGGTCCCGACCTTGCCCGCGTCGGCGCCAAATATTCCGACGACTGGCATGTGACCCATCTGGCCAATCCGCGCGCGATCGTGCCGCAGTCGGTGATGCCAGGCTATCCGTTCCTCAGCCAGACCGAGGTCGATCCGGACACGATCGCCGACCACATGCGCACGCTGCGGACCGTCGGCACGCCCTACACCGACGACCAGATCGCCAATGCGGGCGCCGACATGAAGGCCCAGGCCGATCCTGACAATGCCGGCTCCGACGCTTTCACCAAGCGCTACGCCAAGGCCGTGGTGCGCAACTTCGACGGCAAGGCCGGCACGCCGACCGAGATGGACGCGCTGATCGCCTATCTCCAGATGCTCGGCACGCTGGTCGATTTCAAGATCTACAACGAGAAAGCCAATCTTCGCTGAGAAGGCACCCACGATGAAAGCCATCCTGACACTCGACAATCTCGCGTCCGGTCTCGTGACCACGATCTGGACGCCGGTGTTCGTCGCGATCTTTCTCGCGATCATCGCCTACGCATTATGGCCCCGTAACAAGGCTGCGTTCGACGAAGCAGCACACCTGCCGTTGCGGGAGGAGTGAGAGACCATGACCGATCATCATAGCGACATCGATTCCGTCACCGGCAAGTCCACGACCGGACATGAATGGGACGGCATCAAGGAGCTCAACACGCCGCTGCCGCGCTGGTGGGTGATCAGCTTCTACCTCACCATCGTCTGGTCGATCGGCTACTGGATCGTGTATCCGGCCTGGCCGCTGATCTCCAGCAATACCACGGGCCTGTTCGGCTACTCGACACGCGCCGATGTCGCGGTCGAGCTCGCCAATCTCGAGAAGATCCGCGGAGCCAAGATGGTTGCGCTGGGCGCGGCCTCGCTCGCCGACATCGAGAAGGACCCGGCGCTGCTGGCGCTCGCGCGCGCCAAGGGCAAGACCGTGTTCGGCGACAATTGCTCGCCATGTCACGGCTCAGGCGGCGCGGGTGCCAAGGGCTATCCGAATCTGAACGACGACGACTGGCTGTGGGGCGGTTCGCTCGACCAGATCATGCAGACCATCCAGTTCGGCGCACGTTCCGGCCACGCCAAGACGCATGAAGGCCAGATGCTCGCATTCGGCAAGGACGGCGTGCTGAAGCCGGATGAGATCGTCACGGCCGCCAACTATGTCCGGGCACTGTCGGGCCTTCCGACCCGCAAGGGCTATGACGCGGCCAAGGGCGAGAAGATCTTCGCGGAGAATTGCGTCGCCTGCCATGGCGGCGGCGGCAAGGGCAACCCGGAGATGGGTGCCCCCAACCTGACCGATAAGATCTGGCTCTATGGTTCGGACGAGGCGACGCTGATCGAGACCATCAGCCAGGGCCGCGCGGGCGTGATGCCGGCCTGGGAAGGGCGGCTCGATCCCGCCACCATCAAGGCGATGGCAGTTTACGTCCACTCGCTGGGCGGCGGAAAATAGCCAATCCGGGACACGCGGGGGCGAACAAAAAAGCCCCCGCTTGCGCTGGATCAACTGACGCGGCGGCGTCGGGTCTAGGTTTTATCGCACCTCTCGAAAAGCTGCAGGCGATGAACAGGACCGCGAACCCAAAAGAGCTCCCATTAGACGATGACAACGGGCCGCTCTATGTGGCCCAGAAGAAAGTCTATCCCCAGAGCACCTCCGGCACCTTCCGCCGGATCAAATGGGGCCTGATGGCCTTCTGCCTCGGCGTCTACTACTTCCTGCCGTTCGTGCGCTGGAACCGCGGACTCGGCGCTCCCAGCCAAGCGGTGCTGATCGATCTTCCCAACAGTCGCTTCTATTTCTTCTTCATCGAGCTGTGGCCGCAGGAGGTCTACTACTTCACCGGCCTGCTGATCGTCGCCGCGGTGGCGCTATTCCTGATGAACTCGGTCGGCGGCCGTATCTGGTGCGGCTATCTCTGTCCGCAGACGGTGTGGACCGACCTGTTCTATGCGGTCGAGCGTCTGATCGAGGGTGACCGGCGCGAGCGGATGAAGAAGGACAAATCGTCCGACCCGATGAAGCTGGAGCGGATCTCCGAGATCGTGCTCAAGCATTCGATCTGGCTCTTGATCGGGTGGTGGACCGGCGGCGCCTGGGTGCTCTATTTCAACGACGCAGCGACGCTGGTCAAGGAACTCGTCACGTTCCAGGCGCCGATGCTCGCCTATGTCTGGATCGGCATTCTCACCGCGACGACCTATCTGCTCGCCGGCTACATGCGCGAGCAGGTCTGCACCTATATGTGCCCGTGGCCGCGCATCCAGGCGGCGCTGACCGATGAATGGGCGCTCAACGTCACCTACCGCTACGACCGCGGCGAGAAGCGTACGTCGGTGAAGAAGGCGGCCGAGCTGCGCGCGCTCGGGCAGCAGGTTGGTGATTGCGTCGATTGCTACCAGTGCGTGGCGGTCTGCCCGACCGGCATCGACATCCGCAACGGACCGCAGATGGAATGCATCCAGTGCGGGCTCTGCATTGATGCCTGCGACAATGTGATGACGAAAATCGGCCGGCCGAAGCGGCTGATCGGCTATGACAACGACGTCAACATCCAGCGCCGCCAGGAAGGCAAGGCGCCGATCTACCGCATCGTCCGGGCCCGCACCGTCTCCTACAGCGCGATCATCGCGGCGGTCGGCGGCATCATGATCTATACGCTGGCGACTCGCAGCCTGCTCGACGTCAACGTGCTGCACGACCGCAACCCGGTCGCGGTCAGGCTCAGCGACGGCTCGATCCGCAATGCCTACACGGTGCGGCTGCTCAACAAGAGCGGTTACGACCGGGTCATCGCGATCGACGCGAGCGGCCCGGTCAATGCGACAATCCATGTCATCGGAATCGATTCTGTGACGCCGGACCGGCCGATGATCGTGGTTCCGCGCGACTCCACCAGCGAGCTGCGGCTGCTCGTGACCGCTCCGGTGGAGGGCAATCCGGAAAAGTCCATCCCGGTTCACTTTCACGTCACCGATATCGGCCTCGGCGAAGTCGCCAGCGCCACCGACAATTTCGTCGCGCCCTAGGATCAGGAGTTCGCCATGGCAACCAAGCCGCTGACCGGATCAAAAGTGTTTCTGATGCTGGTCGCCTTCTTCGGCGTCGTGATCGGCGTCAACGCGACCATGATGAAGCTCGCGATCGCGACGCTGCCAGGAACGGACGTCGACAGCCCCTATGCCGCGGGCCTCACCTATGACCGCGAAATTTCGGCGGCGCAGGACCAGGCCGCGCGCAAATGGAAGGTCAACGCCCATGTCGAGCGCCGCGCCGATGGCGGCGCCGTGCTTCAGGTCGAGGCGCGCGACGCGAGCGGCCATCCGATCGCCGGACTGAAATTCGGCGGCCGCCTGGAGCGGCCGACCGACAAGCGCGCCGATCTCGCCATCGAGCTCTCGGAGGCCGGCATCGGCCTCTATCGCGGCAATGTCGCATCGGTCGCGCCGGGCCAATGGGACCTGGTGATCGAGGGCGAGGCGCGGGGAACGCGCGTGTTCATGTCCCGCAACCGCGTGATCCTGAACTGAAGGATTTTGCCATGCACGTCTCGCGGGACTTTTCGCATTACGTCCGGACTGCGGGCGAGGGCGTCCAGCACATCGATCTCGCGGTCGAGGGCGTGCACTGCGCCGGCTGCATGGCCAAGATCGAGCGCGGGCTATCCGCGATTCCCGACGTCATGCTGGCGCGCGTGAACCTCACCGACCGGCGCGTTGCACTGGAATGGAAGGCGGGCACGCTCGATCCGGCTCGCTTCATCGACCGCCTCGAAGAGCTCGGCTATAAGGCCTATCCTTACGAGACCGAGAGCGCGGAGGCGACCGAGGTCGCCGAATCGCGCTTCCTGCTGCGCTGCCTCGGCGTCGCCGCGTTCGCCACCATGAACGTGATGATGCTGTCGATCCCGGTGTGGTCCGGCAACGTCTCGGACATGCTGCCGGAGCAGCGCGATTTCTTCCACTGGCTGTCGGCGCTGATCGCGCTGCCGGCGGCGGCCTATGCCGGCCAGCCGTTCTTCCGCTCGGCCTGGCGCGCGCTGTCGGCCAGGACCACCAACATGGACGTGCCGATCTCGATCGGCGTGACGCTGGCGCTCGGCATGTCCGTGGTCGAGACCATCAACCACGCCGAGCACGCCTATTTCGACGCGGCGATCATGCTGCTCACTTTCCTCCTGGTCGGTCGCTTCCTCGACCAGAACATGCGGCGGCGGACCCGCGCGGTCGCGGGCAATCTCGCCGCGCTTAAGGCGGAGACCGCGGCCAAGTTCGTCGGGCCCGACGAGATATCCCAAGTGCCGGTGGCCGCGATCTATCCCGGCGACATCGTGCTGCTGCGGCCCGGCGAGCGCTGCGCGGTCGACGGCACTGTGATCGAGGGCCGTTCCGAGATCGACCAGAGCCTGATCACCGGCGAGACGCTCTATGTCACGGCCGAGCAGGGCACGCCGGTCTATGCGGGATCGATGAACATCTCGGGGACCTTGCGGGTGCGGGTCTCGGTGGCCTCCGAGGCGACGCTGCTCGCCGAGATCACGCGGCTGCTCGACAATGCGCTGCAGGCGCGCTCGCGCTACATGCGGCTCGCAGACCGCGCTTCGCGACTCTACGCGCCGGTGGTGCATGCCACCGCGCTCGTCACCATCCTCGGCTGGGTCATCGCGGGCGCCGGCTGGCATGATGCCATCGTGACCGGCGTCGCGGTGCTGATCATCACCTGTCCCTGCGCGCTCGGGCTCGCCATTCCGACGGTACAGACCGTGGCCTCTGGCGCGATGTTCAAGGCTGGTGTCCTGCTGAATTCCGGCGATGCCATCGAGCGTCTCGCGGAAGCCGATCACGTCGTCTTCGACAAGACCGGCACGCTGACGCTGCCCGATCTCGAAGTGATGAATGCGGCCGATATTCCCGCTGATATCTTCGAGCTTGCCGGACGGCTTGCGCTGTCGAGCCATCATCCAGTCGCCGCCGCGGTCGCGCAGGCCTCTGACGCCAGATCGCCGATCGTCGGCGCGGTCGAGGAGGCCGGCCAGGGCGTGCGTGCTGTGGTCGATGGCATCGAGGTTCGCCTCGGCCGTCCGTCTTTCTGCGGCGCCGAGACGCTGGTCTCGGACGTGACAAATCTGGATCCCGAAGCCTCGGTCGTCGGTTTCAGCAAGGGCAGCGAAAAATTCATCCTCTCCGTGCGCCAGGGCCTCCGCCCCGATGCGCAAGCTGTGATCGCGGCGCTGAAGGCGCGCAAAATCGGCATCGAGATTCTCTCCGGCGACCGTGAACCGGCGGTGATCGCGGCGGCCCATGCGCTGGGCATCTCCGAATGGCGCGCCGGGGTGACCCCGGCCGACAAGATCGCGCGGATCGAGGTCCTGAAGCAGCGGGGCATGAAGGTCCTGATGGTCGGCGACGGCATGAACGATGCGCCGTCGCTGGCGGCAGCGCACGTCTCGATGTCGCCGATCTCGGCCGCGCATTTGAGCCAGGCGACCGCCGATCTCGTCTTTCTCGGCCGGCCGCTGGCCCCGGTCGTCGCCGCCATCGATGCTTCGCGCAAGGCGCTGCACCTGATGCGGCAGAATCTCTGGCTGGCGATCGGCTACAATTTCCTCGCGGTGCCGGTCGCGATCAGCGGCGTCGTCACTCCGCTGATCGCGGCTGCCGCCATGAGCGGATCGTCGATCCTGGTGATGCTGAATTCGCTGCGTGCGCGCGGCGCCCCGCGGGAGATCGTGTGATGGAAATCCTGGTCATCCTGGTGCCGCTGGCGCTGATGCTCGGTCTCGCCGGTCTGGCCGCTTTCCTTTGGTCGCTTCGAAGCGGCCAGTACGACGATCTCGACGGCGCCGCTTGGCGCGCCATCGCCGACGACGAGCCGCCGCAGGAGGCGCCGGCCAAGCGCTAGCGCTTCAAGGCGAGCGTCAGCAGGGCCGCGACAGCGAGCGCCAGGCCCACCCCGGCCACGCAGGCATGCCAGCCATACGCGTCGAACAGCCGGCCGAGGACGGCGGTGCCGACGAGCCCACCGCAGAAATAGCAGGCGAGATAGGTGCCGCTGGCGATGCCGCGGTTTACAGCCGCAGCCTGTCCGACGAATCCTGTCGCAGCCGCTTGCGCGGAAAAGGTGCCGCTTCCGACCAGAACCATCCCGGCGAGGACCGCGCCCAGGTGCGGGACCAACATCAGCGGCAAGCCGACCCCGGCAATGGCGAGCGAGCCCCAGATCGTCGGACGCGTTCCGAGGCGCGACGCCACTTTGCCAGCCAGCAACGTGGTGACCACCGACGGCAGGAAGACGAAGTAAACGAAGCCGAGATCCATCATACCCAGCGACAGCGGTGGTCGAACCAGAACGAAATTGACGAATGTGAAGGTGCCGATGAATGCGAACAGGATGCAGAAGCCGATGCCGCAGGCGGCACGCAGCCGTGCATCCTGCCACTGCGCGATCGTCGCGGCAAACGCCGATGCCGTCGACGTCGTTGCACGCGTCGGCTGTACGCGCGCAATGGTGAAATAGACCAGGGCGGCACCGGCCAGATTGAGGGCCGCGAAGAAGTAGAAATTCCATGCCAAGCCAAGGCTATCGGCGATCGCGGCCGAGACCAGCCGGCCGACGAGATTGCTGGCGACGTTTCCTGTGATGTAGGCGGCAAAGGCGCCGCCGGAATCCATTGCGCTGCATTGCTCGCCGAGATGAGCCAATGTCAACGCGAAGGCGGATGCCATGCAGAGGCCCTGCGCGACCCGCAGGCCGGTGAAGACGGCAAGATTGGGCGCAGTCGCCAGCAGGCTCGTCGGAATCGCGAGCAGGGTCAGGCTGAGCAGGATGCCGGTCCGCCTGTCGATGTGCGGGCTGAGAAAGCCGACGACGAGGCCTGCGACGGCCATGCCGAAGGTGCTGGCATTGACGGCAAAGCCCATCGCCGCCGGTGTGACGCCGTAATGGCGCGTCAGCGAAGGCAGGATCGCCTGCGTCGCGAACAGGTCGACGACAGTGAGGAAGGCAGTGAGGCCGATCACGAGAGAGCGAAGCGCGAGAGCTGGCGAATGCGCGTCCATCGTCATCGCGGTCGGTTTGATCGGCGCGGAAAGATCGGTCATGGCAGGCCTCCTTTGTGATGAATGTGGCGCCCGCATGCGGGCCAGCATGGGGATCGCGGGCGCCACATTCCGTCACGCGTGCGTTGGGGTCGCGCACCCGTTACATGTTGTGGTCGTGCGGGTCCTTGCGGACGTCGCCGACATAGAGAATGACCGTTTCCTTGCCGAGATTCTTCCACCAGTGCGAGGTACCGTAGACCTCGGGGCGGATGTCACCGGCCTTGTGAAAGATCGGATCGACGCAGTTGGAGGCGTGTTCGACGATTTCGCCTTGCTGCACGAAGATCAGGGCAGGGCGGTCGTCATGGCTGTGCCAGGGCACGATGCCGCCGGGCTCGATGGTCAGCTTGCGGAAGCGCAGCTCGCGGCCTTCGATGTGTGCCGGCTGCTTGCCGAGGTCGATGGCGCCGAGCGTGACGTCGGTGACGCCGACCGGCTTGTAGTCGACCATCTGCTGCGCGTTCGGCTTGATCTTGTCGGCCGGACATTCCCCGGCTGAGACTGGCTGCGCCGAGAGTGTCAATACGCCGAGGATGGCCAAGCCGGGCCAGACCGCACGCGACAATGTGTGATGCTTGAACATCGGGACGTCTCCTGTGTTGGCCGCAACCGCAATGGTCGCTGGCTATGTTGGGACTTTCGTCGAGAGAGCGCTCGTTCTGAAATGCTCTTTCGCTCTCGCTGCGATAGACCGGCGCTATCGGGCCCGATAGGCGCTCGCTATCGAACCGATTGGGGATTGGCATTTCCGCTTCCCGAGCGACTGGCGTTCGATGGTGGGGCGCCCGGTTGGCGGGCGTTCACGTCACTCCGGAGGAACATCTCATGACGAAATTGTCCAAGACCTTGATTGCCACGGCTGCGTTCGTGGTCATCGCCACATCGGCCTTCTCGGAAGCCACATGGGACTTCAAGGCCGGCATGGCCTACATGTATGGCGGACCCGGCAAGATGTCGGCGATGGCCATGGCCCCGGCGGAGAAGAACCACGAGGCCATGATGAAGAACGCCAAGAAAGTCCCCGACAACACCGTCTTCTTCATGGACAACGGATCGCTGTATTCCACCTCGGGGCGCCTGGACCCGACCGGCAATTTCTACGTGAACTGATCGCGTGCGCATGACGGCCGCCCCTTGCGGGCGGCCGGATCGGGCACCTAATATTCGTCCCCTGAACGCTGGAGCGCAAGATGACCTCTCTCTCGCCGGCCGATGCCGAGCGGCTTAAACACGCCTTCCAGCGCTGCCGTGACATGGATGGCACGCTGAACGAGCAGCTCCGCGCCTATGCCGACGCCAGCCGCGACGTGTTCCCGGCCTATGGCGAGGCAGTCGACAATCTGGTGACCAGATTGAATGGAAACGGCGGCGGCGAGACCGCGCCGCGTCCGGGCGAGTCGATGCCGCCGTTCATGTTGCCGGACGAGAGCGGGCGTCTCGTCGCGCTGTCCTCACTGCTGGAGAGCGGCCCGGTCGCCGTGATGTTTTTCCGCGGCCATTGGTGTCCCTATTGCCGGCTCAATGTCCGCGCGGTGGTCCAGGCGCTGGACCGCGTCGAGTCCATGGGTGCGCGCATAGTCGCGATCATGCCGGAGACGCAGGAATACACCCAGCAGCTCAAGGCGGAAGCTGGTGCCCCATTTCCGATCCTGACCGACCTCGACAACGGCTATGCGTTGTCGCTCAATCTCGCGATCTGGCTCGGTGCCGAGATCCAGCACCTGTTGTCCTATCAGGACATGGCGAAATTCCACGGCAATGATGGCTGGATGCTGCCGATCCCGGCCGTGTTCGTCGTTGGTCGCGACGGTCTCGTGAAAGCCCGCTTCGTCGATCCGGATTTCCGCAAGCGAATCGAGATCGATGATCTGCTTGAAGCGTTGGAAGGCGCGAGCAGGGAGGCCTGAAAGAGTGAGGAGCGAGCGTGGCTGCTACCCCGCAATCTCCCGCCAATCCGCACCGCGCAACATGCGCATAACGGCATTGGCCACCGCCGTGCGCTGCCGGCCGGCCACCCCGTAGAGGCTGACGGTGCGACGGGCGTCCAGCCCGGCGACCGCAGCGCGCGTCAACGTCTCCGGCACGGGCGAGGTGTGCGGCAGCATGGCGACGCCGATGTCGGCCTCGACCAGCTCGATCAAATCGCGCTCGTTCGAGATTTCGTGACCCTGCTCGATCGCGATGCCGTGCTCGCGCAGGCTCGCCGAGATACGGGCGGAATGCTCGCAAAACGTCCGGCTCAGCAGCTGCTCCGCGCGCAGATCGTCCAGTGCGATGCTGCTGCGGCCGGCTAGGCGATGTCCGTCGCTGACCACGAGCTCGAAGCTCTCGGTGAACAGCGGCCAGACATCGAGCCGCTCCCAGGCGTCGTCGATGTCCGCGGCAATCCCTAGCTCGGCCTCGCCCTTCTTCAGGAACTCGGCCACTTCACGACTCGAGCCGCGCAGGAAGCGGAATTCGAGCCGGTTGAACTGCCGCTTGATCTGGTTGAGATGCGGAATGAGGAGCGACAGGTCGATCGCATGCGTCAGCGCGACGCGGAGCGCGCCGATCTCGCCGCTTCGGAACGAGGAGGCCAGCGATCGGGCGCCGGTGGCCGCTTCGAAACACTGCTTCAGCAGCGGATGCATGCGCTGGCCGAGCTCGGTCAATTGCGCCGCGGGCCGTTCGCGGCGAAACAGATCGCCGCCGAGCTCGGCCTCGAGCTGCTTGATCGCGCGCGTCAGCGAAGGCTGCGTCACGTTGCATTCCTCGGCGGCACGCGTGAAGTTCAAAAGTTGCGCCACCGCGAGGAAATAGCGGACCTGGTGCATTTCCATGGATCGGCTCCCGGCAAGATCAGCCGGAAGCTAGCCGATCGGCGCGGAGAATGACATCCCGACCGCAATAGCGCACAGGCATGGTTTCGGAAGCCAACGGGCATTTCCGTCAAACCCGGCGATGCTTCACAGTCGGCTCAGCACAAGTCGTCATGTCAAAGGAGTTTGCCCGTGAATATGTCCGTCAAGCCGCAGACGTCCGCCTCCCGGGCGCTCGCGGGCAAGGTTGCGCTGGTCACGGGCTCAACCAGTGGCATCGGCCTCGGTATCGCGCGGGCACTTGCCGCGGCCGGCGCCGACATCGTGCTGAACGGCCTTGGTGTGGCGGCCGAGCTCGACCGGACGCGCGAGCAGATCGCGGCGGAGTTCGGCGTCAAGGCAAGGTTTTCGCCGGCCGACATGACCAGACCGAATTCGATCGCCGAAATGATCGCGGGGACGGTTGCGCAGGCCGGCCGCCTTGATATCCTGATCAACAATGCCGGCATCCAGCACGTTGCGCCGCTGGAGCAGTTTCCGGTCGAGAAATGGGACCAGATCCTCGCGATCAATCTGTCGTCGGCCTTCCACACCACGCGGCTCGCGCTGCCCGCAATGCGACAGAACGGGTTCGGGCGGATCATCAACATCGCCTCCGCGCACGGCCTGGTCGCCTCGCCGTTCAAGGCGGCCTACGTCGCCGCCAAGCACGGCATCGTCGGGCTCACCAAGGTGACCGCGCTGGAGACGGCAGAAGAGGGCATTACCTGCAACGCGATCTGTCCCGGCTATGTCTATACGCCACTGGTCGAGGCGCAGATCGATGGGCAGGCCAAGGCGCATGGAATCTCGCGTGACCAGGTGATCCGTGACGTGCTGCTGGCGCAACAGCCGAACAAGCGCTTCTCGACCGTCGAGGAGCTCGGTGCGCTCGGCGTATTTCTGTCCACCAACGCAGCGGCCACGATCACCGGGATTGCGTTGCCCGTGGACGGAGGCTGGACCGCGCATTGAGGCGAGCGCGTAACATAGGATCGCTAGGAGCGAACATGGCAAGGGTACGGGCTCTCAGGGAGCAGAATATGAACGATGTGAAGCGCGATACCAGCGTGTCGAAGGATCTGCCCGGCCAGGTGGTGCTGGTGCTTCAGGGCGGCGGTGCACTCGGATCCTATCAGGCCGGGGTGTACCAGGCGCTGCACGAGGCCGGCATCGAGCCGGACTGGATCATCGGCACCTCGATCGGCGCCATCAATGCGTGGCTCATTGCGGGCAACGCGCCTGACCAGCGGCTGCTGCGCCTGAAGCAGTTCTGGAAACGGATGGAGCAGAATCCGGTCTGGAATCTGCGCACCCCGTTTGCCGGCTTCAATGAAAAGCTCGCCTATTGGTCGACCTTGACCCACGGCATTCCCGGCTTCTTCCGTCCCAATCCATTGGCGCATGCGGGCGATTCCTATCCGCTCGGAGCCGATCACGCCGGCTTCTATTCGACGGCGCCGCTGGAGCGGACGCTGCTCGAGCTTGTCGATTTCGGCCGGATCAACCGCTGCGCGCCACGGTTGACGGTCGGCGCCGCTCACGTCCGCAGCAGCCAGATGCGCTATTTCGACAGCCGCGACGGCGAGCTGACGGTGAAGCATGTCATGGCTTCGGGCGCGCTGCCGCCGGCGTTTCCGGCGGTACGCATCGACGGCGAGCTCTATTGGGACGGCGGCATTCTGTCGAACACGCCGACCGAGGCCGTCTTCGACGACAATCCGCGCAAAAATTCGCTGATCCTCGCCGTGCATTTGTGGAATCCGGCCGGCGCCGAGCCGACCACAATGGCGGAGGTGCTGAACCGGCACAAGGATGTGCAATATTCCAGCCGGATCGCGAGCCAGATCACGCGCCAGCAGCAAACCCATCGCCTGCGCCACGTCATTAGCCAGCTCGCCGCGCGACTGCCTGAAAGCGAGCGCAGCAATCCGGCGGTGAGGGAATTGATCGATTACGGCTGCCCGACCAGGATGCATGTCGTGCGCCTGCTTGCGCCGCAGCTCGACCGCGAGAGCCACACCAAGGATATCGACTTCAGTCCGTCCGGCATCATGCGGCGCTGGGATGCCGGCTATTCGCACACAAAGTCAGTGCTTGAGCGAAGGCCGTGGGTTGGCGAGTTCGATCCGCTCGCGAGCGTGGTGCTGCACGAACATATGGACGAGATGCCGATGGCGGCGGAGTAGGGCCGCAAGCGATCGTCCCCTTCATCGAATTGCCACATGCCTTGCGGATTGTCGGTCCTGGTCCGCAATCGAAAGTCCCTGCAGGTGGTGTCCGGGAGCGAACTTGAATCTGCCCTTGATACCGTCCGCGCCAACGCGGCGGGACCGGTCGCCGGCGTGTTCGGCCCTGACACGGTGACCTGGCAAATCGACCGCGAGGCCGTGATCTTTCTCGGCGCCGGCCGGGCGCTGCTCCTTCAACTCGCGCATCCCTGGGTCGCCGCCGCCATCGCCGAGCATTCGAAAACCCTCGCTGATCCGATCGGACGATTTCACCGCACCTTCGACATCGTCTTTGCCATGGTGTTCGGTTCGCTTGACCGCGCGCTGTTGTCGTCGCGGCAATTGCACCGGCGCCACAGCATGATCGTCGGCGAGATGCCCGAGAACGTCGGTCCGTTCGCGGCAGGCTCGCGCTACTGTGCCAACGACATCCCGTCGCTGCGCTGGGTTCATGCCACGCTGGTCGAGACCGCGCTGATGGCGCATGATCTGGTCTTGCCGCCTCTCTCGGCGGACGAACGCGAACGCTACTGGGCCGAGAGTCGGTTGTTCGGTGCGTTGTTCGGGTTGACGGCGCACGATCTGCCGGCGGACTGGTCCGGCTTTGCGGCCTACACCGCGGCAATGACGCAGTCGGATACGCTGACCGTCAGCCCGGCCGCGCGCGATATCGCCGCGCAGATCTTTGGTGGAGCGCGCCCGTGGTTGCGTCCGCCGCGCTGGTATCGCGCGCTCACCGCGAGCCTGCTGCCGGAAAGCTTGCGTGTGGGATTCGGGTTCGAGCTTGACGAGCGTGACACCAGATCCGCCGAGAAGGCGCTGCGATGGATACGGCGGGTCTATCCAAGGTTGCCAGACCGGCTGCGCTATGTCGGTCCCTACCAGGAAGCGCAAGCGCGGCTGCGCGGAGAGCCGCAGCCCGACTGGATGACGCGGTGCCTCAACCGTGCCTGGATCGGACGGTCGCAGATGGATGTGCGCGGGAGGGGGTGAAGTCCTCCGCCGTTGCCACAAACCACCGTCATTGCGAGGAGCTCTTGCGACGAAGCAATCCAGGCTGCTGCCACGGAAAACAGTCTGGATTGCTTCGCTACGCTCGCAATGACGAGGACACGCAGGCCTCACACCGCCGCCAGCTTCCGGTACAGCGCGTTGTAGCTGCCGGCCGGGATGCTCCAGGAGAACGACCGTCCCATCGCACTGCGACGCATGGTGTCGAGCTGGTCCTGCGCCATGAAGGCGGAGAACGCACGGCGGACGCCGCCGAGGAAGGATTCATGCGAAGGTTTTGAGAACAGGAAGCCGGTTTCGCCGTCGGTAATGGTCTCGGCGAGGCCGCCGGTCTGGTGGCCGATCGGCAGCGAGCCGAAGCGCTGGGCGTACATCTGGCTGAGCCCGCAGGGCTCGAAGCGTGACGGCATCAATGTGAAGTCGCTACCGGCGAAGATGCGGCGCGCCTGGGCCTCGTTGAAGCCGATCACGACCCCGATCGCGTTAGGCCGCCGGCGATGCGCGTCGATTAGCGCCTGCTCGAGCGCCGGCTCGCCGGAGCCGGTGACCACGATCTGCCCGCCGGCATCGACGATCTCGTCGGCCGCCGCCAGCACGAGGTCGATGCCCTTCTGGTGCACCAGCCGGGCGACGATGCCGAACATCGGGCCGCGCGACACCGCAAGCCCGAACTGCTTGCGCACGTAATCCGCATTGGCCTTCTTGCCGACCCAGTCGCCGGCGCCGAACTGCTGGGCAAGCTGGGCGCAGGAACGCGGGTCCCAGCTCTCGTCGATGCCGTTGAGGATGCCGGTGAGCTCGGCCGCGTCGGAGCGGACTCGAAGCAGGCCCTCGAGACCGCAGCCGAATTCATCCGTGGTGATCTCCCGCGCATAGGTGCCGCTGACTGTGGTGAGATGCGAGGCGTAGACCAGCCCGGCCTTGAGGAAGGAGAGCTGGTCGTAGAACTCGACGCCGTCGATGTGGAAGGAGCTCTCCGGCGCGCCGATCCGCCGCAGCGAGTCCTTCGGGAAGAGGCCCTGATAGGCGAGGTTGTGAATGGTCAGGATCGACGGCAGCTTGGAGCCGCGCCAGGCGAGGTAGGCCGGCACGAGCGAAGCCTGCCAGTCATTGGCGTGGATCAGGTCTGCTGCCCAATCCTTGTCCAGCGTGCCCATCGCCAGCTCAGCGGCGGCCGAGGCAAAGCGCGCGAAACGGATGTCGTTGTCGGGCCAGTCGCGCCCGGACTCGTCACCATAGGGGTTGCCGGGCCGGTCGTAGAGTTGCGAGCACAACAGCACATAGACCGGCAGGCCGTCCTTGGTCGCGGCGCGGCCGAGCGAGCAGGCCGGCATTTCCGCGAACGCCGGACAGCGGCCAACGACCTGGATATGCGTGAGTTGTTCGATGATGTCGCGATAGCCGGGCAACATGACCCGGATGTCGGCGAAAGGACGAAGGGCTCGGGGGAGTGCAGCGGAAACGGCTCCAAGTCCGCCGACGCGGACAAAGTCGTCCATTTCTGTCGTAACGAACAAGACCCTCAAGAACTGCTGCCCTCTGCCGGAGCCCGATTGCTGCTATGCAAGAACGGGTCCAGTTGCCCTGGAATTCCCAAGCCCGCCCGCGAGACGTGTCTGTTCGGTAAAGACTTTCCTACTCAGCCGCCGCCCTCTAGGGTCGGCGCACCAACAACAGAGAACTTCGATAAGTTCCTAAGTGACTCAAGGACGCAAGCAGGCATGCAGCTATCAGATAAGCATGAGGGGACCACGACAAAGGCCTTCGCCGGCCTCAGGGTCCTGGATTTTTCGACCACCATCGCCGGTCCCCATTGTGCGCGGATGCTCGCCGACATGGGCGCCGAGGTCATCAAGATCGAGACCGACGGCGGTGAGACGATGCGGACCCGGCCGCCGCTGCGCAAGGGCTGCAGCACCGTGTTCGGCCAGCTCAACGTCGGCAAGAAGAGCGTCGTGCTCGACCTCAAGTCCGAGGACGGCAAGGAGGCGGTCCGCCGGCTGGCCGCGACTGCCGACATCCTGGTCGAGAACTTCCGCCCGGGCGTGATGCATCGGCTGCGGCTCGACTATGACAGAATACGCACGGTCAACCCGAAGCTGATCTACTGCTCGATCTCCGGCTACGGCCAGAGCGGCCCGTCGGCCGAGCTGCCGGCCTATGCGCCGGTGATCCATGCAGCCTCGGGCTACGACATGGCGCATCTCGCCTATCAGCCCGGCCGCAGCCGCCCGGATTATTGCGGCATCTACCATGCCGACGTCGTCACCGGCACCTACGGGTTCGGCGCGATCGCGTCGGCGCTCTACCAGCGCACCCTGACTGGGCTCGGCCAGCATATCGACGTTTCCATGCTGGAATCGATGCTGACGCTGACATTGATCGAGTTGCAGAACTCGCAGTTCACCGTGAAGCCGCCGCCGCGCCCGATGTTCGGGCCGACCGAGACGGCGAGCGGTTATGTCATGATCACGGTTGCCAGCGAGAAGACGTTTCAGGGACTGATGGGAGTGATCGGCCGCCCCGAATGGATCTCCGATCCGCGCTTCTCCACCTACGCCGCGCGTCGCGATCATTGGGCCGACTTGATGGACGGTGTAGAGGCCTGGTCGCGGCAGCTCTCGACCGATGTCTGTCTTGTCGCGTTAGGTGCGGCCGGCGTGCCGGCCTCGGCCTACCGCACTGTGTGCGAAGCACTGGCCGATCCGCAGCTCGCGCACCGAGAGGCGCTCTCGTCTGTCGAGGATGAAGGCGGCTCGTTCCAGGTCCTCAATCTGCCGTTCCGGATGACCGGTGCTGATACAACACCGGGCAAGACGATAGCCGTTCTTGGCGAGCACACGGACGGACTGCGCGCGGAGATCGGGCTCACCGACAATGCGCCAATTCCGTCAGGCAAAACAGCCGTGCAAGGCTGAGGGCAAGGCTGACGGCAAGTCTCACGGGAAGTCTGACGGATACCACGCTGTGGCAAGCAATGCGGCGTTGCGCGTGGCCGGCTTGCCATCATCCGTCAGCCTAAATTAGACAGGTCCGAGTTTGTCTCGTCCTGCCGCCCATGCCATGGTGGCGACGACAAGAAAAATATCCGGGAGGACGCCAATGAAAAGTTTCAAGGTCGCCGATTTCAAGGCGCCGCTGCAGGAGTTCGACGAGGCCACGCCGCAACCGTCCGGCACGCAGGTGCTGATCAAGGTGAAGGCCGCCGGCGTCTGCCATAGCGACCTTCACATTTGGGAAGGCGGCTACGATCTCGGCCACGGCCGCAAGCCGCTCTCGCTGAAGGACCGCGGCATCAACCTGCCGCTGACCATGGGGCACGAGACGGTCGGCGAGGTGCTCGCCTTCGGCCCGGACGTGAAGTCGTCGGACCAGGGCGACGTGAAGATCGGCGATGTCGGGTTGGTCTATCCCTGGATCGGTTGCGGCAAATGCGCGACCTGTCTCGCCGGTGACGAGAACATGTGCCTGACGCCGCGCTCGCTCGGCGTCTATTGCGACGGCGGCTATTCCGACCACATGCTGGTGCCGCATCCGCGCTATTTGCTCAACCTCAAAGGCCTCGATCCCGCGTCGGCTGCACCCTACGCCTGCTCGGGCGTCACGACCTACAGCGCGCTGAAGAAGCTCGAGCAGCACTTCGACACGCCGATCGTGATGTTCGGCGCCGGCGGACTTGGCCTGATGGCACTGTCGCTGCTGAAGGCGATGGGCGGCAAGGGCGCGATCATGGTCGACATCGACGCGAAGAAACGCGAAGCGGCGGAGCAAGCCGGCGCGCTCGCGACCGTCGATCCCAAGGCGCCCGACGCGCTGGAGCAGCTTGCCAAGAAAGCCGGTGGTCCCATCCGCGCCGTGCTCGATCTCGTCGGAAACGCCGCCACCACGCAACTCGGCTTCGACTGCCTGACCAAGGGCGGCAAGCTCGTCCTCGTCGGCCTGTTCGGCGGCGGTGCGACCTGGGCGCTGCCGCTGATTCCGATCAAGGCGGTGACGATCCAGGGCAGCTATGTCGGCAATTTGCGCGAGACGCAGGAGCTGCTCGACCTCGTGCGAGCGAAGAACATAGCGCCGATCCCCGTGACGCGGCAGCCGCTCGCCAAGGCCAACGACGCGCTGGTGCAGCTGCAGCAGGGCGCGGTGGTTGGCCGCACGGTGCTGACGCCGTAACCAACGCTGCTAGTTTGTCGTCATGGTCGGGCTTGACCCGACCATCCACGTCTTGCCATGGAGTTGGTATCGAGGCGTGGATGCCCGGGACGATCCCGGGCATGACGTTGGAGAGAGTAGGAAACCGATGTCCGCAAATAACGCCTTCCACATTGCCGTGCTTGCCGGTGACGGCATCGGTCCCGAAGTCATGGCGCCGGCCATCGAAGTCCTGCGCAAGATCGAGACGAAATCCGGCCTGAGCTTTCGCTTCACTGAGGCGCCGGCGGGCGCCAATCATTATCTCGCCGCCGGCAAGTCGATGCCGGACACCACCATCAAGCTGTGCGAGGAGGCGGACGCGATCCTGCTCGGCGCCTGCGGCCTGCCGTCGGTGCGCTATCCTGACAACACCGAGATCGCGCCGCAGATCGAGCTGCGCTTCATCTTCGATCTCTATGCCGGTGTGCGCCCGGCGCGGCTCATTCCGGGCGTGCCGAGCCCGATCGTCGGCGCCGACCAGCGCGGCATCGATCTCGTCGTGATCAGGGAGTCCACCGAAGGCCTGTTCGCCTCGATGGGCAAGGGCGTCGTCACCCATGAGGAGGCGCGCGAGACCATGCTGATCACGCGCAAGACGTCCGAGCGCCTGTTCGAGTTCTCGTTTCGTCTCGCCGAGCGGCGCAAGGCGCGCGGCAAGCCCGGCGCGCTGGCCTGCGTCGACAAGGCGAACGTGTTCAAGGCCTTTGCGTTCTTCCGCGGCATCTTCGACGAGATCGCCAAGCGTCATCCGGAGGTGAAGACCGACCGGCTCTATGTCGACGCCTGCTCGGCGATGCTGGTGAAGCGTCCCTGGGATTTCGACGTGATGGTGATGGAGAACATGTTCGGCGACATCGTCTCCGACATCACCGCGAGCCTGATCGGCGGCCTCGGCATGGCGCCGTCGGCCGACATCGGCGACAAATACGCCGTGTTCCAGCCGTGCCACGGCACCGCGCCCGACATCATGGGGCAGGGCAAAGCCAATCCCACCGGGATGATCCTGTCGGCTGCAATGATGCTGGACTGGCTCGCCGACAAGCACGGCGTCGAAGGAGCGGCCGAGGCCGGCGAGACCATCGAGCGTGCGGTGGACAAGGTCTATGCCGACGGTCTCAAGCCGATGGAATTTGGTGGCCGCAACGGAACCGCCGACATCACGAAGGCGGTGCTTGCGGCGCTGTAGTCAAGGAAGAGAGGCCTCGCGGCCCCTCGCAATTCACCAGCGACGCCAGTGGCGGTGGCCGCCCCAGCCCCACGGACGGCCGCCGTAGAAGCGTCGCGGGCCGCCGTAAAAACCGTAGGCGCCGTAATAATTCGGACGCCAGAAGCAGCGACCCCAGGGGTTGCAGACCCAGCGCACCTGATCGACGTCGGCTGCCGGGCCGCTCGCGATACGGTCGGCCTGCGGAATGCCGTTCGGCATCGCTGCGAGTGCCTGTCCTGATGCGAGAGCGGCGCCGCCCAGGGCAGCCAGACCAACAACAGCAAATTTCAGTTTCATCGCAATCTCCCTCGTTTGATGGCGAGAGAACTTCCAGCAAATCAGCTGGTTGCTATGGTGTTGCGGGGCCGTGGGAATTTAATCTTCCTGAATGCATGTTCAGTTTGCCCGCCGTCATCGCGAAGAGCCAAGCAGGCAGAGGCACTCTGGATTGTTTTCATTTTGCTCGCTGGCGACGGAATCACTGTCCCTGGAACTGCGGCTTGCGCTTCTCCATGAAGGCCTGCCGGCCCTCGCGAAAATCCACGCTGTCCATACAGGCCGTGCCGACCGCCCTGATCGCGTCCATGTCGCGCGCGCTTTCGTCCTTCAACACTTGCGCGATGGTGAGCTTGGCGGCCTTGATCGCGAGCGGCGCATTTTGCGAGATCGTCTCGGCGATGGCCATGGTCTCGCCCCAGAGCTGATCCTCCGGAAGCACGCGCTCGACCAACCCGATGCGCAGCGCTTCCGACGCATCGATGCGCATGCCCGTATACATCAGGAGCCGTGCCCAGGACGGGCCAACCAGCGACACCAGGTGCCGCAAGCCGTCATAGCCATAAGCGATGCCGAGCTTCGCCGCGGGAATGCCGAACTGGCTGCCATGGGAGGCGATGCGGATGTCGGCGAGCATCGCCACCTGCATGCCGCCGCCGAGACAAAAACCCTGGATGCAGGCAATCGTTGGCTTGGGATAATCGGCGAGCAGCGCGCGCTGGGCGGCGCTGCGTTTTGCGTATTCCTCGGAAGCGGCGGCGTTATGGCGCGTCTTCTCGAACTGGCTGATGTCGGCGCCCGACACGAATGCCTTGCCACCGCCGCCGCGCAGGATCACGACGCGCACGGCAGCGTCATCGCGTAAGGCGGTCAGCGCCTCGCCAAATCCCTCCCACATCTCCAGCGACATCGCGTTGCGCTTGTCGGGATTGTTGAACGTGATCACGCCGACGCCACTGGCTGTGTGCTTGAGGATCTTGCCGTCGGCGTAGGGAATTTCGGTCGTGCTGGACATGTCGGACATCGCGGGCGCTTTCGTTGGCGAGGCGCAATGTTCGGCCGGGGCGAGGCCAGGGTCAACCGCGGCAATGGACCTGGCTTTGCAGCCGCCTGTGCCGCGATTGCATGGCGCGATCTATCGCGTCATGTGCGCGGTCAGCGGATGGCTGCCGGCATTGCTGAAGAAGGCCGCCTCCTCGGCAGTCGCCTCCAGCAGCTGCTCGTCCTGGTTATAGACGTCGTTGCGGAACTGGACGGTCTGGTCCTTGGTCATCCACGCCGTGAGGTAGATCCAGGCCACCGGCACCTTCTTCGCCATGGCGACGTCGAGATGCTGGCCGCTGGCGATCTCCGCGTCGATCGCGGCGCGGCTCCATTTCGGCTGGTCCTTCAGTAGCCAGGCGGCGAGATCGCGCACATTGTCGACGCGCGAGCAGCCGTGGGAATCGAAGCGGTAATCATCGCTGAACAGATTGCGCTGGTTGGTGTCGTGCATGTAGACCGAATAGGAATTCGGCATGTCGATCTTGACCGCGCCGAGCGCGTTGAACGTGCCGTTGTGCTGGCGCACGGTGAAATTCGGCGTATGCGTGCCCGACCAGTCAACCGAATTCGGGTCGATCGGATTGTCGTGAGCGTCGAGCACCTCCATGTGCATGCGCGACAGATAGGTGGGATCCTTGCGCATATGCGCGGAGATCTCGGTCTTGGCGATCGAGGAGGGCACCGTCCAGGTGGGATTGAGGACGACGCTGCTGATCTGGGCGGTGAGCGTTGGCGAGGGCTTTTCGGTCTTGCCGACGATCACGCGATAGCGCCTTACCACGACGTCGTTCTCGACCGCTTCGGCAAAGGCGGCGGGGATGTTGACCACGACATAGCGCTGGCCGAAGCCGAAATTCATGTTCTCGAGCCGCTGCAGCGAAGCCTCGAGCTGCCGGATGCGCTTCTGCACCGGCACGTTCATCGCCGCGATCGTGCGCGGCGTCATCGTTCCGGTCGGCGCGAGGCCGTGGCGGGCCTGGAAGCGTTTCACGGCGTCGGCGAGATCCTGGTCGAAGGCGCCGCTCGCCTTGTCGGCGGAAAAATCGCCGGAGACGATCAGCCGCTTGCGCAGGAGATCGTCATTGGCGCCCTGGGCGCCGGGCGCGAATTTGGCGTCCGCCGGGATCGTCGGCCAGCCGCCGCGCACGGCCAGATCGGAATAGCTCAGCGCCGCATCCTTGATGCGCTGGGCGGAGCCTTCGTCATAGGTCGGCTCATGCGTCAGCGCGAGCGCTGCGGCCGAACGGCTCTCCGCCGTAGATGCGGCCGCCGGCGCGGCGGTTTTCGGTGCGGCTGCGTGGGCCGGATTGGCGATGGCCGGCACCGTGCCAGCCGCAGTCGCCGGCTTGGGCCCGGCCTGTCCAATGGTCTCGGTCTGAGCAAGCGCAGAGGCGCTCGCAAGCATGCCGACGGCAATGATTATCGCATGGCGCTTCGACATGTGTCCCATCGTCCCTATGAGAGCGAGGCCCGGACGGGCGCTCGCATCGGCAATTCCCGGTTCGTCGGGCTGATTCGAGAAATCGGCGGGAGGCTAGCGCCTCCCGGTTGCGGCTCCCTTAAGCACGGCGCATCGCGAGCCCCATGCGCAAGGCACGCGGTCTCTGGATTGGGTCGCGACAGGGCCGGAATGGGTTCGCGCAAACCGCGGGCGACGGCGGGAAAAATGGTCAACAAAAAGGGGCGGTCATGCCGCCCCGAGAAGTCCGCGCAAGCGCGGGCCGGATATATCTCGTCCGGGTCTCGTTCAATCCAGCCGCGCCCCGTGACGCGGCGGATTGAACATCGGGCGGAAAGGCACGAACGCCGATCGGCTCAGGCTTCGTTCGCTGCGATCGATTCCATCAGCGAGACGAGCTGACGCTGCACCGTCTGGTCCTTGATCTTGCTGTAGGCGCGCAGCAGGCGGAGGCTGAAGGCCGAGTCCAGGAAGAGCAGGCTCTCGACTTCGCGCGCCTTGTTGTCGCCGTCATAGAAGAAGGTCACGGGCACATCGAGGGCGGTGGCGATCTGCTGAAGCCGGGCCGCGCCGACGCGATTGACGCCCTTCTCGTACTTCTGGACCTGCTGGAAACTGACGCCGAGCTTCTCGCCGAGCTCGGCCTGCGAGACCTTCATCTCGACGCGCCGTAGACGGATTCGCTTGCCCAGCTCAATGTCCGGCTTGCCGGCACTGCGCTGCTTCATTCTCTTCGCCGCTGTCTTCATCTTTTTTCTCATCGGTCTTCGGTTGAAAACCCCCCGAAGAGCTGGGTCAGGGGTTCGCCCATATACTCGTCCTTGAATTCATGCGGGTGCACGAACTCTTCCTTAAACCACGGGAAACGCGCCGGATTGAAGGCTTCGATCAGCCAGTCAATCATGTGCCGTACGCGCGGAATCCGGCCGCTACCAGGATGGTAGGACAACCAGATATCCAGCGGTCTGTTCAGCTCGACCTCCAGTGGAATCAACTTCCCGCCAAGCGCAATGGCGTAGCTCGGGAACACGCCGATTCCGGCGCCATTCGCGACCGCCCAGTAGTTGGCGCTCGAGACGTTGGTCTTCATGACCAGAAGGTCACGTTCCGGAACGCCGGGGAAGAAGCTCTCGAAAGTTTGCTTGGCGGCGAGTTGGTCCGCGAACTGCAGCACCAGGCGGTGCTTGATCAACTCCGCCGCCGAGCGCGGCGCGCCATGTTTTGAAATGTATTTCTCGGAGGCCCAGAACATCAGATGCATGCGGCCGAGCCGCACCAGCTTGACGTCGAGTGCCGAAGGCCGCGACAGGTGAATGGCGACGTCGGCCTCGTGGCGGGAGACGTCGGCCGAACGCATCGCGCAATGCAGATCGACCAGGATCTTCGGATAGGTCTGCTGGAATTCGACCAGCCGCGGGGCGAGCCAGAATGTGCCCAGTCCCTCGGTGACGGCGACGCGGACCTCGCCGGACAGGGCGTTCGCCGTCGAATCGCTGGTGCGCAGCACGTCGAAGGCAGCAGCCTCCATTTGCTCGACGGCGGAGACCACCAGCGCGCCTTCGTCGGTCAGACGGGTGCCGTGGACGTCGCGGGTGAACAACGTGGTGCCGGTCTGGCGTTCGAAATCATCGATCCGGCGGCGAACGGCGTTGATCGACAGCGACAGGCGCTCGGCCGCCGAGCGGAAACTTCCGCATCGGACAACTTCCAGGAAAATGCGCGCCGCATCCCAGTCCGAGAGGCCGCTGACGTTTGTCTTTGGGCGTTCCTCCAGAGGAACGCCCCTTTCCGCCAAGGAGTGCATACAAGTCCCTTCGGGTCGCTAAACTGGCAGAATCTCGGGCAAACCACAACCACGGCGGGTTGGGGAACGACGAGTTTTGAACGTCATCCTTACTACGCCGCAGGTGGTATTCGGGTGCTGCCAGGCCTAGGAACAAGGGCTAGGAATCGGGCAAACCATCGCCCGTACGAGGGGGTGTGGCGTGAGTTCCGTTGTGAGCCGTGACTTGGCTGCGGGATTGTCGGCATTGTCCGCAATGAACGTCCTTGCGCGAGAGCAGGTGCCTTCCGCGATGGATCAATTGCAGCACGCCAGGCGTTTTACGAGCGAGCGTTTTACGATCGAGCGCTTTACGACTGAGCGTTTCGACGGCCGGCGGCGCGACGCGATACGCGCCGGAACCGCGGTTTCAAGGCAGAAACACACTGAAATCATGTTCGGGGGCGTAGCGGCCTCGTGTTATCCTCGACGCTCCATTGGGGGCCAAAGGGGTCGTCACAACCACGTCTCACAGGCCGAATTAGCGGAAAGAACGCCGTGTCGCATTCAGACGAACAGTTGCAGTCGGTGCTGGAAACGCTCGAAGAGTGCCGCAGGGTGCTCAACGAGAGCAATAGCCGTGAGTCGGCCGAGCTGCTGTCCATTGTCATCCTGGACGTGCGGATGAAGCTCAAAGGAATTGACAGTGCCGATCTCAAGGCACTGTGCGACGAAATGCTGCGGACGGCCACGAGCGAACCGCAGCCCCCTTCCAAGCAGACGCAGGACCAGCCCCGGCGTCCGCTGCTCCGCGTGGTGAAGTAGCCGCGCCGCCGAGTTTCGCTTTTTGGCGAGATTTGTGCGTGTCCCGGTGCCGCATCTGTGATCACAGACCGGCATCGGGAGGAGCCCTGGTTTTGAGCGCCCCTGTTGCGCATTCGGTGGCATCGGCTACATCTGGGCCGGCTCCGCGCCGCGCGCGCTCCCCGCGCGCCGCGCCGGCGCCTGAGATGGCTCCGACTGCATCATGCAAAATGTTTCGATCCCGGCGGCGCTGATTGCCGGCCTCGTCAGCTTCCTCTCCCCGTGCGTCCTGCCGCTGGTCCCGCCCTACCTGATCTATCTGACGGGCGCGACGATCGAGCATGTCGAAAGCGAAGAGCCCGCATCAGTCTCCAAACGCGCCATCATGATGTCGGCACTCCTGTTCGTGCTCGGCTTCTCCACGGTGTTCGTGGCGCTCGGCGCCAGCGCCTCGCTGATCGGGGCGCTGATCCGGGCCTGGTCGGCCGAACTCTCGATCCTCGCCGGCATCGTCATCATCGTCATGGGCCTGCACTTCCTCGGCCTGACGCGCATCGGCCTGTTGATGCGCGAGGGACGCTTGACCGCGCCCAAGCCCGTCGGCCTCTGGGGCGCTTATGTGATGGGGCTGGCCTTTGCCTTTGGCTGGACACCCTGTATCGGCCCGATCCTCGCCGCGATCCTCTCGGTCGCCGCCGCCGAAGCGACGGTGACGAGAGGCGCCGGCCTGCTCGCGGTCTATTCGGCCGGGCTCGGCATTCCCTTCCTGATCGCTGCCCTGATGATCGAGCAGTTTTCCACCCTGTTCGCGCGCATGAAGGGCCATCTCGTCAATGTCGAGCGTGCCATGGGCGTCCTGATGGTGATCACCGGTATTGGATTCCTCACCGGCGCGGTCTCGAACGTGAGCATCTGGCTGCTGGAGACGTTTCCGACGTTGCAGACGATCGGTTAGGCCTCCGCATCAAAGCGCGCTAGCGCGGCGCGGTCGATCTCGATACCGAGGCCCGGCCCCTCGGGCACCCGCACGACGCCGCTCGCATGCTCGATCGGCTCCTGCAAAATCGCCTGCCGGATCGGATGTTCAGTGCGGTCGAATTCCAGCATCGGCTCGAGCGGTGACAGCGAAGTCGGCGTTTGCGAGGGCAGCACCGCGAGGAGCTGGAGCGACGCGGCGATCGCGATACCGGTGCCCCAGACATGCGGATTGTAGCGGATGCCGAACGCCTCGCTCATGTCGGCGATCTTCTTGCATTCGGAGAGACCACCTGCCGCGCAGGTGTCGGGCTGGGCGATGTCAAGTGCGTGCGAGACGAACAACTCGCGGAAGCCGAAGCGCGTGAATTCGCACTCGCCGCCGGCGACCGGAATCGTAAGCGCGGATTTCACCGCGCGATAGCCCGCGATGTCCTCCGGCGGCACCGGCTCCTCGAACCATCCGATGTCATGGCGCTCGATCAGGCGGCCGAACCGGATCGCCGCGACCGCGTCATAGGCGTGGTTCGCATCGACCATCAGCGCGACATCGGGGCCGATCGCCTCGCGCACCGCGCGGGTGACCGCGGCATCCTCCGCGATGCCGAAACCGACCTTCAGCTTCACGGCGCGGAATCCTTCGGCGGCATAACCCGCCGCTTCCTCCGCCAGATAGTTCAGCGGATCGCCTGACTTGCGCCGGTAGAGACCGGTCGCATAGGCCGCAACCTGCTTGCGCGCGCCGCCGCCGAGAAGCTGATGCACGGGTACGCCGAAATGCTTGCCCTTGATGTCCCATAGCGCGATGTCGATGCCGCTCATCCCCTGGATCACGAGCCCTTCTGGCCGTGATCCCGCAGGCGCGCATAGACCATCTGCCACAGCACGTCGGTGCGCAACGGATCCTCGCCGATCAGCCACGGAGCGATACTCTGCACCACTGCCGCCGTGATGCGCGCCGGGCCGTAGCATTCACCCCATCCGACAAGACCATTGTCGGTCTCGATCTCGACCAGCATTGCGGTGCGCGTGTCGTACCAGGCGCGCGAATAGGCAAAGGGCTGCGACAGCTTTGCTTCGAGAATGTGCGTGCGAACCCTAGTGATCTTCATTGCCGGCCTCCGTTCATCGCGCCTCGTCCAGCGCGCAAATCACCGTGCAGACCACGCCGCGGGGCAGGAAGTCGACCGTTGCCTCGCCGCCGAGCTGGTCGCGCGCGCTGCGCTCGATCAGGCGCGAGCCGAAGCCGCGTTGCACCGGCGCCGTCACCGGCGGTCCGCCGATCTCGGTCCAGATCAGGCGCAGCCGCGGCTTCGGCGCATCGGCGACGACCTGCCACTCCAGCGTCACCCGGCCGGTCTCGTTGGATAGCCCGCCGTACTTCGCCGCGTTGGTGGCGATCTCGTGCACGATCATCGACAGCACCACGGCGAGCCGCGGCGACAGCGGCACCGCGGGTCCGGCCATGCGGATGCGCTCCGGATTATTCAGCAGGAACGGCTGGAGCGCGCGGGCGATCACGTCCCGCAGCTCGGAGCCCGCCCATTTCTCCTGGCTGAGCAAATTATGCGCCTCGGCCAGCGCGCCGAGCCGGCCCTCGAATTTTACCCGCTCGTCCCGGCTGGCGCTGCGGAAGGTCTGCACCGCGATCGCCTGCATCAACGCGAGCGTGTTCTTGACGCGATGGTTGAGCTCGTCGATCAGGAGATCGTGCAGCATCTCGCCGCGCGCGATCGTGGTCGCCATCCGGACCGCGAAGGTCAGGCCGGTCAGCAGCAGGACGCCGCCGATAAAACTGGTGATCGCGATGTTGCGCCAGAGCGGAGCGATTAGCGAGCTCTCGGCGACGCCGGCCACGATGGTCCAGCCGGTCAGCCGCGACCTCGTATAGACGGTGGACAACGCGACGCCGTCGAGCGAAACCGTCGAGAGTGCGGCTTCCGGCGTGCGCAACATACTCTCGTACAGTGCGCCGGTAGCCCGTTTGCCAAAGATCTCCGTAGGGTTCGGCGTGCGCGCGAACACGATAGCCTTGGTGTCGAGCAGGGAGACCGTCCAATCCCGGTCGGGCCGTTGCTTTTCCACCAGGTCCTGAAAGGTGCTGACCGGCGGGCTGAAGCAGAGGTCGTAGATCACTTCGCCGTCGCGGAGCACCGGAACCTCGACCGTAAGCACCTGCCGGCCGTTGATCGCGCCGGTGAACAGGTCGGAATATTGCGGCGACCTGGTCGCAAACACCTTCTCGATGATCTCAAGATGACCGCGTGGCGGCAGGCTTGCGGTGTCCTCGGTCGCGGAGGAAAACAACAGCCGGCCCTTGCGATCGGAGATCAGCACGAGGCCGCCTTTGCCGTACTGGTCGACGAAGCCGAGCGCGATGCGGCGGAAGCTCTGGAAGTCGTCGTTGCGCAGCGAATTCGTCAGTGCAAGCACCTGCAGGCCGCCGGTCATCCGCTGCACCTCGGAGTCCAGCACGAGGCGCATGCTGCGCACATTCTCCAGCACGCGGCGGGTCGCGTCGTTGCGGTCCTGTTTGTAATTGTAGACGGCAATGCCGACCGCGAAGACGATCAGCGGCAACATCGTTCCCGTCACCAGAAGAGCGAGCCGGACCGGCAAAGTGAGCTTTGACAAACGCGGGCGTCCCGGTTCCAGCGCAGGGGAGCGCCGGATTTATGATTTTGGGAGACCATAGGGGCGGGATTTGCGCTACGCCAATAATTTTTGCGTTCGGACGCGCCGCCCAGGAAGAAGATTTTGCAGCGCGGTCCGCGGCTGCGCCTCAGCTCATGCTGATTGCGGTCAGTAGGAGACACATGGCGTACACGGCCGCCAGGCTGAGCCCGGCGATCCGGGCCTCTCGATGCGATTTCATAATGTCAACTCCCAGAGAGGGAGGCCGCCTCAAGGCGGCCCCCTTACACCTGGATCAATCAATTTCCTGAACGACCGTGCGCGTACCGGGATCGACGAGCATCACGCGATCGCCGGAGTAGACGTAGCGATACTTCGTCAGCGACGGACCCCAGTCTGCGGGAACGGCCTCAAGCTCGACGTCGCTCGGCACCGCCGCACCGACAACGATCTTTTCCTTCGTGGTCACCGGGCGAATGCGATGCTCGGTGACGTAGGATTTGATCTTGGTTCGGTACTGCGGCTCGATCTGGACGGCCGCCGCGTGGCCCGTCCCGGTCGTCGTCACGACGGTCGATTGCGCGAAAGCACCGGTCGACATCAGGACCGCCGCGGCGGAAAGCAGGAACAACTTCTTCATCTCGTTCTCCTCGTTTGAACATGCGCCGCAACAACCCCTCATTGCGGACAGCGTTCCCGGCTCAGGGAACTAATTGCCGCTTTTTCCCGTTTGTAGATGACCGGGCTGACGGCTCGGGCTCTGGAGGAGGACTACAAATGAAGTTGAAGATAGTAACTGCAGCATTGATGCTTTCCGCAATATCCCTGCCGGCGTTCGCAGCCGACGAGTTCTATGTCGTGCAGGACGTCAAGACGAAGAAGTGCACAATCGTCGACAAGAAGCCGACGGACACGTCCATGACCGTCGTCAGCCCATCGGGCGCGATCTACAAATCGCGCACCGAAGCTGAAGCCGGCATGAAGACCGTCAAGGTCTGCACGTCCAACTGAGGAGGATGACAAATGCCAGTTCTGATTCTCTGGGCCGTGCCGGCCGTGCTGGTGATCGGCGGCGGCATCTATCTGATCGGCCACATGCACTAAGCGGCAGTGGAAGGCGGGTCTGTGCGTGCAGCGCACGGGCCCGCACGCCGTCTGTCTGCTAAGAGAGGCTGCTCCCCTCGGCCTGCCACGCACCGGCAGGAGCGCAAGTTGCAGTGCAGCAGTTAGCGAAAGGGGTGGCCCTGCGACGAAGAGGGCCTCCCGCGCGCGTGAAATGACTTCCGTCCCGCCGAGGTTTTCCATACGCTTCCCACTCGCAAGCCGCATACCGGCTGCGCTCACGGCCCGGCGACAGGGCCGGAGCATCAAAAGGAGGGGAGACGATGAAGCGAAGATCATTTCTCGCTGGGCTCGGCGCGACCACTGCGGCGGCTGCGATGGGCATGCCGTCAATCGTCAGGGCACAGTCGCCGATCACATTGAACGGCGCGGTCCAGTTCAACGACGACCACGCCTTCAACCGGGCCCTGCTCCGGTTCGAAGAGCTGGTCAAGAAGTACTACGGCAAGCCCGTCAACTTCACACTGCACAGGAATTCCTCGCTTGGCCTCGAAAAGCAATATTTCGAGTACATGTCGCAGGGCAAAGCCGTCGATTACGGCATCGTCTCGCCGGCTCACATGTCGACCTTCGCCAAGGCGGCCCCGTTCATCGACGCGCCCTTCGTGTTCAAGGGCATCGACCACATGAACAAGGTCGTCGAAGCCAATATCCTGGCGCCGATCGCCGACGAAGTCGCGTCCAAGGCCGAGGTCGTTCTGATCGGCTATTCCGGCGGTGGCATCCGCAATATCTTCGCCAACAAGCCGCTCAAGACTCTCGCCGACCTTAGGGGACTCAAGGTGCGCGTACAGGGCGCGCCGATCTGGTCGAAGACCTTTGCGGCCGTGGGCATGAGCCCGACGGTGATCGCCTACAACGAAATCTACAACGCGATCCAGAACGGCGTGATTGCGGCCGGCGAGAACGAGGCGGCCGGCGTCGAGGCGATGAAGTTCTACGAAGTGGCTCCGCATCTCAACCTGACCCAACACGCCGTGTCGATCCGGCCGATCTGCTTCTCGGTGAAGACGCTAAAGACCTTGCCGAAGGAGTTGCAGGACGCGATCATGAAGGCCGGCAAGGAGGCCGGCGACTACGGCCGACAACTGGAGTCGAGTGAAGAAGTCGTCAAGCTCGACACGCTGGAGAAGGCCGGGAAGCTCAAGCGCGTTCCCTTCGAAGAACGGGACGCCATGAAGAAGCTCGCCGATCCCGTGATGGCCACCTACGCCAAGGAAATTGGCGCGGAAGGCATTTTCGAGAAGATCAACGTCGTCTGAAAACTGTCGCCGCCCACGCGACAGGACGTCGGGGCAAGCCAGACGGCTTGCCCCATTGCGTGATTGTGATCCCCCGGAGTCGTGATGACTGAAATATCGATGCCACCGAACCCGTCGCCATGGCGCCGAGCAACGGCGGCCTATGCAAAACTGCTGGAAATCCTGCTCGCCGCCTCCGTCGGCATGCTGGTCATTCCGGTCACGTTGCAGATCCTCTCGCGCTACACGCCTTTGATTCCGTCCTACATCTGGACCGAGGAGATGGCGCGGTTCATGTTCATCTGGACGATCATGATTGGCGCCATGGTTGGCATCAGAGAGTCGCAGCATTTTGAAGTCGACGTCTGGCCTGACCTGTCACGCCGAAGCGAAGCCATGGTCCGGATTCTCGCGCGGCTCGGCGTGCTGGCGCTGGCACTGGTGTTCGTAACCGCCGGAATCGAGTTCACCCGCTTTGCCTGGAACAGAACTTCGGAGCTGGCCGATCTGCCGCTTTGGCTGATCCACGTCGCCTGGCCGATTTCCGGCGTGACCTGGATCGTGTTCGCCGGTGAACAGATCGTCGACGAGATGCGGATTTTGTTTGGGGCAAATCAATGAGCGGCAATGTTCTTTCTGCCGGGCAGGCCGCAATGGTCCTGTTCGGTACTTTCGTTGGCCTGCTCATCATCCGCGTCCCGGTCGCCTTCGCGCTTGGCCTTGCCTGCGTGCCGATCCTGCTGATCGAGCCGCATCTGTCGCTGATGACGCTCGCGCAGGAAACCTTCAACGCCTACAATTCGTTCATCCTGCTGGCGGTGCCGTTCTTCCTGCTCACCGCCAATCTGATGAGCATCGGCGGCATCACCGACCGGCTGGTCGCGCTGTCCCGCTCGATGGTCGGGCACTGGCCGGGGTCGCTGGCGCAGATCAACGTGGTGCTGTCGGTGTTCTTTGCCGGCATCTCCGGGTCCTCCACCGCGGACGCGGCGAGCCAGTCCAAGATATTCATCGATGCCCAGACCAAGGAGGGCTACGACCTCTCGTTCTCGATCGCCATCACCGCGGTCTCGGCCGTGCTCGCCGTCATCATCCCACCCTCGATCCTGATGATCGTGTGGGGCGGACTGATCTCGACCTCGATCGCCGCGATGTACCTCGCAGGCATCGTGCCGGGATTGCTGATCGCGGGCGCGCAGATGGCGACCGTGCATATCTATGCCGTGCGCCGCGGCTATCCGACCTATCCGAAGGACACCTGGAGGGAGATGTGCTGCGCCATCTGGCGCTCGATACCGGCGCTGATGACGCCGTTCATCATTGTCGGCGGCATCCTGCTGGGGTGGTTCACCGCGACCGAATCCGCCTGCGTCGCAGTGCTCTATTCCGTGGCGCTGTCGACGTTCTTCTACCGTGAAACCGGCGCGCGCGAACTCTACAAGGCGCTGCTCGATACCGGGCGCCTTGCCGGCGTGGCGCTGTTCTGCGTCGGTACCGCGAGCGCGTTCGGCTGGCTGCTGGCCTATTACAGGATTCCGCAGGAACTGCTGGCTAACGTCTCGACCTGGGGCATGGGCGCGATCGGGGCCGGCTTCTTCATCGCGTTCTGCTTTCTGGTGGTGGGCTGCTTCCTCGACGCCATTCCGGCGATCATCATCGTCGGCACCGTTCTCGAACCGCTGGCGAAATCGGTCGACCTTCATCCGGTGCAGTTTGCGATCATCTCGATCGTCTCGCTCGCCTTCGGATTGGTGACGCCGCCTTATGGCCTCTGCTTGATGATCGCCTGCTCGATCGCCGGGGTACGGCTGCGCTATGCGCTTAAGGACACGGTGATCATGCTGATCCCCATGCTGCTCGTGCTGGCGGCGCTCATTATTTGGCCCAGCGTTTCCCTGTTCCTGCCGCGCCTGATCGTGCCGGAGATGTTGAAATGAGCGGGGCTTGATCCCGCGGCTCTGATGCCGCGGAATCGGTGCATTTTTCTCAGAGATTGCTCTCGGTGATCGCAGCGTAGACCATGCTGCGCAGCTCGCGCCGGAGCGGGTAGGCGCTCGACGGCAGCACCTGCGTCATGAAGATGGTGATCAATTCTTCGGCCGGGTCGATCCAGAACGAAGTCGTGGCCGCGCCGCCCCAATTGTATTCACCGGGGCTGCCGGCGACCAGCGTCTCGGCCGGGCGCATCGTCACGGCGAAGCCGAGGCCGAAGCCGATGCCGTTGTAGGCGGCTTCCGCGAACAGCGAGCGCGACACTTCCGGCAGCGAGCGTCCACCCGGTATGTGGTTGGTCGTCATCAGCGCCAGCGTCTTCGGCCCGATCAACCTGACGCCGCCGAGTTCGCCGCCATTGAGCAGCGCACGGCAGAAGGTGAGATAGTCGGCCGTCGTCGAGCACAGCCCGCCGCCACCTGAGATCAGGGACGGCGGCGACAGGAACGAGCTCTTGGTTGGATCATCCTGCAACGTCAGGCCCTCGCGGCGCTGGCCGGCATGGAAGGTCATGCCGCCACCCGGGTCGGCCGAGTAACAGGCAGCGAACCGGTGGGCCTTGGAAGCCGGCACGTGGAAATCAGTGTCGGTCATGCCGAGTGGATCGAGGATGCGTTGTTTCAGGAACTGCTCGAAGGGGATGCCGGAGATCTTGCCGACGAGGTAGCCGAGCACGTCGGTCGAAACCGAGTAGTTCCAGGCCTCGCCCGGCGAGAACTCCAGCGGAATTTTTGCGAGGCTCTCGATCATGGTCTGGAGCGTGCCCGATTTCTCGACCTCGCCGATCTTTTCAGCGCGGTAAGCGGCATCGACGTTCGAGCGCTGCTGGAAGCCATAGGTGAGGCCGGAGGTGTGGCGCAGGAGATCGACGATCAGCATCGGCCGCGACGGCGGACGGGTCAGGAAGGATGGCGCGGTGCCGGCGACGAACACGCCGAGATCCTTCCATTCCGGAATGTACTTGGCGACGGGCTCATCGATCGCGACGAGGCCTTGCTCGACCAGCATCATGAAGGCGACGCTGGTGAGCGGCTTGGTCATGGAATAGATGCGGTAGATGGTGTCGTCCTTGACGGGCAGCTTGCGCTCGACGTCGGAAAATCCCTGCACCGAGCTGTGGGCGATCGTGCCACGGCGATAGACCAGGAGATGCGTGCCCGGGAAGCGGCCGGCATCGATGTACCGGCTCTTCAGATGCGCGTCGACGCGGTCGAGCGCGGCCTTGGACATGCCGACGGATTCGGGCGAGGCGGGGGTGGGAGCAAGCATCAGTTCCTCCGGGCAGTTTGTCCGACGTTGATAGCCGATATGGCGGTCTCATTCCAACCCGGTCGCGCTTAACCCCGGCCGCCTGTTTGGTGTAGGCTCCAGCGTGGACGCCTCCAAGCAGCCCAAGAGATCCCTAACGGGCCAATGAGAAAACGCAGGCAAACGCACCATGACCCAGTTCAACGAGACCGAACTCACCGAAGCCGTCGTCCGGAGTTTTGACCAGACACCCGATCCGCGCGCGAAATTCCTGCTCCAGGAATTGGTGAAGTCGCTGCACGATTACGTGAGCAAGACCGGCCTCACCTTCGAGGAGTGGGAATACGCCATCGATTTCCTGACCCGCACCGGCCAGAAATGCACGGACACCCGGCAGGAATTCATCCTGCTGTCCGACGTGCTCGGCGTCTCCATGCTGGTCGACGCGGTCAACCACCGCGAGCGCGAGGGCGCCACCCAGACCACCGTGCTCGGGCCGTTTTATGTCGGCGAGCACAAGGTGACCGCGCACGGCACCGACATCTCTCCGAACAATCAAACCGGCGAACGGATGTTCGTGCAGAGCCGTGTCACCGATCTCAAGGGCAAGCCGCTCGCGAATGTCCCCGTCGACGTCTGGCACGCCGACGATGACGGCTTCTACGACTCGCAGAAGCCGAACTATGACGAGGTCGGCGCCTCGGCGCGGGCGCGCTTCATCACCGACAGCGATGGCCGCTTCTTCTTCCGCACCATCTTGCCGTGCAGCTACCCGATCCCGACCGACGGCCCGGTCGGCGAGATGATCGTGCAGACCAACCGTCACCCGATGCGCCCGGCGCATGTGCACTTCCTGGTCAATGCCAAGGGCTACGAGCCGCTGATCACCCACGTCTTCATGGACGGCGACAAATATCTGGATTCCGACGTGGTGTTCGGCGTGAAGGACGACCTCGTCGCCAAGGTCGAGCCGCGCAACGATCTCGAGCTGCCCGACGGCACCAAGGCGAACGGGCGATGGCACCTGATGACCTACGAATTCCACCTCAAGCCCGGCGGCGGCATGGCGCCGAAGCCGCTGGGGACGAAGGCGGAGGAGCACGCCTGACCGTCAGGCGCGAGCAGCGCGCGCCGCCCGCTCATCTCCCGATAAACGCCGCCAGCTCGTCAGGCGTCCCCATCGGAAAGGCTTCTTTCATGAAGTCGAGGAAGGCGGAGACGCGCGCGCTCAACAGCCGGCGCGATGGATAGAGCGTCCATAACGCGATCTCTGGTCCGTCGATGTCGCCCCAATGCACCAGCGTGCCGGCAGCCAGGTCGTGACTGACCAGTGATACCGGAAGGCGTGCGGCGCCGACGCCCGCCCGGACCGCGTCGCGAACCATGACGAGCGATGACAGGCGCAGGACCGGATCAATCGCGATGCGCGACCTTCCACTGGGCATCGTGACTTCCCAGCTTGTCAGCTGGTCGCCCGCTCCGCGCATGACAGCCGGCACAGCGATGCCGTCCCTCGGTCGTTTCAGGTCCGGGCTTGCCACGACCACCAGCCGATCGCGCAGAAAGATTCGTCCGACAAGGCTGTCATCCGGATCGGGATTGACCCGAATGACGAGGTCATACCCTTCCTCCACCATGTCGACGGAGCGATCTTCCGTCGTGACCTCAAGACGGATCTCCGGATATCTGAGCGCGAACCCAGCCGCGAGGTTTCCCATTGCAGTCTGCGAGAACAGCAAGGGCGCGCTGATCCGCAAGCGCCCCCGCGGCCTGTCCCCACCCGACGCGATCGCTGTCGCCGTCTCGTCGAGCTCTGTGAGCAAGGCTCCCGTCCGCTCGTAAAGGGCACGTCCTTCCTGCGTGAGTTTCAGGGCCCGCGCGCCACGCTCGAACAGGCGGAGGTCAAGCGCGGCTTCCAGCTCGGCGACCCGCCGGGACAGGGTGGCTTTCGGGCGTCCGGTGGCGCGTGCGGCCCGTCCGAAGCCGCCGTGCCGGGCGACGAGATTGAAGTCGGTCAGTGCGAGCAGGTACATCGTTCCACCAGTGAGACAGTCCGTCCAAATATAGCGGCTATCGGTTCGTTTGTGGATCGCTAATTTCCGGGTGTCTTCTGACCAACCCGGAGTAATCCCCATGACCATCCTCGCTACCGGTGCAACAGGCACCGTCGGCCGCCACGTCGTCGAACAGCTCGCCAAACGCGGCGCCGATGTCCGCGCTCTCGCCCGCGATCCAGCCAAGGCAAACCTCCCGGCAGGCGTCACCGTCGTGCAGGGCGACCTGCTCGACGTCGACTCGATCCGCAGCGCATTCAAGGGCGTCTCGACCCTGTTCCTGCTCAACGCAGTGGTGCCGGATGAATTCACGCAAGCGCTGATCGCGCTCAACGTCGCCCGCGAGGCTGGTGTCGAGCGGGTCGTATACCTCTCGGTGATCCACAGCGATCGCTACGTGAACGTCCCGCACTTTGCCGGCAAGTTCGGCGTCGAGCGGATGATCGAGCAGATGGGCTTCAACGCCACCATCCTGCGCCCGGCGTACTTCATGAACAACGACGTCACGATCAAGGACGTGGTGACCGGATACGGCATCTATCCGATGCCGATCGGGAGCAAGGGGCTCGCCATGATCGATGCGCGCGACATCGGTGAGATATCGGCCCTCGAGCTCATCCGTCGTGAGCGCGCCGCAACGCCGCTTGCGCTCGACCGCGTCAATCTCGTCGGTCCTGATACGCTGACCGGCGCGAAAGCCGCCGCGGTCTGGTCGGAGGTGCTGGGCTGCACGGTCGCCTATCCCGGTGACGATACCGCCGGCTTCGAGAAGAATCTCCGGCAGTTCATGCCGAGCTGGATGGCCTACGACATGCGGCTGATGAGCGAGCGTTTCCTCACCGAGGGAATGGTCCCCGAAGCCGGCGACGTCGAGCGTCTGACCGCGTTGTTGGGCCGTCCCCTGCGCTCCTATCGCGACTTCGTCTCCGAAATCGCGGCCTCTGCCTGACGGCATGGGCACGTCCCCATCACGACAACGAGGACTCCCATCATGACCTCTTCAATCGCCACTGTTCCGGCGGATCCGCAAGGTGCGACGAAGATATTGGTGCTTGGAGCGACCGGTGCCACCGGTCGCCTGATCGTCAACCAGGCGGTGGCGCGAGGCTACGACGTCACCGTGCTGGTGCGTTCCGCCGAGAAGGCACGTGACATCACGGGGGCGAAGCTTATCGTCGGAGACGCCCGCGATGAAACAGCCCTGCGCGCAGCCCTCAAAGGCCGTGAGGCCGTGGTCAGTGCGCTGGGTACACCGGTAAGCCCGTTCCGCGAGGTGACGCTTCTCTCGACCGCGACGCGCGCACTCGTGAGCGCGATGAAGGCCGAGCAGGTCTCGCGGCTGGTTTGCATCACCGGAATGGGCGCCGGCGACAGTGCCGGGCACGGCGGCTTTGTCGCCGACAATGTGATCTTTCCGCTTCTCCTGAAGAAGGTGTACACCGACAAGGACCGGCAGGAAGCAATCGTCAAAGACAGCGGGCTGGACTGGGTCCTGGTTCGCCCCTCGATCCTGAACAACAAGCCTGGCCGCGGCTCGGTCCGGGCCCTGACGGATCTTTCGGGCTTCCACGGCGGTAGCATCGCGCGCGAAGACGTTGCGACATTCGTGCTGGATCAAGTGCGCGCCGATACCTGGCTGCATCGGTCTCCGCTGATCACGTGGTGATGCTTTGCGTGGCGACACCCGGATCAGCGCGCGTGCAACATCGCAAGCAGGACCACGACGACGCAGGCGAGCGCCGCCGTGGTCAATTTCCAGAACATCAGCGGGCTGCGCTCCAAGAGCGGCGTGATCCGCGTGTCGAGATAGGCCGGATTGGGTGTGCGAAGCTCGAAGACGAATTCGGACAGATCCTCGTGCCGCTTGTAGGGATCCGGATGCAGCGCACGTCTGAGCGCGCCGTCGACCCAGGCGGGCACGTTGCTGTCGTCATCGGCCGGGCGGTATTTGAGCCTCCGCACGTCCGCCTTGCGCCGGATCCTGCCGATTTGGGTGCCATAGGGAAGCTTTCCCGTCAGCATCTGGTAACAGATCACGGCGAGCGAAAACATGTCGGAGCGCGGCGAGCCGCCTTGCCCAAGAAAATATTCCGGCGCCGTGTACTGGACCGTTCCCAGAATTTCGTCGGTCTCGTCCTGCGGGGCGGCTTCCGCGACGCCTGCCACCTTGACCGATCCGAAGTCGATGATCTTCGCGGTGCCGGTCTTGTCGATCAGGATGTTGTCGGGCCTGAGGTCCTGATGCAGCATTTCCATGCGGTGGAAGGCGCGCAGGCCCGCGGCGATTTGCTCGACCAGTCCGCGCACGGTTTCGAGATCGGGGCGCGGATTGTCCGTCATCCATTGCCGCAAGGTCTGACCTTCGACGAATTCGGTCGCGACGTAGAGGTAACCGCGCCGTTTCGACTGCGACAGCGGCTTCAGCACGTGCGGGCTGTCGATCCGGCGCGCGATCCACTCCTCCATCAGGAAGCGCTTCAGGTAGGCGGCATTGTCGCGCAAATCGATCGACGGAAGCTTCAGCGCGACCGGCTCCTCGGTCACTGCGTCGACGGCAAGGTAGATATGGCTGCGGCTGCTGGCGTGGATTTCGCGGACGATTCTGTAGCCGTCGAAGATGGCCCGCGGCTCCGGCAGCGGGGGAAGCGGCAGCTGGGAGGTCTGGTTGAAGATGCCGGCCGGCTCGCGCTGCGGCACCGCATCGATGCGGAGGATCTGGACTGTGATGTTGTCGTCGCTGCCGCGCCGGTAGGCTTCCTCGACGATCGCCTTCGCCGCTCCGTCGAGCTCGGCTGCATGGTCGCTGAGCGCACTCGTGACAAAACGCGCGTCGACGAATTCATAGGCGCCGTCGGTCGCCAGCAGGAACGTGTCGCCAGTCTCGATCTCGAAACTCTGGTAGTCGATCTCGAGCTGCGGATTGATCCCGAGCGCACGGCCGAGATAGGTCTGCTCCGAGGACACGATGATCCGGTGATCGTCGGTCAGCTGTTCGAGCGCCTTGCCGGCCACGCGGTAGACGCGACAGTCGCCGACGTGGAAGATGTGCGCGGTGGTCGCCTTGATGACCATGGCGCTCAGCGTGCAGACATAACCCTTGTCACGGTCATAGGCATATTGGCTCTTGCGCGTCTGCGCGTGGAGCCAGGAATTGGTCGCGTCCAGCACGCGGCGGGCGGAGGTCTTCACCGTCCAGGATTCCGACGTGCAATAATAGTCCATCAGGAAGCTCTTGACCGCCGACTCGCTGGCGATCTGGCTCACCGTGCTGCTGGAGATGCCGTCGGCGAGGACGGCCGCAATGCCCTTCAGGCTGAGCATCGGCTCGTCCGGAACGAGGACGCCGTGAAAATCCTGGTTGATGGGCTTGCGACCCTTGTCGGAATGCTGGCCGACCGAGATCTGAAGTCCGCGGGTCATCGTCATCACCGGCAAAGGGGAGCCTCACCCTGATCGGGCGAGGCTCTCCTGTCGAGACGTATCAGGCCGCGACGCGGGGCGACGTGGCCTTGCCGGCCTGGCGCTTCGGCTTGGTCATGACGTGCGTGGCGTAGAGGGTCATGCCGGTGAAGGCGAGGCCGCCGACGAGGTTGCCGAGCACGGTCGGGATCTCGTTCCAGATCAGGTAATCCATGATCGAGAATTTTGCGTGCAGCATCAGGCCCGACGGGAACAGGAACATGTTCACGACGGAATGCTCGAACACCATGTAGAAGAACACCAGGATCGGCATCCACATCGCGATGACCTTGCCGGGGACCGAGGTCGAGATCATGGCGCCGACCACGCCGGTCGAGACCATCCAGTTGCAAAGCATGCCGCGCAGGAACAGCGTCGCCATGCCGGCCGCGCCATGCGCAGCGTAGCCCAGCGTTCGGCCTTCGCCGATATTGCCGATCGCGGTGCCGATCTTGTCGGGGTCCTGCGTGAAGCCGAAGGTCGTGACGAAAGCCATCATGAAGGCCACGGTGAAGGCGCCGGCGAAGTTGCCGACGAAGACGAGGCCCCAGTTGCGCAAGACGCCACCGATGGTGACGCCGGGGCGTTTGTCGATCAGGGCGAGCGGGGAGAGCACGAACACGCCGGTCAGGAGGTCGAAGCCCAGCAGATACAGCATGACGAAGCCGACCGGGAACAGCAGCGCGCCGATCAGCGGCTGCCCCGTGTTCACGTTGATCGTGACGGCGAACCATGCCGCGAGCGCCAGGATGGCGCCGGCCATGTAGGCGCGGATGATGGTATCCCGGGTGGACATGAAGACTTTGGACTCGCCCGCATCCACCATCTTGGTGACGAATTCCGAAGGCGCGAGATACGACATCGATGGTTCCTTTTGCTTCCTAAGAAAGAGATCTCGCCCTCCTGCGAGAGCGATTGAACGTCACTGCCCGTGCGGGCTGACCTGCCGCGCACGAGGCGATGGAGAGTTGGAAGCCTTTGGGATTGCGTCACGACGACCGAGCCGAGGAGGGCCGCGAAGCAGTTGAGCTTCCGGGATGCAGCCGCCAGCGCCTGCATCAATGCGGCAAAGCCGCAGTCTTCATTGACGTAAATGGAGAAGCAAGTTGCGTGCCGCGTGCTGGGCTCATAAAAAGCAAGCAACATCAATCTGATAGAGCTTTGGCTGCCCCGGCTTTTGCGCTTGATGCGGCCTTTTGCTTGAGCTGCTGCACAACTGTTGTGCGCCGCACAAATATTGAGCAGGCCGCAAATTTCGCGAGCGGAACGGGCCTGCGACAGACTGGCGCGCTGCCTGTAGCGTATTGATCTTTCGAGATTTTCTGCGTTGTGGCGCTTGGCATGAAGCTTGAATAGTTCCAGGCCGACGCCATTGAAGCCGTCCCGCGAGACTTCTCATCCGAATTGCCGACGTCACCAGACGGGGGTCTCCCCGTCGCGCGTTCGCATGCGCTGCTTCAGGCGTCACCGGACCGGATGGGCTGCTCGTGTGCACTGACGCAATCATTCTGCAACGACGCAAAGGACGATATCGCCTATGACCAAGCGCACCCGCCGGCCGTCGGACACTGGCCTCAGCCGCCGTCAATTGTTGAAGGCCGCCGGCTCGACCGCCGCACTCCTGGCCGCCGTAAAACTCAATTTCCCCGCTGGCGCCTTCGCGCAGGACGCCGGCCCCGAGGTCAAGGGTGCCAAGCTCGGCTTCATCGCGCTGAGCGATGCCGGCCCCTTGTTCGTCGCCAAGGACAAGGGCCTGTTCGCCAAATACGGCATGCCTGACACCGACGTGCAGAAGCAGGCCTCCTGGGGCACCACGCGGGACAATCTCGTGCTCGGCTCAGAAGGCAACGGCATCGACGGTGCGCACATCCTCACCCCGATGCCGTATCTGATCTCGGCCGGCAAGGTGACGCAGAACAATCAGCCGACGCCGATGTACATCCTGGCGCGGCTCAATCTCGACAGCCAGTGCATCTCCGTCGCCAACGAATATGCCGACCTGAAGCTCGGCGTCGACGCCACGCCCTTCAAGGCGGCGCTGGAGAAGAAGAAGGCCTCAGGCAAGGCCGTGAAGGCCGCGATGACCTTCCCCGGCGGCACGCATGACCTCTGGATCCGTTACTGGCTCGCCGCCGGCGGGATCGATCCCGACAAGGACATCGAGACCATCGTGGTGCCGCCGCCGCAGATGGTGGCCAACATGAAGGTCGGCACCATGGATTGCTTCTGCGTCGGCGAGCCCTGGAATCTGCAATTGATCCATCAGAACATCGGCTACACCGCCATCAACACCGGCGAACTCTGGAACAAGCATCCGGAAAAATCCTTCGGCATGCGCGCCGCCTTCGTCGATAAATATCCAAAGGCCTCGAAGGCGCTGCTGATGGCGGTGATGGAAGCGCAGCAATGGTCGGACAAGGCCGAGAACAAGGCCGAGCTTGCCGCCATCATGGGCAAGCGGCAGTGGATGAACTGCCCCGTCGAAGACGTGCTCGACCGCACCGCTGGCAAGTTCGACTACGGCATCCCGGGCAAGGTGGTCGAGAACTCCCCGCACATCATGAAGTATTGGCGCGACTTCGCCTCCTATCCGTTCCAGAGCCACGACCTCTGGTTCCTCACGGAGGACATCCGCTGGGGCAAGTACGAGGCGAATTTCGACACCAAGGCGCTGATCGCCAAGGTCAACCGCGAGGACATGTGGCGCGATGCGGCCAAGACGCTCGGCGTCGCAAGTGCGGAGATCCCGGCCTCTACGTCGCGCGGCAAGGAGACCTTCTTCGACGGCAAGGTGTTCGATCCGGAAAATCCCGCTGCCTATCTGAAGTCGCTCGCGATCAAGCGCGTCGAAGTCTGATGGAGCCAGCGGCCGCCTCCGGGCGGCCGCATCGTCTTTTGCAGCCGGAGAGATATTGCGATGAACATGCCCGCCACGAAGATCGAGGTTGAGACCGCGAAGCCTGCGAGCGCTGCCGCGCCGGTCGTCGCGATGACACCGAAGCGGCCGCCGCGATCGGAGACTTACGCGCGGATGGCGCGGGAGACCGCCGTGCGCGTTATCCCGCCGCTCGTCGTGGTCGCGTTGCTCATGCTGATATGGGAGCTGGTCTGCCGTCGCGCCGGCTCGGCGCTGCCGCCGCCGTCAAAAGTCTTCAAGGACACCAAGGAGCTGATCCTCGATCCGTTCTTCGACCATGGCGGCATCGACAAGGGTCTGTTCTGGCATCTCTCCGCCAGTCTCCAGCGCGTCGCGCTCGGCTATTCGCTCTCCGCCATCGCCGGCATCGCGCTCGGCGTCCTGGTCGGCCAGTCGGTCTGGGCCATGCGCGGGCTCGATCCGCTGTTCCAGGTCTTGCGCACGATCCCACCGCTGGCCTGGCTGCCGCTTTCGCTCGCGGCCTTCCGTGACGGCCAGCCGTCGGCGATCTTCGTCATCTTCATTACCTCGGTCTGGCCGATCATCATCAACACCGCGGTCGGCATCCGCAACATTCCGCAGGACTATCGCAACGTCGCCGCAGTGGTGCAGCTCAACCCGCTCGAGTTCTTTGCCAAGATCATGATCCCTGCCGCCGCGCCCTACATCTTCACGGGACTTCGCATCGGCATCGGCCTGTCATGGCTCGCGATCGTCGCCGCGGAAATGCTGATCGGCGGCGTCGGCATCGGCTTCTTCATCTGGGACGCCTGGAACTCCTCGCATATCAGCGAAATCATCCTGGCGCTGTTCTATGTCGGCATCATCGGCTTCGTGCTCGACCGCCTGATCGCGGGCGCCGGCAAGATCGTCACCCGAGGCACCGCGCTGAACTAAAAGGGGAAGCACATGACCGCTTATCTGAAGCTCGACCATATCGACAAGATTTTCACCCGCGGCGCAGCCTCCACGGAGGTGCTGAAGGATATCAATCTCACCATCGACAAGGGCGAATACGTCTCGATCATCGGCCATTCCGGTTGCGGCAAGTCGACCCTGCTCAACATCATCGCAGGCCTGACCAACGCCACCATGGGCGGCGTGCTGCTCGAGAACCGCGAGGTGAACTCGCCGGGACCGGATCGCGCGGTGGTGTTCCAGAACCACAGCCTGTTGCCATGGCTGACCGTGTACGAGAACGTCCGGCTCGGCGTCGACAAGGTCTTCGCCAAGACCAAGAAGCGCGCCGAACGCGACGCCTGGGTCATGCACAATCTCAACCTCGTGCAGATGGCCCATGCCAAGGACAAGCGGCCCTCGGAAATCTCCGGCGGCATGAAGCAACGCGTCGGCATTGCCCGCGCGCTTGCCATGGAGCCGAAAGTATTGCTGCTCGACGAGCCTTTCGGCGCGCTCGACGCACTGACCCGCGCGCATTTGCAGGATTCGGTGATGGCGCTGCATCAGAAGCTCGGCAACACCATTCTGATGATCACCCACGACGTCGACGAGGCGGTGCTGCTGTCCGATCGCATCGTCATGATGACGAATGGGCCGAGCGCGCGCATCGGCGAGGTGCTGGAGGTGCCGCTGGCGCGGCCGCGCAAGCGGCTCGAACTCGCGACCAACGTCACTTACCTGAAGTGCCGGCAGCGCGTGCTCGAATTCCTCTATGAGCGTCATCGCTTCGTCGAAGCCGCGTAGGCGCGTCACCAACAGATGCTCACGCAACGCCTAATTTTGAATCATCAAGCTCAATCCTTGTGCGGCGCACAGGGATTGAGCGAATCGCAAAATTTGCGTGCGAAATAGTGCTGCAAGAATTTGGGGCACGAAGAACAAGCTCCTGAATTTCCTGCGTTTCCGGAATGCGCGCAGTTGGCACGGAAATTGAAACACCGACCGCGACGCCAACGACGACGTCCCTCAACATCATCAATCAGCATCGTGAACTCGCCACCGGGGCTTGGCCTCGGCGCGCGCCTCCGTGGCCGGAGGCTGAGCCTGCAACGACGCAGCGGTGAGGCAAGAAGGGATACTCAATGACGAAGAATCCAACCTGGATTTCAGACTGGCGCCCCGAAGATGAGGCGTTCTGGAATGCGACTGGCAAGACTATCGCGCGACGCAACCTGATCTGGTCGATCGTGGCCGAACATATCGGCTTCTCGGTCTGGCTGATCTGGAGCATCGTCACCACCAAGCTGCCGCAGGCGGGCTTCCACTACACCACCGACCAGCTGTTCCAGCTCGTCGCGGTGCCCGGGCTGATCGGCGCGTTGATGCGCTTTCCCTACACCTTCGCGGTGACGACCTTCGGCGGGCGCAACTGGACCATCTTCAGCGCGGCGATCCTGCTTATTCCGACGCTTTCGCTGGCTTATTTCGTCGGCCAGCCCGACACGCCGTTCTGGCTGATGCTGCTGATTGCCTCGACCGCCGGTCTCGGCGGCGGCAATTTTGCCTCCAGCATGACGAACATCTCGTTCTTCTTCCCCGACCGGATGAAGGGGTGGGCGCTCGGACTGAATGCGGCCGGCGGCAATATCGGCGTCTCCAGCGTGCAGCTCCTGACCCCGATCCTGATGACGCTCGCCGTCATCAACCTGTTCCAGGCATCGCCCGTCGACGGCGTCTTCCTCCAGAACGCCGGCCTGATGTGGGTGCTGCCGATCGCGATCGCGGTGTTCGGCGCAGTGTTCTTCATGAACAACCTGACCACGGCCAAGTCGTCGATCAAGAACCAGCTCGCCGTGGTCAGGCGCAAGCACACCTGGATCATGGCGTATCTCTATATCGGCACGTTCGGCTCCTTCATCGGCTACTCGGCTGCATTTCCGCTGTTGATCAAGACCCAGTTCCCGCAAGTCACCATTGCGATCGCGTTCCTGGGGCCGCTGGTCGGCTCGCTGTCGCGGCCGCTCGGCGGCTGGCTTGCCGACAGGATCGGCGGCTCGGTGATCACGTTCTGGAATTTCATCGTGATGGCAGGCGCGACGATCGGCGTGCTCTACTTCGTCGGGCACAAGGATTTCATCGGCTTTCTGTCGATGTTCCTGGTCCTGTTCGTGACGACGGGCATCGGCAACGGCTCGACCTACCGCATGATCCCCTCGATCTTCCGCGAGCAGAATTTGTTCAGGGTGCGCGGCAAGGGCGATGCGGAGCGCGCGGTCGCCTTGAAGACGGCGAGCATCGAGAGCGGTGCTGCGGTCGGCTTCATCGGCGCGGTCGGCGCCGTTGGCGGCTATCTGATCCCGACCGGGTTCGGCAAGTCGATCGCGCTGACCGGCGGGCCGCAGCTCGCGCTCGCGATCTATCTCGGCTTCTACGCCTCCTGCCTCGCGCTGACCTGGTGGTTCTATCTGCGTCGCAGCCCGCAGGGCGAAGGCGCGTCAAGCCTCGCCGGCGCGCGTGTCTAATACTTGGTACGAATCTCGCTTCTCCCCATACGCGGGGAGAAGCATTGCCCGACAGTTTGACAATGAACCTGGTTCGCAATGGCGCGCACCAAGGCAAACCCAACAGGCAGGAGAACATCATGACGCCGGAACAGATCACCCTCGTGCAGCAGAGCTTTGCCAAGGTCGCGCCGATTTCCGCGCAGGCCGCGGTGCTGTTCTACGATCGCCTGTTCGAGGTGGCGCCATCCGTGCGCGCGATGTTCCCCGAGGACATGACCGAGCAGCGCAAGAAGCTGATGGGCATGCTCGCCGCCGTCGTCGGCGGTCTGTCGAATCTGGACTCGATTCTTCCGGCGGCCTCCGCGCTTGCGAAGCGTCACGTCGGCTACGGCGCCAAGGCCGAGCACTACCCCGTGGTCGGCGCGACCTTGCTGTGGACCCTGGAGAAGGGCCTTGGCGAGGCCTGGACGCCCGAACTCGCTACCGCCTGGACCGACGCCTACGGCGTGTTGTCCGGCTACATGATGTCCGAGGCCTACGGCGCACAGTCGCAGGCCGCTGAATAGGAGATGCGTTGTGAGTGAACCGCTGGTCATTGTCGGAAACGGTATGGCGGCCGCGCGTCTGGTCGACGAGCTCGCCAAGACCGCACTCGGCCGCTACGCGGTCGCCGTCATCGGCGAAGAGCCGCGGCTCGCTTACAACCGTGTTCTGCTCTCCTCCGTGCTGGCCGGCGAGACCGGCTCGCACGAGATCGAGCTCCGACCCGCCGACTGGTGGCGCCATCGCGGTGTCACGGTGCGCTACGGCTATCGGGTCACCGAGATCGACACCGGCCGACGCGAGCTCAAGATCGAAGGCGAAGAGAGCATGGAATATTCCAAGCTCGTGCTCGCCGTCGGCTCGACGCCGCTACGGCTCAACGTGCCCGGCGCCGATCTCGCCGGCGTGCACACCTTTCGCGATACCCGCGACGTCGACCTGCTGCTGACGCTCGCGGCCGCCAGGAAGCGCGTCGTCGTGGTCGGCGGTGGTCTGCTCGGACTCGAAGCGGCCTACGGCCTCGCCAAGGCCGGAGCGCCGGTGACGCTGCTGCACCTGATGGACCGGCTGATGGAGCGCCAGCTCGATGCCTCCGCCGCGGACCTGCTCAAGACACTGGTCGAGCGCAAGGGCATTCGTATCCTGCTCAATGCATCCACAGCGCGCATCCACGGCGAAGGTCATGTCCAAGCGGTCGAGCTTGCCGACGGCAGCCGCATCGAGGCCGATGCGGTGATCTTCGCCGCCGGCATCAGGCCCAACATTGCGCTCGCAAAGGACGCCGGCATCGCAGTCAACCGCGGCATCGTCGTCAACGACGAGATGCAGACGGCGTCACCCGATATCTACGCGCTTGGCGAATGCGCCGAGCATCGCGGCACCTGCTACGGCCTCGTCGAGCCTGCCTACGAGCAGGCGCGCGTGCTGGCGCGGCATCTCGCGGGCCGTCCCGCGGCCTATCAGGGCAGCGTGGTCTCGACCAATCTGAAGGTGTCGGGCGTCAGCGTATTCTCCGCGGGCGACTTCATGGGCGGGGAGGGCAGCGAGAGCCTCGTGCTGTCAGACCGCAGGCGCGGCACCTACAAGAAGCTCGTCATCTCCGACGGCCGGCTCACCGGCGCGGTGCTGATCGGCGATACCGTCGATGCGCTCTGGTATCTCGAGCTGATCCGCAATCGTGACAAGGTGGCGGCGATCCGCACCGACATGATGTTCGGCCGCGCGCTCGCGCGTCCCTCCAAAGCGGCTTGATTGAGGCGGCTCGATATGACGGCGATCGATCCCACGCTCCGCGCTACCAAAACGACCTGTCCGTATTGCGGCGTCGGCTGCGGCGTGCTGGCGACGCCAGACGGCAAGGGCGGCGCGGCGATCGCGGGCGATCCCGATCATCCTGCCAATTTCGGCCGGCTGTGCTCCAAGGGCTCGGCGCTCGGCGAGACGGTCGGGCTCGAAAGCCGGCTGCTCTATCCGATGATCCGCTGCAAGGGCGTGCTCGAACGCGTCGCCTGGAGCGATGCGCTCGATCACGTCGCCCACCGCATGCAGCACATCGTCGCGCGCGACGGCGCCGACGCGGTCGCATTCTATCTCTCGGGCCAGCTGCTGACCGAGGACTATTACGTCGCCAACAAGCTGATGAAGGGCTTTGTCGGCACTGCGAACGTCGACACCAATTCGCGGCTCTGCATGTCGTCATCGGTCGCCGGTCACCGCCGCGCCTTCGGCGCCGACACCGTGCCCGGCTGCTACGAGGATCTCGACCAGGCCGATCTTCTGGTGTTCGTCGGCTCGAATGCCGCCTGGTGCCATCCCGTGCTGTTCCAGCGCATGCTGAAGAACCGGCAGGAGCGCGGCGCGCGCATGATCGTGATCGATCCGCGCCGCACCGACACCGCGACCGACGTCGATCTGTTCCTCGGCCTCAAGCCCGGCACCGACACGGCGTTGTTCTCCGGCCTGTGCGTTCACCTCGCCGACAATGGTGCCCTGGATCAGGACTACATCGGGCAAAACACGTCGGGCTTTGACGACGCGCTGGCGCGCGCACGCAGCATCGCCGGCAGCATCACCGCGACCGCACTGGCGACCGGCCTCTCCGAGCAGGACGTTGCCACCTTCTTCAAGATGTTCCGTGACACGCCCCGCGTCGTCACGCTGTACTCGCAGGGTGTCAATCAGTCGGCGCAGGGCACCGACAAGGTCAACGCGATCCTGAACTGCCATCTCGCCACGGGGCGCATCGGCAAGCCCGGTGCCTCGCCGTTCTCGCTCACCGGCCAGCCCAACGCGATGGGCGGCCGCGAGGTCGGCGGCCTCGCCAACCAGCTCGCCGCACACATGAACTTCACGGCGCCGGACATCGATCGCGTGCGGCGGTTCTGGAAGGCGCCGCGTATCGCGACCCATGAAGGGTTGAAGGCGGTGCAGCTGTTCGAAGCCATCAACCGCGGCGAGGTCAAGGCGCTGTGGGTGATGGGCACCAACCCCGCGGTGTCGCTGCCCGACGCGGACTTCGTGCGCGAGGCGCTGAAGAAGCTCGAGCTGTTCGTGGTCTCCGAGAACGTGCTCTCCAACGACACGGTCGATGCCGGGCCGCACGTGCTGCTGCCCGCGCTGGCCTGGGGCGAGAAGTCGGGCACCGTGACCAATTCCGAGCGCCGGATCTCGCGCCAGCGTTCGTTCCTGCCGGCGCCCGGCGAGGCACGGCCGGACTGGTGGATCCTGAGCGAAACCGCAAAACGCCTCGGCTTCGGCGACAGTTTTAATTACAAATCCGCAGCCGACATCTTTCGCGAGCACGCCGCGCTCTCGGCGTTCGAGAACGATGGCAGCCGCGACTTCGACATCGGCGCGCTGACCTCGCTGTCCGACGAGGGCTTCGACGCGTTGAAGCCCGTGCAGTGGCCCGCGCGCGAAGGCGAGGCGCCCGGCGAGCGCTTCTTCGCGGCCGGCGGGTTCTTCACCAATGACGGCAAGGGCCGCTTCGTCGCGCCGGAGGTGCCGGCGCTGCGCGGCGAGACCGGGCCGTCGCGGCCGCTGCGGCTCAACACCGGGCGCATCCGCGACCAGTGGCACACCATGACGCGCACGGGCCTCAGCCCGCGGCTCGGCGCGCATCTGCCCGAGCCGTTCGTCGAGATTCATCCCGATGACGCCGGCAGATACAACATCGTCCACGACGGCTATGCCCGCATCACCACCGACTACGGCCAGTGCACCCTCAAGGTCGTCGTCAGCGACCGCCAGCAGCGCGGCACGCTGTTCGCGCCGATCCACTGGAGTGCGATGAACGCCTCGCACGGTCGCGTCGGGGCGCTGGTCGCACCGTTCACCGATCCGTTCTCGGGGCAGCCGGAGTCCAAGGCGACACCAGCCGCGATCGTGCCTTGTGAATACGTCTTCCGCGGCTTTGCGTTGTCGCGCAAGCAGCTGGAGCTGCCGCCGAACCTGATGTGGACCCGCGTCACTGTTACCGGCGGCTTCGGCTACCACTTCGCCGACAATGCGGACCTGTCGCGCTGGCCGGCCTGGCTCGGTGGCGTTGCCGGCGAGGACGTCGCCGACTATCGCGACCTCGGCGGCGGCGTTTATCGCGCGGCCTCGTTTGCCGGCGACCGCATCGAAACCTGCCTGTTCGTCGGCCCCGCGCATGATGCCGGGGACTGGGAGGTGGTGAAGAGCCTGTTCGTGGCCGACCACGTCACCGATGAGCAGCGGCGCATGCTGCTGTCCGGCAAGTCGAGCGAGGGCGCGGCTTCGACCGGTCCTGTCGTCTGTGCCTGCTTCGGCGTCGGCCGCGGCACCATCTGCGACACCATCGCCGCAGGCGCGCGCACAGCCGCCGAGATCGGCGCAAAGCTCAAGGCCGGCACCAATTGCGGCTCCTGCATCCCCGAGCTGAAGCGCCTGATCGCGACGACCGAGGTGGCTCCGGCGATGCGGGCGAAGGTCGCGGGCGCTGCCGGGTAGCCGCGACTTTCTCGGTCGCCGCTGCATGCTCCGCCGTCATCGCCGGGCTTGACCGGGCGATCCAGTACACCGAGCCGCCTGTGATCAAGCGGTGAGGCTGCGGCGTACTGGATTCCCCGCTTTCGCGGGGAATGACAGCGATGGCGGCGCGCTATGCCTCAGCCTAATCGACGCACGCCCCATTATGCCCTATGGTGCCGCGCTCTCCCATCAACAACGACAAAAACAACAATGATGTACCTGGAAACGCCGCCGCGCCTGATCGAGACCAGGCTCTTTTCCGCCATGCCCGACAAATTCCGCCGTAAAGGCGAGCGGACGGATTGGGCCGATGCCAACCGGCCGGGTGTGCCGACGGACTCCTTCATCGAGGGCCCGTCGTTCGACAAGGATGCCAATCTCTACATCGTCGACATTCCCTTCGGCCGCATCTTCCGCATTGCGCCCGACGGTGAGTGGTCGCTGGCGATTGAATATGAGGGCTGGCCGAACGGGTTGAAGATCGCAGCCGACGGCCGCATCCTGGTCGCCGACTACAGGCACGGCATCATGGAGTTCGTCGCCCGGGCAGGCCGCATCAAGCCGGTTCTGACGGCGCGCAACTCGGAGTCTTTCCGGGGCTGCAACGATCTGCATCTCGCGTCCAACGGCGACATCTATTTCACCGACCAGGGACAGACCGGCCTGCATGACCCCAGCGGCCGTGTCTATCGCCTGACGCCGGGCGGCCGACTGGATTGCCTGATCGACACCGGTATCAGCCCGAATGGCCTGGTGCTCGATCCAACCGAGACGGTGCTGTTCGTCGCGATGACGCGCGACAACGCGGTGTGGCGGCTGCCGTTCATGAAGGACGGCAGCGTGTCGAAGGTTGGCCGCTTCTGCTCGCTGTTCGGCACCAGCGGCCCTGATGGCATGACAATGGATGCCAAGGGCCGCCTGTTCGTCGGTCACGCCTCACTCGGCCATGTCTTCGTGTTCGCGCCCAACGGCGAATTGATTGCGCGGGTCAAGTCGTGTGCAGGTCCGAATTGCACCAATGTCGCCATTGGTGGCGCGAAGAAGGATCGACTCTACATCACGGAGTCCGCAACCGGTAGCGTATTGGTCGCTGACATCGGCGTATTGAACTCTTGAGCGCGACGGCGGTTGCCTCAGCGAACGAGTGGTATCGGAGCAAATATGAACACGAAACCCTTCGGCAAAACGGGTGCCAGCGTCTCCGTCATCGGGCAGGGCACATGGTATCTCGACCAAGGCGATCGCAAGCGCGCGATCGCGGCGCTTCAGCGCGGGCTCGACCTCGGCATGACCCACATCGATACCGCCGAGATGTATGGCGATGCCGAACTCGTCATTGCGGATGCGATCGCGGGCCGACGCGACGAGGTTTTCTTGGTGTCAAAGGTGCTGCCGAGCAACGCCTCGCGCCGCGGAACCATCACCGCCTGTGAGCGCTCGCTGAAGCGGCTGAAAACCGATCGGCTCGACTGCTATCTGCTGCATTGGCGCGGCTCGTATCCGCTGGAGGACACCGTCGCCGCATTCGAGGAACTGGTGAAGGCCGGCAAGATCAAATCCTGGGGCGTCTCCAATTTCGATGCCGATGATCTCGACGAGATCCTCGACGCCGCCGGCGAACACCGCATCGCCTGCAATCAGGTGCTCTATCATCTGAAGGAACGCGCGATCGAGCACGCGGTGATCCCGTGGTGCGAACGGCATGGTGTCGCCGTCGTCGCCTATTCGCCATTCGGCCACGATGATTTCCCTGCGAGCAACAGCAAGGGCGGCGCGGTGCTGGCGCGCATCGCGGAGGCGCGTCGCGCGACGCCGCGCCAGGTCGCACTGAGCTTCCTCACCCGTGCAACTACGGTGTTCGCGATCCCGAAGGCGTCGTCCGCGGAACATGCCGGCGACAATGCTGCGGCCGGCGATCTGGTGCTGACGAAAGACGAGATCGCGGCGCTCGATGCGGCGTTTCCGCGCGGTCCGAAGCCGCGCGGCCTGCCCATGCTGTAGTGCACAAACGCCCGTTATTAATGGAGTCTTGACGTGCGCGGACGTGAGCGCATATCGGCATCCTGTTTTCGGAAGTTGTGAAAGCGGCGCAATTATCGTTTTTTACGATCATTCCCGATTCGCATTCCTAGGTTCCAGCCGTGACCCCGCCGCCCGCCGCAGCCGCAAGGCTCGACAGTATTCCCATGCCCATGCCGGAAAAGAAGCCGCAGGCGCGACGGGCGCCGGCGCGCGTCGATCACCCGTTCAAAGGCATCGCGCTGGTGCTGCTGTCGACGATCTTTCTCGGCTGCTCCGATGTTACCGCGAAATATCTGTCGTCGAGCCTGCCGTCGATCGAGATCACCTGGATCCGCTTCGTGACGTTTGCGCTGATGTTCACGCCGGTGATGCTGCCGGGCTCGCCGCTCCATGCGATGCGCACCGAGCGCCTCGGCCTGCAGTTGATGCGCGGCGCGGCATTGCTCGGCTCTTCGCTGTTCTTCATCACCGGCCTGAGCTTCCTGCCGATCGCAGAAGCGTCCGCGACCGGCTTCGTCTCGCCGCTGTTCGTCACCGCGCTCTCGATCGTCTTCCTGAGCGAGAAGGTCGGCATGCGCCGTTGGATCGCGACCGCGATCGGCCTGACCGGCGTGCTGATCATCCTGCGCCCGGGCTCCAGCGCGTTTCACGCCGCCGCCTTCTTCCCGATCGTCTCGGCGTTCTGCTGGGCCGCGGCGCTGATCCTGACGCGCATGATGAGCGGGCGTGAAGCCGTCCTCACCACGATGGCCTATTCGGCGCTGACGGGCGTTGCGATCCTCTCCCTGATGGTACCGTTCGTCTGGGTCACGCCGACCTGGACGGCGATCGGGCTTGGCATCGTGATCGGCGTCGCCTCCACCGTCGGCCAGTGGATCATCGTGCTGGCCTATCGCTACGGCGATGCCTCGGTACTGGCGCCGTTCTCCTACACGCAGTTGCTGTGGGTGAGCATCCTCGGCTTCTTCCTGTTCGGCGAAGTGCCTGATGTCTGGACCGTCACCGGTGCGGCCTTCATCGTCGCCAGCGGCCTCTACATCGCCCATCGCGAGCGCATCCGCCGCGCCCAGCTCCTGATCCTGGAAGAGCGTTCCCCGAACCCCTGACGCAAGATCGCGCGTCCGCTTCGTGCTATCGACGGCTCCAACAAGACGGGAGGAGCCGGATGCGCGCTGCGATTTTCAGGAACGGTGAGATTGTCGTCGACCGGATGGCCGAGCCAAAGCCCGGCCCCGGCCAGGTGCTGGTCAAGACGCTCGCCTGCGGCATCTGCGGCTCCGATCTGCACGCGCGCCAGCACGCCCACCGCATGGTGGAGATGGCGCGAAAGACCGGCCGCAAGCCGATGGATCTCGCCCGCGACGTCGTGTTCGGCCACGAGTTCTGCTGCGAGATCGTCGACTTCGGCCCGGGGACCGTGCGCAAGCTCAAGTCGGGCACGCGCGTCTGCTCGCTGCCAGCCCTCGTAACGCCGCAGGGCATCGAAGGTATCGGTTACTCCAACGACAATATTGGCGGCTATGCCGAGGCGATGCTGCTGAGCGAAGCGCTGCTGCTCGAGGTGCCCAACGGTCTCGCGCCGGAGCATGCCGCGCTCACCGAACCGCTCGCGGTCGGCGTTCACGCCGTCGCCAAGGCCAACATCCGAGGCGGCGAAGTGCCGCTCGTGATCGGCTGCGGTCCGGTTGGGCTCGCGGTGATTGCGGCGCTAAAGCTCAAGGGCCTGCATCCGATCGTCGCGGCCGACTATTCGCCGGCGCGGCGCGCGCTTGCGGCAAAACTCGGCGCCGATGTCGTCGTGGATCCACGGGTGTCGCAGCCCTATGCCACCTGGGCCGAGCATGCGCAGATGTCCGATGCCGAAAAGGCGGCCCGGCCGCCGTTCCAGGCGATGCTGCCCGCGCTGAAGCCCGCGATCATCTTCGAATGCGTCGGCGTGCCCGGTCTGTTGCAGCAGGTGTTCGAAGGCGCGCCGCGCGATGCGAGGATCGTCGTGGTCGGTGTGTGCATGGAGACCGACAGGAGCGAGCCCATGCTCGGCATCATGAAAGAGCTCAACGTCCAGTATGTGCTCGGCTACACGCCGGACGAATTCGCGGCGTCACTGCGCCTGATCGCGGAGGGGCAGGTGGATGCGGCGGCAATGGTGACGGCGGAAGTCGGCATCGACGGTGTCGCAAAGGCTTTCGCAGATCTCGCCAACCCTGAGGCTCACACCAAGATCATCGTGCAGCCGTGGCGGTGATGCCTTACACCGGCAGCGCGATCGAATATTTCACCTGGCTGAGCGCAAAGCTGGACTCGATCGAGGCGATGCCGTCGAGCCGGGTCAGCTTGGTCTTCAGGAAAGTCTCGTAGGAGGCGAGGTCGGCGGCGACCACGCGCAAGAGATAGTCGCGATTGCCGGTCATCAGATAGCATTCCAGCACCTCGTCCCATTTCGAGATCGCGCGCGCGAAGCGGTTGAGGTCCTCCTCCTTCTGCCGGGCCAGCTTGATCGAGATGAAGACGCTGACATGCAGCCCCAGCGCCTTCTGGTCCACGGTCGCGATGTAGCGCGAGATGACGCCGCGTTCCTCGAGCAGCTTGACCCGGCGATGGCATGGCGACACCGAAAGCCCGACCTTGTCGGCGAGTTCCTGCATGGTCAGTCGGCTGTCGTTCTGGAGCAGAGCGAGGATTTTTCGGTCAATGGCGTCGAGGTCGGGCATTGGGATGAACCTGTCGTTTTTTCCTGCTGATTGGTAAGCTATCCCAATATTGGCTGGTATTGCGCGAAAAATTGAGAAGTTTGGCGCTTCCTGCAGGGGTATCATCGGGCACCTGTTTTCCGGGAGCATTGCCATGCCCGTTGATACCGCCCGCCTCGACACACTGACCGCGCTGGCTCGCAAGGCGCTGTGGCTGTCGTCATGGACCATCCATCACGCCAACCACATCCGCCCGAATGCGGACGGCCTGAAGGTCGGGGGACATCAGGCCTCGTCGGCCTCGCTCGCCACCATCATGTCGGCGCTGTATTTCCACGTGCTGAAACCCGAAGATCGCGTCGCGGTGAAGCCGCATGCGAGCCCGGTGTTCCACGCCATCCAGTATCTGTTCGGCCGGCAGAGCCGCGAGAAGCTGGAGAACTTTCGCGGCTTCAAGGGCGCGCAGTCCTATCCCTCGCGCACCAAGGACGTCGACGACGTCGATTTTTCCACCGGCTCGGTCGGCCTCGGCGTTGCGCAGACGCTGTTCGCCTCGCTGGTGCAGGACTACGTCAAGGCGCATGGCTGGATGAAGGATCGCCGCGAGGGGCGGATGATTGCGCTGGTCGGCGATGCCGAGATGGACGAGGGCAACATCTTCGAGGCGCTGGCGGAAGGCTGGAAGCACGGCCTGCGCAACACCTGGTGGGTGGTCGACTACAACAGGCAGTCGCTCGATGCCGTCGTCCGCGAAGGTCTCTGGGAAAAGTTCGAGACCGTATTCCGCAATTTCGGTTGGGACGTGGTGATCGTGAAATACGGCCGCCTGATGCGCGAGGCCTTTGCCGAGCCCGGCGGCGAGGCGCTGAAGCGCTGGATCGACAATTGCCCGAACGCACTCTACGCCGCACTGTGTTTTCAGGGCGGCGCGGCGTTCCGCAAACATTTGCACGACGAGATCGGCGATCAGGGCCCCATCACCAAACTGATCGACAAGCGCAGCGACGACGAGCTACTGGCGCTGATGTCGAACCTCGGCGGCCATGACATGGCGAGCATGCTGGACGCCTTTGAATCCATCGATCACGATCGCCCGGTCTGCTTCATCGCCTACACCATCAAGGGCGTCGGCCTGCCGTTCCAGGGCCACAAGGACAATCATGCCGGCCTGATGACGGTCGCGCAGATGGAGAAATATCGCGACAGCCAGAACATCCGGCCCGGACACGAATGGGACAGATACGAGGGTCTCGCGCAAGGTGCCGCCGAGCTCGACGCCTTCCTCGCGGGCGTGCCGTTCAACCAGGACGGCCGCCGGCTCACCGCGCCTGTTATCGAGGTGCCGTCGCAGCTTGCCTTCAAGCCGGCGCCGCAGATGTCGACCCAGCAGGGTTTTGGGCTGGTGCTGAACGAGATCGCGCGCGGCGACAGCGAGCTCGCCAAGCGCATCGTGACGACATCGCCTGACGTCACCGTCTCGACCAATCTCGGTCCGTGGGTGAACCGGCGCGGCCTGTTTGCGCTCGGCGAGAAGGCGGACTTATTCCGCAGCGAGAAAATTCCATCCACCTTCAACTGGGACTTCTCGCCCAAGGGCCAGCATCTCGAACTCGGCATCGCCGAGATGAACCTGTTCATCATGCTCTCGGCGCTCGGCCTGTCGCACCAGATCAACGGCGAGCGGCTGCTGCCGGTCGGCACGCTCTACGATCCCTTCATCGAGCGCGGTCTCGATGCGCTGAACTATGCCTGTTACCAGGATGCGCGCTTCATGGTGGCGGCGACCCCCTCAGGTATCACGCTCGCGCCCGAAGGCGGCGCGCATCAGTCGATCGCAACCCCTTTGATCGGCATGGCGCAGGATGGCCTTGCCTCGTTCGAGCCGGCCTTTGTCGACGAGCTCGCCGTGATCATGGGGTGGGGCTTCAATCACATGCAGCGCGATCCGGGTGAGGGCGGCTCGGTCTATCTGCGGCTCTCGACGCGCTCGATCGAGCAGGCGCAGCGGATCATGACGCCCGAGCTCGCACAGGGCATCACCGACGGCGCGTATTGGTTGCGCAAGCCGGGCCCCAATGCCGAAGCCGTCATCGCCTATACCGGCGCCGTTGCGCCAGAAGCGATCGAAGCGACCGGCTTCATCGGCGAGAGCCGGCGCGACATCGGCCTGCTCGCGATCACGTCCGCAGATCGTCTGCATGCGGGATGGACCGCCGCACGGAAATTGCGCCGTGATCGGCGCGGCGTGCAGCATCTCAGCCACATCGAAAAACTGCTCGCACCGCTGCCGCGCGACTGCGGCATCGTGACCGTGATCGACGGCCATCCGGCGGCGCTCGGCTGGCTCGGCAGCGTCCGCGGCCATCGCGTCGAGGCGCTCGGCGTCGAGCAATTCGGCCAGACCGGCACCATCGCCGACCTCTACCGCCACCACGGCATCGACGCCAACGCCATCATCGATGCGGCCGAAAGCCTCACCACCGGCGCGCCGGTGTTGCATCGGAAGATGGCGGTGTAGTTCTCCGTCGTCGTCCTAGCCCCCGTGCGCAATTGCGCACTAGGCCAGGACGAGGGCAATCGAGACCTTGCCACCCCTCCGCCATCGGCTCATATAACCTCCGTCCGCCGCAATGCTGGCCCCGCACATGGCGGGTTCAATTGCCGGCGCTTTCGTGCAAGGATGCCTGCCGAAACGCCCCCTCCAAGCCCCCAAGAAGAGGTTCACTATGGTCAATCGCATGCAATTCTACATCGACGGCGCCTGGGTCGATCCCGCCGTCAAGAAGTCCACCGCCGTGGTCAATCCGGCGACGGAAGAGGCGATGTACGAGGTTGCGCTGGGCTCCAAGGCCGACGTTGACAAAGCCGTTGCCGCGGCCAAGCGCGCGTTCGTGACGTTCTCTCAGACCAGCCGTGACGAGCGCGTCGCGCTGCTCACCAAGGTCATCGAGATCTACAAGGGCCGCCTTAAGGAGATCGGTGCCGCCGTCTCGGACGAGATGGGTGCGCCGCTGCCGATGGCCGAAAAGCTGCAGGCCGGCGCCGGCCTCGGCCACCTCATGACCACGCTCGACGTGCTCAAGAACTATCATTTCGAGGAACCGGTCGGCACCGCCATGGTGCTGCGCGAGCCGGTCGGCGTGGTCGGCATGATCACGCCCTGGAACTGGCCGCTCAACCAGATCGCCTGCAAGGTCGCGCCCGCGCTCGCCGCCGGCTGCACCATGATCCTGAAGCCGTCGGAGTTCACCCCGACCTCGGCGCTGATCTTCGCGGAAATCCTTCACGAAGCCGGCGTGCCGAAGGGCGTGTTCAACCTCGTCAACGGTCTCGGCCCCGAGGTTGGCGCCGCCATGAGCGAGCACCCCGACATCGACATGATCTCGTTCACCGGCTCAACCCGCGCCGGCATCGACGTGGCCAAGCGTGCGGCACCGACCGTGAAGCGCGTCAGCCAGGAGCTTGGCGGCAAGTCACCGAACGTCATCCTCGAAGGCGCCGACCTCACGAAGGCGGTGACGGGCGGCGTGATGCACATGTTCAACAACTCCGGCCAGTCCTGCAACGCGCCCTCGCGCATGATCGTGCCGGCCTCGAAGATGAAGGAAGTCGCCGCGATCGCGAAGGCTGTCGCCGACAAGACCAAGGCAGGCGATCCGCGCGCCGAAGGCACCACCATCGGTCCCGTGGTCAACCGCGGCCAGTGGGACAAGATCCAGGATCTGATCAAGAAGGGCATCGACGAGGGCGCAACGCTCGTCGCCGGCGGTCCGGGCCTGCCCGAAGGCGTTAACAAGGGCTTCTATGTCCGTCCGACCATCTTCGCCGACGTCACGCCCGACATGACCATCGCCCGCGAAGAGATATTCGGACCGGTGCTGACCATCATCGGCGCCAAGGACGAAGCCGAAGCGGTGCACATCGCCAACGACACGCCCTATGGGCTTGCCGGCTACGTCACGGGCGCTTCCGTCGAGGACGCCAAGCGCGTCGGCCGGCAGATCCGCGCCGGCAACGTCAACCTGCAGGGTGTGCCCAACGACCGCTCCGCACCGTTCGGCGGCTACAAGCAGTCCGGCAACGGCCGCGAGTGGGGCAAGTACGGCCTCGAGGACTTCCTCGAAGTGAAGGCCGTCGCCGGCTTCAACGCGGCGTAAGCGTTAGCGCCTGGGTGAATATGACGCCGGAGCGGCCAACTGCTCCGGCGTTTTTGTTTGTTCGTCATTGCGAGCGAAGCGAAGCAATCCAGAAATCTTTCTGCGGAGACAGTCTGGATTGCTTCGTCGCAAGAGCTCCTCGCAATGACGAGGAGAGAGTTGGGAAGACTATCCCCCGACCGCGCCCTGCGTGTTCACATACAACGCGTAGATCGACTGGCTCGCGGCCATGAACAGGCGGTTGCGCTTGACGCCGCCAAAGCAGAGATTGGCGCAGCGTTCGGGCAGCGCGATGCGGCCGATCATGACGCCGTCGGGCGCGAACACCACCACGCCGTCGAGCTCGGGATCGCCCATGCCCCAGCCGCACCAGAGATTGCCGTCGATGTCGCAGCGCATGCCGTCCGGCGTGCCGGGGCCGGCGTCGATGTGGACGCGCTTGTTCGAGATCGTGGTGCCGTCCGCCGAGACGTCATAGGCGAGGATCTTGCGGTTCGGCACGCCGCGTGATTCCACGACGTAGAGGATTTTCTCGTCCGGCGAGAAGCACAGGCCGTTCGGCCCGAGCACGCCTTCGGCAACGATGGTCGCCTTGCCGGTCGCGGGATCGAACCTGTAGACGTTCGGCTCGATCTCGGGCTCGGCCTTGTAGCCCTCGTAATTGCCGAGCAGGCCGAAGGTGGGATCGGTGAACCAAACCGCGCCGTCGGACTTCACCACGACGTCGTTCGGCGAGTTGAGCTTCTTGCCGCCGAACGAGTCCATCAGCACGGTGATACTGCCGTCATATTCGGTTCGGGTGACGCGTCGCCCGCCATGCTCGCAGGTGACGAGCCGGCCCTGGCGATCCCTGGTGTTGCCGTTCGCAAAATTGGAGGGCTTGCGGAACACGCTGACGGCGCCGGTCTCCTCTTCCCATTTGACGATGCGCTGGTTCGGAATGTCGCTGCACAGGAGATAGCGCCCGTCGCCGAACCACACCGGACCCTCGGCCCAGCGCAGGCCGGTCGTCAGCCGCTCCACCGCCGAGAGTTTCAGCCAGTATTTTTCGAAGCGGGGATCGAGTGCCTTTATCGCCGGATCGGGATAGTAGCTCGCCGGCCGCCAGTCTGGCCGCTCCTGGGGATGGGACGATGCCTCATTCATGTCGGTTCTCTCGTTTCGTTCCCTCTGGACAATCCTGCTATCATTAGAGACATGTGACCGCAAATTGGTTGCCAAAGGCGAGGAAAGACATGGCGCGCATCTTGATGACGGGAGCTTCGGGCGGGATAGGAACGCGTCTGCGAAAACTGTTGCCGCCGATCTATCCGGACCTGTTGCTCAGCGACATCCGCCCGCCCGCCGATCTCGGCCCCAACGAACAATTCAAGGCGGCGGACCTCTCTGACCTGGCGCAGTGCGAGGCGATCTGCGAGGGCGTCGACGGCATCATCCATTTCGGCGGCTATTCGGTCGAAGGTCCCTGGAACGACATCCTCCAGGCCAACATCATCGGCGGCTACAATCTGTTCGAGGCCGCGTATCGCAAGGGCGTCAAGCGTGTGGTGTTCGCCTCCTCGAACCATGCCGTCGGATTCTATCCCCGCCACCACAAGATCGGCACCGACGTGACCCCGCGCCCCGACGGCCGCTATGGCGTCAGCAAGGTATTCGGCGAAGCGGTCGGCGCGCTCTATGCTGACAAGCATGGCCTGAAGGTGACTTGCCTTCGCATTGGCAATTTCGGCGACGTGCCGCTGGACCATCGCCGGATCTCGATCTGGCTGAAGCCGGAAGATCTGGTGCAGCTCTGCCGGATCGGGCTCGAGCATCCCGACATTCATTTCGAGATCTTCTACGGCGTGTCCCTGAACGAGCGTGCCTGGTGGGACAACCACCGCGCCTACGAGTTCGGTTACCGTCCGACGGGGCGCTCCGAGGATCATGTGGCACATGCGATGGCCGAGCAGGCCAAGCTGAAGCCCGATCCGGTCGGCGATCACTATCAGGGCGGCGCGTTCTGCAGCAACGAGTTCGACGGCGACACAAGTCGCATCATCGATTGGACCAAGCGGTAGGAGCGCATTCGCAAATCCAGGGCGTCGGAATCGACGCGCTAAACAACGCGTTTGCCGGCCTGGGCCGCGATGGGCCTCTGTACAAAGTACATCAGGATCAGGGAAATCACCGCCGTCGTCACGACGACGTATCCCAGCCGGTCGAAATGCCGGAGCGTACCGTCGGCGTCCTGCGCGATGAGTGCGGCGGCGAGCACGGAGCCGAGCCCGCCGGAGAGCTGTTGCAGCGACGCGCCGACCGCGCTGAAGGAGCCGCGTTGCGCCGGCTCGGGGATTGCCGAAATCAACGCCTGCGAAGGAATCATGCGGGAGAAGATGCCGACGAACATCAGGACGTTGACCAGGATCGCGACCGTCAGGCTCACCTCGCCGAGATGGGTGTAGATCAGCACCATCACGATGGACATGGCGCTGCCGAAGACGAAGGTGGGGTATTTGCCGAAGGCATCGCTCGCGCGTCCCACCAGCGGGCCGATGACAATGCTGAACAGGCCGGAGACGAGATAGATCGTCGGCAGATGCACGATGTCGATGCCGAGATTGTGCACGGTGTAGGCGCTGCCGAACGGCATCAGCATGTAGCCGCCGGTCGCCAGCAGGGTCGTTACCGAAAACGCCATCCAATAACGCGGCTGCGAGACCGTGGCGATCAGATGCCGGAACGGATTTCGATCCTGCTTCAGCCCGAGATGGCCGTTCACCGGCTTCATCAGGAGCATCACTGCGGTCATCCCGATCACCGACAGTCCGACCAGCGCGCCGAACGCGACGTGCCAGTTCCACTGGTTGGCGAGGAAAAGACCGGCCGGGATGCCCAGCACCTGGCTTGCAGCGAAGGCGGTTTGCACGAAACCCATGACGCGGCCGCGCAATTGCAGCGTGAACAAATCGGTGACGATGGCGAGCACGACCGAGCCGATCACGCCGCCGAACAGGCCGGTCACGATCCGCCCCAGCAGCAACAGATGATAGTTGGGCGCGATCGCGCACAGCATCGTGCCAAGGGTGAAGCCGGCGTAGAAGAACAACAGCAGCCGCTTGCGATCAAACCGGTCGGCAAAGCCGGCCGCCAGGATGCCGGAAATCCCCGCGCTGAACGCATAGGCCGAGACCGCCACGCCGAACTGAGCGGCCGAAATATCGAGCGCCGGCATCATGATGGCGCCGAGCGGCGACATGATCATGAAATCGATGATGATCGTGAACTGGACCAGCGCCAGCAGCGCAACGAGGATCGCCTGGTAGCGCGAGAAGCCTCGGGATGGCGCTTGCCGCTCGGCGATCGGCTCCGTCAGGGTTTGTTCGGTCATGGCATTCATTTGGGAGGGAGTGGAGGAGGACGCGCGACGTGGCGCCGGAGCCCGGCCATATTTATTTCCGGCTCTGCGAAATTTCGATGGCTTGACAAACAGTTTTAGTGCCCGTCCCGCCGTGGTGCCTCGATTCACACAGGGCGAGCGACGCAAAGGCCTGAGCCTCGCTTTGGTCGTTCCGGCCATTGATCCAGATCAACGTTGCTCTGGCCGTCTGGCTCTCGATTTTGCGAGACCGCAATTCGGCAATCGGTGCCTCGATCACGGCTCAACGGCGGCAGCGCGAGTCAGGACAATGAAAATCGAATTGCCAGCCGCCGTACTGCTCACGCTGTTCATGTCGGGACCGGCGCGGGCCGCGATGCTCGGCGACGCCGAGGCGACGTTTCTCGACCAGCTCGTCACCGCATCCGCGGTGCTCGAACAACGATGTGTCGGCTACGAGGTCGATGGTGCCGGCAGTGTACAGTTCGGCGCCCGACTTCTCGGCAGCACGGATGCCGCGATGGCGATGATCGACGCCTATGCTGCAGCCATCAAGGCCCGCGATGGCGAGAGCTCCGATCCCGGTAAATTCCGCCCCGAAGTGTCCGACGCTGACGGCAAAACGTTCAGGCGCGTCCGGACCGATCTGATCAGAAACCCGAAGAGAGCCTGCGCCGACTATGGCGATGCCAGCGTGGATCGCGGTCTGCTGAGGCGGTACTGAACCGGGACTTGAGGGATTCAGATCTGCGCAAACGAAAGGGCCGTCTCGAAAGACGGCCCTTGGTTGTTATTCGACGATCTCAACGATCCGGTGGGTTCGCGGTTCGACCAGAACCGTGCGACCGTTCACCACCGTGTAACGATACTCACGGGCGCCGTACTCGGGCGGCACCTCGTAATAGGTCACGCCCTCTTCCGGAAGAACCGCCCCGACTCTCACATCCTCGCGGTACTGATATGAGGGCCGCCGCTGTTCGACGACGTAGGAGTGAAAGCGAGGACGTTGATCGACACCAAGGACTCCCGCCACGCCGCCAACGACGCCGCCGACGACGCCACCCACAACTGCACCGACAGGCCCTGCCGCTCGCTCACCATCCCGCGCACCGCGTTCGACGCCTCCGGGAACGCCCTGGGCCTGGGTCGTTGCGGGAAGCAGGACGGCGACGGCAACAGCGGCGGCTCCGACTAAACGGCAAATCATGGCAGCTCCTATGGTGGGGGATTGGTGCAAGACCAAGTACCAAGCCGACCATAGGTTCCCCAGAAGTTGTGGACTGCGGGCGTTATTGCCCGAATGGGCTCGTGCGGCCTGCAATTGCGGGCAATCCAGCGCGCCCGTACCGCGTGAACTGCACCACCGCGCGAAGCGAACGTCTTCCATCTATGAACGCGGGCCCTGCTGTTCGGCTTGCTCACCCCCAATCCGCGCCAGATAGTCCGACTTGCTGAACTGCATATGATCGACGCACAGCTGGGCCAGCGCCCAGCTGTCACGGCCTTTCAACAGCTCGATCATCAGCTCGTGCTGGCGCCTTGATTGCGCGAGGCCGTCTCGGTCGGCGAGGTTCTTGGCGCGCATCGGCAGCGTCAGGTTCATGTAGTCCTGCAGCGAGCGCACCAGATAGGGATTGCCGCAGGCCGAGAACAGCGCGAGGTGGAAGGCGTCGTTGGCCTCGTGGATACCGCGCAGGTCCTGCAAATCCGCTCTCGCGCAATATTGCCGTTGCAATGCGGAGAGCTCGTCGATCAGGCCTTGTTGCGCGGGCAGGGGAATCATCAGCGCCGCCTGCCGCGTCAGCATCTCCCGGACCTCGTAGATCTGCCGGACCTCTTCGGCCGAGTAAAACCGCACGGTGGCGCCGACATTCTTCTCGCGGCGGACGATGCCCCGGCGCTCCGCATCCACCAAGGCCTGCCGCACGAAATGGCGCGAAGTGCCGTAAGCCGACATCAGCGCGTCCTCTGTGAGGCGCGCGCCTGGCGCAAGTCGGCCGAAGATGATGTCCTCTTCGAGCCGCGCGACGATGTCGTCCGGATCGTCGCGCCGGACCATCGTGGCGTCTGCGATGTGAATGTCGGACATGCCCTCGGCCTCCCGGCGCTTGGCCGGTCGTCCTGTGGAGCAGGGAAGGCCCTGATTGTCAATAATCTGGTCTCCCACCAGCGCGCAATACGGGTAAATGGCAGGTTTGACGTCTGTCTTATTGACAATCAAGGGGCAGTCTGTAGGACAATGACCCGGTAATGGGAGTGGTATGATGACGAGTGGGTTGCGCAAAGGGCTGACGAGCTATGGCGATGCCGGCTTCTCGCTGTTCTTGCGCAAGGCGTTCATCAAGGCCATGGGCTATTCCGACGACGCGCTGGAGCGTCCGATCGTCGGCATCACCAACACCTATAGCGACTACAATCCCTGCCACGGCAACGTCCCGCAGATCATCGAGGCCGCCAAGCGCGGCGTGATGCTGTCGGGCGCGATGCCGTTCGTGTTCCCGACGATCTCGATCGCGGAGAGTTTTGCGCATCCGACCTCGATGTATCTGCGCAATCTGATGGCGATGGACACCGAGGAGATGATCCGCGCGCAGCCGATGGATTCGGTGATCGTCATCGGCGGCTGCGACAAGACTCTTCCTGCGCAGGTGATGGCGGCGATCAGCGCCGACCTGCCGACGGTGGTCATCCCCGTTGGCCCCATGGTGGTTGGTCATCACAAGGGCGAGGTGCTGGGCGCCTGCACCGATTGCCGTCGCCTCTGGGGCAAGTATCGCGCCGGCGAAATGGATGATGTCGAGATCGAGGCGGTCAACGGCCGCCTTGCGCCGTCGGTCGGCACCTGCATGGTGATGGGCACCGCCTCCACCATGGCCTGCATGATCGAGGCCATGGGTCTGTCGCTGCCGATGAGCGCGACGATTCCCGCCCCGCATGCGGAGCGCTTTCGGCTTGCCGAGGCGAGCGGCAGGGTGGCGGCCGAGATGGCCAAGACCAAGGGGCCGAAGCCGAGCGAATTGCTGACGCCGGCATCTTTCAAGAATGCGCAGGTTGTGCTCCAGGCGATCGGCGGCTCGACCAACGGCCTGATCCATTTGACCGCGATGGCACATCGTTCGCCACACCGGCTCGACCTCGGGGTGTTCGACCAGATCGGCCGCGAGGTGCCGGTGCTGATCGATCTGAAGCCGTCGGGCGAGCATTACATGGAGCATTTCCATCACGCCGGCGGCGTGCCGAAACTGCTGGCGCAGCTCGGCGATCTCATCGATCTCGATGCCAAGACGATCACCGGCCAGACGCTGCGCGATATCGCGGCGAACGCGGAAGACGTGCCCGGCCAGGACGCGATCCGTCCGCGGGACAATCCGATCAAGAAGGAAGGCGGCCTCGCCGTCCTGCACGGCAATCTCGCGCCGCGCGGCGCAGTCATCAAGCAGTCGGCTGCAAGCCCAAAGCTGCTGCAACACACGGGCCGTGCGGTGGTGTTCGAATCCGTCGAGGATATGACGCTGCGGGTGGACGATCCCGATCTCGACGTCACGGCCGATGACGTGCTGGTGATGCGCAACGCCGGCCCCAAGGGCGCGCCCGGCATGCCGGAGGCGGGCTATCTGCCGATCCCGAAGAAGCTCGCGCGCGCTGGGACCAAGGACATGGTGCGCATTTCGGATGCGCGCATGAGCGGCACCGCATTCGGCACCATCGTGCTGCACATCACGCCGGAATCCGCCGTCGGCGGCCCGCTGGCGCTGGTGAAGAACGGCGACATGATCCGGCTCGACGTCGCCAAGCGCAGCATCGAGCTTCTGGTGGATGCTACCGAGCTGGAACGGCGGCGTACGGCATTGAAGCCCGCGGCTGCGCCGGATGAGGCGCGGCGCGGCTATGCGTGGCTGTTCAACGAAACCATCATGCAGGCCGACGAGGGCTGCGACTTCGATTTCATGCAGAGGACTGGGAAGAAGACTGAGCAGAAAAATAAAAGTGGGTGACCAACCACCCGGAAGCGTAGCCCAGACCGCTAAAGCGGCGGGCGTTAAAACAGGGGGAAACGATGATTGCACGATCCATGCCAAGATTCTTACATCGGCTGGCGGCAACGGCCGCAATCCTGTTCGTCACGGGCGCATCGGCGCAGGAGGTGAAGCATTATCGCTTCGCCTACGACCAGCCGCGCAATACCGGCTACTCCATCGCGGGCGACCTCTTTGCCGAAAAGCTCAAGGAATTGAGCAAAGGCACCATGATCATCGATCAATATCCGGGCGCGCAGCTCGGGCAGGAGCCGCAGGTGCTCCAGCTCGTGAAGGCGGGCGACGTCGAGTTCTCGATCATCTCCTCGGCGAACACCGCGACGATCTCGCCGCAAGCGGGCGTGATGTCGTTGCACTTCCTGTTCCGCGACGAGAACCACGTGGTCAAGGGTCTGGCCGATCCAAAAGTGTTCGAGGCGCTCAAGACCATGATCGACGAGACCACACAGGGTCTGCACGTCATCGCGACCGGCTCGCAGGGCGTGCGCCACATGTACTCGAAGAGGGAGATCCACAATGTCGGCGACATCAAGGGCCTGAAGATCCGGGTGCAGGCGACTGCGACCGAGGACACCATGTTCCCGGCCTACGGCGCCCAGACCGTGCACATGCCGTTCGGCAGCGTCTACACGAGCCTGCAGACCGGCGTCGTCGACGTCGCCGAGAACAGCATCAACGTCTACCTCGTCAACAAGCACTACGAGGTCGCGCCGGTCCTGAACATCACCGAGCACGAAGCCAACAACGCGCTGGTGTTCATCTCGGACAAGCTCTGGCAGAGCCTGTCGGCCGAGCAGAAGAGATGGGTCCAGGCGGCGGGGAACGAGGTCAGCTCCAAGGAGCCGCAGAAGGCCTTCGACCTCGAACGCACCGCGGCAGAGAAGCTGAAGAAGATGGGCGTGAAGATCGTCGACAACGTCGACAAGAAGACCTTCACGGCGATCGCCGATCCCTATCTCGACAAGCTCGCCAAGGAGCTCGGCCCGCACGCCGAGAAGATCAAGGATTTGATCCGCTCGATCAACTAGGCCGCGTACCGTTGCCTCCGCGTCGTCCCGGCGAAAGCCGGGACCCATACGCCGCGGCGGAGCTTGGGGCAGGATAGCCGCCAGCTTGCTTTGACCACACGCAGCTGGGGATATGGGTCGCGGCTTTCGCCGGGACGACGGGGATAGTGATGACAATCGCCGACAAACTGCTGGTGCAACGCCAACGGCACCTCAAATGGCGCGGGCTGGACTGGCTCGAGCTCGCCTTGATGATCCTCTGCGGCGTGCTCTGCTTCGGCTTCTCGCTGTCGGTGACCGCCGACATCGTCACCCGTACCATCGGCCATCCCTGGCTCTGGCTCCAGGAAGTGACCTCGACGCTGTTCATCTATGCGATTTTCGTCGGCACCGCGGCCGCGACCCGGCGCAACGACCACCTCTATCTCACCGCGATCTCCGAGGCGATGCACGGCACGCCGCGTCTGATCGTCGAAGTCATCATCCGGATCGTGGTGCTCGGCGTCGCCTTCTGCCTGATCTTGTACGGATATCAGAACTATCTCCGCGGCTTCGGCAGTTTTCGCCTGCCGTCGGGCACGCCGATCGCCTCGCTCTACGCGATCATCCCGCTGTCGGGCGTGCTGGTCGGCCTGTTCACCATCGAGCAGCTCGTCAACGGTCTGCGCAACGGCTTTGACCACCCCGAGCCGCCCGAAGAGGACGACGGGGCGCCTGTCATCAGCGACGTACAGATGAGGGCGCAGCCGTGAGCGCACCCATTGTTCTGGCGTTGATGACGGTCTGCTTCCTGTCGTTCGGCTATCTCGGCGTGCCCGTGCCGTTCTCGCTGATGGCCGGTGTCTTCATCGGCGCGCTGCTGTCGGACGTCTCGCTCGCCGCAATCATCCAGAAAATCTTCGACGGCGTCGATTCCGAGGCGCTGCTGGCGATCCCCTTTTTCCTGCTGGTCGGCGAGCTCATGAGCTCGGCCAATGTGGTGGTCCGGATAGCCAACCTCTCGGTGTCGCTGGTGGGGCACATCAGAGGTGGCCTGTCGCAGGTCGTGGTGGTCTTCAGCATGTTCTTCTCGGAAATGTCGGGTTCGACCACCGCCGACGTCGCCGTGATGAGCCGCGCTCTGGGCGGCCCGATGAAGCGCGAGGGTTACGAGCCCGCCTTCATCGCCGCGATCATCGCATCCGCATCGACCATCGCGGCGCTGGTGCCGCCGAGCATCACCGCGGTGGTCTATGGCGCCGTCGGCAATGTCTCGATCGCCGGCCTGTTCATGGCAGGCGTCGTGCCGGGCCTGATGATCGGCTTCGGGTTGATGATCTATTGCTATTTCTTCGGCCCGTCCGGCCTGCGCAAGCCGCGCGCGCCGCTGCGGCAGGTGGTGTTCGCGGCCGGCGATGCGGCGCTGCCGCTGATGATTCCGGTGATCCTGTTGGGGGGCATCCTGACCGGCTGGTTCACGCCGACGGAAGCCGGTGTCGTCGCCGTGGTCTGGATTGTCGTCGTCGTGATCCCAGCGCTCAACCGCGGGCATATCAGGAAGATTCCGTACGATTTCTGTCTCGCCGGCCTGATCTTCTCGCTGCCGCTGATCACGATCGGCGCCGCCAATGCGTTCGGCTGGATGCTCGCCTATTTGCGCGGTGCAAGCTACATCGCCGAAGTCATCACCTCGCTCGCCGGCAACGACCCGCATCTGATCATGCTGCTGATGGTGCTGCTGTTCACGGTCGTCGGCGATTTCATCGAGCCGGTGCCGACCATCATCATTTTCATGCCGCTGGTCAACACACTGACGGAAGCCGGCGACATCAACGCCGTGCATATGGGCGTGGTGCTGATCGCCACGCTCGCCTTCGGCCTGATCACGCCGCCTTACGGCTTGGTGCTGCTGATGGCCTCGAAATTCGTCGGCGTCAGTTTCGCAAAGGCGCTACGCGCCGCTTTGCCGATCTATCTGGTGTTCCTCGGGACGATCGCGTTTGCGATCTATTTCCCGAGTGTGGTGCTGTGGCTGCCGCAGAAAGTGCTGCCGGAATCGGTCGGATGCTTCAAGTCGCCGGCGGGCACGGGCTATATCTGTCCCAAGTAAGCCTGCTCGAGTGAACGCTACTTGCTCTTGCTGGTGAATTTCTTCACGGCGGTTCGAAACTCCGCAGTGTTCATCGCCATGATGATCTTGTGCTCCTCGGCATCGAGTTGCTGTTTCACCGGCGTGGTGGCGGCCTGGTAGACCAGCGACTTGGTGTCGGCAATCGCGGCGAGCGGGTTCTGCGCCAGCCGCTCGGCGAGGGTTCGCGTTGCCGCCTTCAGCTCGGCGGCCGGAACGAGCTTCGCAACCAGACCCCATTCATGGGCCTGCTGCGCGGTAAAATTATCCTCTGCCAGGAAAATCTGCAGCGCGCGGCGGGAACCGACCGTGTTGACGATGCCGACCGTAGATCCGCCATCCGGCGACACGCCGATCTTGGCATAGGCCGGCGTGAATTTGGCATCCTCCGCGGCGATGCAGAGATCGGTGACGAACGCGAGGCCCATGCCGGCGCCGGCCGCCGAGCCGTGCACGCTGGACAGCGAGACCTTCGGCATGCGCCGGAGGATCTCGATGAAGGCGTGATAGTGCTTCAACAGCTCGCCGACGACCGGTGTCACCGTGCCCGCTTCGGCGGCGGCGCCGATCGTCTGCAGATCGCCGCCAGCCGAGAAGGCGCGGCCTTCGCCTTCGAGGACCACGACCCTGATGTCGTCGGCGCCCTCAATGTAAGCCGCGAGCTGTTCGAGCTGTTGTGCAATCGCCAGATTGATCGAGTTGAACGCGGCGGGCCGGTTGAGCGTGATGGTCGCGATCGGGCCATCGATCCGCAGCAAGGCGGGATCGTCGGGTCGGGAAACGGGAGCGGTCATCGGAAATCCCCGGCATGAGGTCGATGCACGAACTAAATCGCAGAAGGCGAGGAGTGACAATCCCCGCCTGGTGCTCTTGCGCAAGCCGGAACGATAGGCTCAAATGGGCCGGCCTTCGTTTAGGGACGGACACGAGCGCCGGCTCCTCCTAGGCTAGCAAGCCAAAATCAGCGCGAGAGGAGACGACATGGGTGACGCTCGTGTCTTGCGGAAATGGGCTGTCCAATGACGGACGGTCCGGTGATCATTGTCGGTGCCGGCCATGGCGGCTATCAGGTCGCGGCATCGCTGCGTCAGGCGGGATTTTCCGCTGCTATCTGCCTGATCAACGACGAGGCGCATCTGCCCTATCAGCGGCCGCCTTTGTCCAAGGCTTACATCAAGGGGACCGCCGGGCCGGAGAGCCTGATGTTCCGGCCGGGGAAATTCTACCAGGACCAGAGCATCGAGCTGGTCGCGGGCCGCGCCGTGTCGATCGACCGCGCGGGGCGCAAGGTGCTGCTCGCCTCGGGCAGGCCGCTGCCCTACGGCCACCTCGTGCTGGCGACCGGCGCCCGCAACCGCCTGCTCGATCTGCCCAATGCGAACCTTCCCGACGTGAAATATCTGCGCATCCTCGACGACAGCGAGGCGCTGCGGCAGATCATGCCGTCAAAGACGCGGGTCGTGGTGATCGGCGCCGGCTTCATCGGCCTCGAATTCGCGGCCACCGCGCGCATCAAGGGGCTAGAGGTCGACGTGCTCGAACTCGCCCCGCGCGTGATGGCGCGCGCGGTGACGGCTGAGGTGTCGGAGTATTTTCAGGCGCGGCATCGCGAGGCCGGCATCCGCATCCACCTCGGCGTGCAAGCAACCGCGATCGAGGCGGAGGACGGCAAGGTCACCGGCGTCTCCTTGAGCGACGGAAGGCATTTGCCGGCGGATCTTGTCGTGGTCGGCGTCGGCGTGCTGCCGAACATCGAGCTTGCGGCGGAGGCGGGGCTGCCGGTCGCGGCCGGGATCATCGTCGACGAATATCTCTCGACGGCCGATCCTGATATCTCGGCGATCGGCGATTGCGCGCTGTTCAACAGCCCGCGCTTCGGCGGATCGCAGCGGCTGGAATCGGTGCAGAATGCCACCGATCACGCGCGCTGCCTCGCGGCGCGGCTGACTGGCGACCGCAAGGCCTATGACAGCCATCCCTGGTTCTGGAGCGACCAGGGCGAGGACAAGCTCCAGATCGCGGGCCTCACCACCGGCTACGACCGCGTCGTCCTGCGCGGCGATCCCACCAGGAAGGCATTCTCGGCGTTCTGCTACAAGGGCGACAATCTGCTCGGCATCGAATCGATCAACCGTGCCGGCGACCACATGTTCGGCCGCCGCCTGTTCGGCCTGGATCGCTCGATCACGCCGGAGCAGGCCGCCGACGAAAGTTTCGACCTGAAGGGCGCGCTGGCGTGATCAGTTCGCATTGAGGACGGCGGCGACTTCCGCGGCCGTCGGCATCGACGGCCCCGCGCCCATGCGCCGCACGGAGATCGAGGCGGCCGCATTGGCGAAGGCGAGTGCTGCGCGCAAGTCGAGGCCGTCGGCGAGTTGCGCCGCGAGTGCTCCCACAAAACAATCGCCTGCGCCCGTGGTGTCGACCGCCTTCACCACGCGGCCTTGCACCGAAATCTCCTCGCGTCCCGCGAGCGCCAGCACGCCGCGCTTGCCGAGGGTCACGCAGATGGTCTGGTCCTCGCGCGCCTGAAGTTTTCGTGCGACGTCGAGGATCCGCGCGGCCTCGTCACTGTCGGACAACTCCACGCCGGCGAGGAGGCCGAGCTCGGTCTCGTTCAGCACGAGGATGTCGATCAGCGCGAGCAATTCGCTCGACATGGTTTGTGCCGGAGCCGGATTGAGCAGCGTCGTGGCGCCAATGTCGCGAGCCCGCCGGAAGAACGCGGCGATCGTCGGCAGCGGGATCTCGAATTGGCTGACCGCGACGTCGCCCTTGGCCAGCGGGACGGCCGCGACGTCATCGACGCCGACAAGCGCATTGCTGCCGGGAATGACGACGATGGTGTTGTCGGCCTCCGCCACCGTGATGATGGCCGTGCCTGTGTGCGCCTCGGCCGTCTCTCGGATCGCGCCGAGATCGATGCCTTGCGCGCCGAGGAACGTCCTCAGCTCACCGCCGAACGAATCCTTGCCCAGCCGGCCGATCAGCGTGGTCCGCGCGCCAAGCCGCGACGCCGCCACCGCCTGGTTGGCGCCCTTGCCGCCCGGAAAATACAGCACCTGCTTGCCGGCGACGGTCTCGCCGACCCTGGGATGGCGATCGGCTGTCGCCACCACATCCATGTTGATGCTGCCGGCGACGAAGACGCGCCCCATGAGAGACCCCTGCGAGCGCTAGACCCTAACCTCGAACTCGTGCCTGACCTTGGCGATGTCGACAAGAGTCGGCAGGCCAGCTTCGTTGCCAAGACGCTGGATCTTGAAGGTCGAGGCTGCCCGGGCAAAATCGAAATGCTCGCGCCAGCTTTTGCCGGGATGGGCGAGATAGGAATAGACATAGGCGCCATGGAAGACGTCGCCGGCGCCGTTGGTGTCGATCACGCGCTCGCGCGGAATCGGCATCGCCGGCATCACCTGCACCGTTCCGGTCTCGTCGTACCAGAGCAGGCCCTTCTCGCCCATGGTGATGCCGCCGATCTTGCAGCCGCGGCTCTTGAGATAGTCCAGCATCTTTTCCGGCGTGAGATCCATCTGCTCGCACAGGCGCTCGGCGACGATCGCGACGTCGATGAATTCCAATAGCTCATGCGTGTTGGTGCGCAGGCCGCCACCGTCGAGCGAGGTCAAGATGCCGGCCTCGCGGCAGACTTTTGCGTAGTGGATCGCGGCATCGGGCTGATGGCCGTCGACATGCAGCGCGCGGCAGCCGCCGAGATTGAGCATCGGGAAGGGATGGATGTGGTCGTCGTCGCGGCAGCGGACGATGGCGCGCTTGCCGTCCTTGGGCATGATGAAGGACAGCGAGGACTGATTGACCTTCCGCCCATGGAGCGAAATCGCATATTTCGCGCACATGTCCATGAACATGCGGCCGAGCCAGTCATTGGCCGCGGTGGCGATCAGATCGGGCACGATGCCGAGCTTGGCGCAGCAGAACGCCGCGGTCACCGCATTGCCGCCGAAGGAAACCGCGTAGTCGGAGGCCACGTGCTTCTCGTCGCCGGTCGGCATGTGGTCGGTGATGAAGACGACGTCGATATAGGTCTGTCCGATGAAGAGAGCCTGCATTGCTTGTCCGTGATGCGCTTTGTGGTCCCGGCCGGCGTGCTTACTGTAACACCGGTTCCGTCGCGGGACCGCTGAAATTATTCGCAAAACCGCCGCTGGGAGTGCTTGAGGTCGGCATGCGGCCGGAATACGACCATCACCGGGCAATGCCAAGCCCGGACAAACGCCGTCTCTCGGTCCACGGTTCCGGGCCGCTCAACAGGGGGAAGCATGATCACCGGCCTCGATCACGTCGTCGCACTGGTCAGGGATATCGGTGCGGCCAAGGCGGCCTATCAGACGCTGCTCGGGCGCGCGCCGGCCTGGCAGAACTCGGGCGAGGGCGCTGACCGGGTGCTGTTCACTCTCGCGAACATGACGATCGAATTGATGGCGCCGAACGGCTTCAGCCTGACCGCCGACCGCATGCGCGCGCTGCTTGGCGACCAGGAAGGCGTGCTCGCCAGCCTGTGCTTTCGTGTCGCGGACATGAGCAAAACGCACCGGCGGCTGGAGCGGGTGGCGCTCAAGCCGGATCCGGTTGCCGAGGTCGAAAGCAGCGACGCGGAGAGCGGCGCGGTCCTGCACTGGAAGCGGACGCGCGCCGCCACGGAGCTCACGCGCGGCGTGCGCACGTTCTTCCTCGAACTGGCTGATGAGCGTCCGCTTTCACCGGCGACCGGTATCGCGCCGATCGATGCGCTCGACCACGTCGTGATCACCACCGAGGACTCCGATCGCGCCGCCGCGCTCTATGGCGCGCGGCTCGGGCTCGATCTGGCGCTCGACCGCTCGCACCAGGATTGGGGCCAGCTGATGTTCTTCCGCTGCGGCGATCTCGTCGTCGAGGTGGTGCGCCGCCCCGTTGCGGGCGGCGATTCCCTGCATGACCGCCTCTGGGGCCTGAGCTGGCGGGTGGCCGATATCGACGCCACGCGCGCCCGCCTGATTGCCGCCGGCCTCGACGTCAGCGACGTGCGCAACGGCCGCAAGCCGGGCACGCGGGTGATGACGGTGCGGACCGGCACCTGCGGCACCCAGACGGTCCTGCTGGAGCGCTCGTCGAAGCCGGTGGATTGAGGTTCAGTCCTCCCCTCGTCATTGCGAGGAGCTCTTGCGACGAAGCAACCCAGACTGCCTCCGTGGTGGCAGTCTGGATTGGGTCGCTACGCTCGCAATGACGAAACTATGCGGCGGGCCGAGCGCGTGTTACACGGCATCCTGATAGCACCCAGCGAGCAACCGGTTTGGCGAAAGCAGCGGCAAAGCGAACTCTGAAATGGCAGCGCGATCCCGAGGGGATGCGGCTGCGCATTCTCGAAGCCGCCAAGCAGGAATTCTCGGCGCACGGGCTTGCCGGTGCGCGCGTCGACCGCATCGCGGCCAACGCCGGCGCCAACAAGCGGATGCTGTATTATCACGTCGGCAACAAGGACGAGCTCTATCTCGCGGTGCTCGAAGGCGCCTATGACAAGATCCGCAGCGAGGAGCGCGGGCTCGATCTCGAACATCTCGATCCGCCCGAGGCCATCCGCCGCCTGATTGAGTTCACCTGGAATTATTTCCTGCGCAATCCCGAATTCCTGTCGCTGCTCCAGACCGAGAATCTCGCGCGCGCAAAGCATCTCAAGAAATCGACCAAGGTGAAGTCGATGCACTCGCCCTTCGTCGAGATGATCGGCACCGTGGTGCGGCGCGGTGTGTCCGGCGGCGACTTCAAGGTCGCGGTCGATCCTGTCCAGCTCTACATCTCGATCGCGGGACTCTGCTTCTTCTATCTGTCGAACTCGGCGACGCTTAGCGTGATCTTCGGTCGCGATTTGCTGGCCAAGGACGCCAAGGACGAGCGGCTGGACCACATGGTCGGCCTCGTGCTGGCAGCGCTGACGGGGCAGTCGGCCGCACTGTTAGCTATGACGAAGGCGCCGAAGTCGCGCGCCGCGGTGGCGCAGACGGTTTAGCGGTGTAACTCGCTACAGCTCGATGGATTATCGGCGCTTCTCCGAACTCAGCCGTCATCGTCCGGCTTGACCGGACGATCCAGTACTCCGAGACGGTTTTGGTTGAGCCGACGGGTCGCGGCGTACTGGATTCCCCGCCTTCGCGGGGAATGACACCGAAGACGTGGCGCTGCCGACGCGTCCCTCAAGCCACCCGGAACCCGCCCAAAACGTCGCAGGAAAACCGCTGGACAGTATTTACCCAACGGGTTAATTTCTCGCCCAACGAACAAGACTGCCGGGAGTGAGACGTGGCTGAGCTGAAGCCGCAGAGTGCGGTGTCCAAGATGCTGAATGCGGCCTGGATTCGGCCGTTTTTGTTCCTGGTGTTCATCGTCGTGGCCTGGGATCTCGCCATCCGGCTGTTCAAGATTCCCGCCTACCAGATCCCGTCGCCGGGCGATGTCATTGCGGTGCTGCGCACCGATTGGCCGGAACTGTTGCGCCAGTCCTGGCCGACGACTTATGCCACCGTCTGCGGTTTCGCGCTCTCGGCGTTGTTTGGCATCCCCATCGCGATGCTGATCGCGGGCTCCAAGACGGTGGAGAGCTACGTCTATCCGCTGCTGGTGTTCTCGCAATCCGTGCCGAAGATCGCGATCGCGCCGCTGTTCGTAGTCTGGTTTGGCTTCGGCATCATTCCGAAAGTGATTTCGGCGTTCCTGCTCGGCTTCTTTCCGGTGGTGGTCTCCGCCGTGCAGGGCTTCAAATCGGTCGATCCAGATATGGTCGATCTCGCCCGCGCCATGCAGGGCAGCCGCTTCCAGGTGTTTTGCGCGGTGAACCTGCCGCATGCGCTGCCCGCGATCTTCTCCGGCCTCAAAGTGTCAGTGACGCTCGCCGTGGTCGGCGCCGTCGTCGGCGAGTTCGTCGGCTCCAATTCCGGCATCGGCTATGTGATGCAGCGCTCGATCGGCACCTTCGACCTGCCCACGATGTTCGCAGCGCTCGTGATCCTCGCGCTGCTCGGCGTCATCCTGTTCTGGATCGTGGACCGGATCGAGAAGCTGGTCATTCCCTGGCATGTCAGCCAGCGCGAGGACGTGATTTTCGCCTCTTAAGAGCAACCAAAGCAACGAACGGCCGCCAAAGGCCGGCGCAACAACGATAAGGGAGAGTGACGATGAAGCGGTGGATAGGAGCTGTCTCGGCGGCGCTGATGGTGTTCGCAGCCATGCCGGCGCAAGCGGCCGACAAGGTCGTGCTGATGCTCAACTGGTACGTCTATGGCGAGCACGCGCCGTTTTATTACGGCAAGGCCAAGGGCATCTACGCCGCCGAAGGCATCGACCTCGAGATCCAGGAAGGCCGCGGCTCGGCTGCGACCACGCAGGCGGTGGCCGCCAAGACCGCCGATTTCGGCTATGTCGACGTGCCCACCATGATGCGCGCCGCGATCAAGGGCGCCCCGGTGGTCGCGACCGGCGTGCTGCTCCAGACCAGCCCGATGTCCGCGATGGGTTTCGTCGACAAGAACATCAGGAAGCCCGAGGACATCAAGGGCAAGACGGTGGCGATCACGCCGGCCGATTCCATGACGCAGATCTGGCCGCTGTTCCTGAAGAAGACCGGCCTGAAGGAAAGCGACTTCCAGACGGTGGCGGGCGATGGCCAGACCAAGCTCAACGCGGTCATCAACGGCCAGGCTGACCTCTTGCTCGGCTACGTCATGGACCAGTCGATGAAGATCAAGGACGCCACTGGCAAGGACGTCTATCCGATCAAGTTCGCCGACTACGGCATCAACATGGTCTCCTCGGGGATCATCGCCAACACTGACTATGTGAAAGCCAATGCCGACCTCGTCCGCCGCTTCATGTCGGCGACGACGAAAGCGGTCGAAGCCGCCGAGAAGGAGCCGAAGGCCGCGGCACAGTCGATCCTCGATGCCAACCCCAAGGGCGGCAAGATCGACACGCTGACGCAGGGTTTTGAGCTAACCATTCCGCTCTACCGGACTGCTGAGACCAAGAGCAAGCGGCCGTTCCAGGTCACCGACCAGAACATGACCGACAGCGTCAATCTGATGGTCGAATATGGCGGGCTCGATGCCAAGGCCAAGGAGAACCCGAAGGCGTTCTATACCAACGACTATCTGCCGAAGAGCGGTTCGTGAAACCCGCGACAGCCCTGAGTGAAACCCTGCAACCGGCCGCGCATCTGAGACTGGTGAGCGACCGGGCTGCGGGCGATGCGTCGGGCATCAAACTGTCCGGCGTGTCGAAGACCTATAGGACGCGCGACGGCGATGTGCCGTCGTTGCGGCCGCTCGACTTTCACATCAACGACGGCGAGTTCTTCGTCGTGGTCGGCCCATCCGGCTGCGGCAAGTCCACGCTGCTCAAGCTGATCTCGGGACTGCTGCCGCCGACGACGGGCGAGATCCTGGTCGAGGGTGAGAAGGTGACGACGCCGCACGGCAATGTCGGCATCGTGTTCCAGAACGCGCTGCTGCTGCCATGGCGCAACATCCTGTCCAACGTGATGCTGCCGATCGACATGAAGCGGCTGCCGCGGCAGACATATCTCGACCGCGCCAAGGCGCTGTTGAAGCTGGTCGGGCTCGAAGGCTTCGAGAAGAAGCTGCCGTGGCAGCTCTCCGGGGGCATGCAGCAGCGCGCCTCGATCTGCCGCGCGCTGGTGCATGATCCCAGGATCATGCTGATGGACGAGCCGTTCGGCGCCCTCGACGCGTTGACGCGCGAGCGCATGAATGTCGAGCTGATGCGGATCCAGCGCGAGACCAGAAAGACGGTGCTGCTGATCACGCATTCGATCCCCGAGGCCGTGTTCCTCGCCGATCGCGTGCTGGTCATGACCGAGCGGCCCGGCGCGGTCGCCGCGATCTACGACGTCCCGCTGCCGCGCCCGCGCTCGCTCGACGTGATGGCCGACCCTGTGTTCACCGAACTCGTACAGCGCATACGCAAGCATTTCTTCTCGCAAGGTTCGCTGGACTAAAGCCATGGCGCCGCGTCTGAAGCTGCGAGATATCGCGTTCTTCGAACGTCCCGTGCAGTTCGCGCGGCCGTTCCGCTTTGGCGCGATCACGATCAACGCGACGCCGCAGCTGTTCGTGCGGGTCGAGATCGAGGTGGAGGGCCGGGGAAGCGCGGTCGGTGCCAGCGCCGAGCTGCTGGTGCCGAAATGGTTCGACAAGCGGCCGGAACTGTCGCCGGCGCAGACTGTCGATGATTTGCGCCGCGCGCTGGAGATCGCGCGGGGGCTTTATCTCGCGCGAACCGGGTTTTTGACGGCATTCGATCTGCATGCCTCGTGCATCGGTGCCCAGGTCGCGACATGTGCGAAAAAGAACATTCCGGCGCTTGCGGCGGCTTACGGCCCCGCCGAAATCGACAAAGCGATCCTCGATGCGCTGCTCCGCGCTGCCGAGACCAATTTTTTCGACGGCATGGCCGGCAACATCGCCGGCATCGACGCGCGGCTTTCGCCCGACCTGAAGGAGACGGATCTCACGACGTTTCTATCCGGCCGGAAGCCGCTGCCGCGTGTTGCCATCAGGCATACCGTCGGCCTCGACGACACCGTTGAAGGCGAGGGCGGGGTGGCCGATGCCCGCGAGAACTCCGGGGCAAGATACTTCAAGCTGAAGCTATCGGGGGACCCCGTCGCCGATGCAGCGCGGCTGGCGCGCATCGGCAAGGAGCTCGATGCGCTGGACCGTGACTACAACCTGACGCTCGATGCCAACGAGCAATATGCCGATCTCGCAGCCTTGCATGAACTCATCGGCCGGCTCGACCATGACACTGCGCTGCGATCGATTTCATCCAGGCTGCTCTATATCGAGCAGCCAATGCCGCGCGATGTTACGAGGCTGTCGCCGCTCGGCTCTCTCGCTGCGCGCGGTTTCATCATCGACGAAGCCGACGATTCCTACGATACGTTTCCTGCGGCACGGGCGCTTGGCTATCACGGCATCTCGTCGAAATCGTGCAAAGGGCTTTACAAGTCCATCGTCAACGCGACGCGCGCGGCGAAATGGAGCGTGGCCGGCGAAAGATTCTTCGTGACGGGCGAGGACCTGACCTGCCAGGCGGGCGTCGCCGTGCAGCAGGACCTTGCGCTCGGTGCCTTCATCGGCATCACCCATGCCGAACGTAACGGCCACCATTACGTCGATGGCTTCGGTGATACGCCCGCCGCGGAGGCCCAGGTTTGCGCCGTCGCGCATCCCGATCTCTACGCGGATGCCGGGCAGGGCATCCGCCTCTCTATTCACAACGGCGATCTCCTCACGGGATCGCTCAATGCAACGGGATTTGCGACGTCGGTCCATCCGGACTGGTCGGCGCTACGCCCGCTCGAACAGCCCAAATCACTGCAGGAGCAATCGGCATGACCACCCAACGCCTCGGCCTCATCATGAACGGCGTTACCGGCCGCATGGGCCTCAACCAGCATCTGATCCGCTCGATCGTCGCGATCCGCGAGCAGGGCGGCGTCCGCTTGAAGAACGGCGACCGCGTGATGCCGGACCCGATCCTGGTCGGCCGCAGCGCCGAGAAGGTCGAGGCCCTTGCCAAGCGCTACAACGTCACGCGCTGGACCACCGATCTCGATGCCGCCCTCGCCGACAAGAACGACACCATGTTCTTCGATGCCGCGACCACACAGGCACGGCCGGGCCTTCTGACCCAGGCCATCAATGCCGGCAAGCACGTTTATTGCGAGAAGCCGATCGCGACGAACTTCGAGGCGGCGCTCGAGGTCGTCAAGCTCGCCAATTCCAAGGGCATCAAGCACGGCACGGTGCAGGACAAGCTGTTCCTGCCCGGCCTGAAGAAGATCGCCTTCCTGCGCGACTCCGGCTTCTTCGGCCGTATTCTCTCGGTGCGCGGCGAGTTCGGCTATTGGGTGTTCGAAGGCGGCTGGCAGGAGGCGCAGCGGCCGTCATGGAATTACCGCGACGAGGATGGCGGCGGCATCATCCTCGACATGGTTTGCCACTGGCGCTACGTGCTCGACAATCTCTTTGGCGAGGTCGAGAGCGTGAGCTGCATCGGCAACACCGACATCCCCGAGCGTTTCGACGAGCAGGGCAAGAAGTACAAGGCGACCGCCGACGACTCCGCCTATGCCACGTTCCAGCTCAAGGGCGGCGCCATCGCCCACATCAACATGTCCTGGGTGACGCGCGTCTATCGCGACGATCTCGTCACCTTCCAGGTCGACGGCACGCTGGGCTCGGCCGTCGCCGGCCTTTCCGACTGCATGATCCAGGCGCGGCAGGCGACGCCCCGGCCGGTATGGAATCCCGACGAGAAGCGGCTGCACGATTTCTACGGCGACTGGCAGAAGCTGCCTGACAACGTCACCTACGACAACGGCTTCAAGGAGCAGTGGGAGATGTTCATCCGCCACGTCTACGAGGATGCGCCCTACAAGTTCACGCTGCTCGAAGGCGTCAAGGGCGTGCAGCTCGCCGAATGCGCGCTGAAGAGCTGGAAGGAGCGGCGCTGGATCGACGTCGCGCCGATTAAGGTCTGAGGAGGGAATAATGAACAAGCCCGTCCAGCCCAAGCCCGTTCCGTCAACGTCGTCCCTGTCGCTCAAGCTGCCGAAAGCCGATCGCTCGATCGAGACCTACCGGCTCGCGGCCTCGCGAACGTTTCCGGCAAAGCTCGAGGGGCCGCTGAGCCGCATCGCGTTCTCGGCCGTCCATACCGTGACCGATCCCTTTGCCGACAACGACCCGTGGCTCTCCGCCGCTGTCGACTGGGACAAGACTATCGCCTTCCGCGAGCACGTCTGGGACCTCGGGCTTGGCGTTGCGGAAGCCATGGACACCGCGCAACGCGGCATGGGGCTGGACTGGCCGACCTCGCTGGAGCTGATCACGCGCTCGGTGTCTGCCGCCAAGCGTCGCAACGCGCTGGTGTTTTCCGGAGCGGGCACCGACCATCTCGCGGTGGAGGACGCCAGAAATATGGACGACGTGATCCGCGCCTATGAGGAGCAGACATCGGCGGTCGAGAAGGTCGGCGGCCGCATCATCTTGATGGCGTCGCGCGCGCTGGCGAAGCTTGGCCGTAATGCCGACGATTACGCAAAGGTCTATGATCGCGTGCTGTCGCAGGTTCGCGAGCCCGTGATCATCCACTGGCTCGGCGACATGTTCGATCCGGCGCTGACGGGATATTGGGGCACCAACGATCTCGACAAGGCGATGGATATTGCGGTCGCCATCATCAACGGCAACGCCGCCAAGGTCGACGGTGTCAAGGTATCGCTGCTCGACAAGCAGCGCGAGATCGACATGCGCCGTCGTCTCGACAAGCGCATCAAGATGTATACGGGCGACGATTTCAATTATGCGGAGCTGATCGCCGGCGACGTCGAAGGCTTTTCGCACGCGCTGCTCGGCATTTTTGACGCGATCGCGCCGGCGGCGTCCTACGCCTTGTCGCGCCTGGCAGCGGGTGACGAAGCCGGCTTCCACGACGTGCTGGGGCCGACGGTGCCGCTGTCGCGGCACATCTTCAAGGCGCCGACGCGGTTCTACAAGACCGGCGTGGTTTTCATGGCCTATCTCAACGGCCACCAGGACCACTTCACCATGGTCGGCGGGCAGGAGAGCACGCGCTCGACGCTGCATCTGGCCGAACTGTTCCGGCTGGCCGACAAGGCCGGACTGCTCGCCGATCCGGAGCTGGCGACGCGGCGGATGCAGGCGGTGCTCTCAACGCACGGAATCGAATCCTGATGCGTGATTTCTCGTCCGACCATCGTTGGCTGTCGCTCAACACGGCGACAATCCGGAAACAGGGTGATCTCGTCGAGATCATCGACGCCTGTGCCAGGCACGGTATCCGCGCCATCGACCCCTGGCGCGACCAGGTCGCAACCGTCGGCCTCGATCGTGCCGCGCGTGCGGTGCGCGATGCCGGTCTCGACCTATCGGGCTATTGCCGTGGCGGCATGTTCACCTCCGACGCAGCGCGCCGCGGCGAGGTGCGAGACGACAACCGGCGCTGCGTCGATGAAGCCAAGGCACTGGGCGCCCCCTGCGTCGTGCTCGTCGTCGGCGGCCTGCCGCAATATTCGCGGCCGGGCAGCGAGGCGTCGAAGGACATCGCCGGCGCGCGGACGCAGGTCGAGGAAGCGCTCGCCGATATGCTCGATTACGCCAGACAGGCGCAGCTGCCGCTGGCGATCGAGCCGCTGCATCCGGCTTATGCGGCCGACCGCGCCTGCGTCAACACGACGAAGCAGGCGCTCGACATCTGCGACCGGCTCGACCCTGATCGCAGCGGCATGCTCGGCGTCGCGCTCGACGTCTATCACATCTGGTGGGATCCGGAGCTGATGGGGCAGATCGCCCGCGCCGGCCAAGATCGCCTGCTCGCCTTCCATGTCTGCGACTGGCTGGTGCCGACCAGGGACATTCTCAACGACCGCGGCATGATGGGCGACGGCGTGATCGACATCAAATCGGTGCGCGAAGCGGTCGAAGCGCAGGGCTTTGCCGGCTATTCGGAGATCGAAATCTTCTCCAACGACTGGTGGGGTAAACCGTTGGACGAGGTGCTGCAAACCTGCATCGCGCGGCACAAGACGGTGGTTTAGGCCTTCCGGCAATTGTTGCGCGCGGCGGCGCTGATGGCCTGAGATGTCAAATGGTTGCGCGGAATCGCTGGCCCATCCCGCGCCGGTAACCTTCTACTGTGCATGGGGTTGTTTTCGCGTTTTTTCGTTTGAGGCCTCAGCCGATCGCGCAGGGCACGCTCAAAAAGCCGCGGAACCGCACCCGTCCACCCCTGACCGGCCGTCCGCTCACGGCATAGTTCGGGAAGCGCGCCAAGAAGCGTGAGACCGCGATGGCGCCTTCCAATCGTGCCAGCGCCATGCCGGCGCATTGATGCGCGCCGGTGGCGAAGGCGAGATGCCGGTTCGGCGTGCGCGCGATGTCGAATCTCTCGGGGTCCGGAAACTGCGCCGGATCGCGGTTGGCAGCGCCGATGCACAGCGTGATCGACGTGCCCGCTTCGAGCATGACGCCGCCGAGCTCGACCCGCTCCGTGGTCATGCGGTTGCCGAGCTGGTTCGAGGTCTCGTAGCGCAGCATCTCTTCGACCGCAGTCTTGATCAGCTCGGGATGGTCGATCAGCCGCCGCTTCTGATCCGGGTTCCGGTCGAGCGCCACGAGGCCGTTGCCGATCAGGTTGGTGGTGGTCTCGTGGCCGGCATTGAGCAGGAAGATGCAGTTGTGCAGCAGCTCCTTCTCGGTCAGCCGCTCGCCGTTGTCTTCACCCTGTATCAGGCGCGTCAGCACGTCGCGCTCGGAGTTGCCGGGCCTTTCGCGCCGGCGCGCGACCAGCGTTCGGAGGTAGGCGAGGAAGTCCGTCACCGCCTTGTTGCCGCGGGCAGCCACTTCAGGCGACACCACCGGTTCGAGGGCGCCCAGGATCGCCAGCGACCAGTCGCGCAGCGGCGCGCGCTCGTCATGGGGCACGTCAAGCAGATTGCCGATCACCTCGATCGGGATCGAGGCGGCGAAGTCCTCGATCAGTTCGCAATCACCTTTGGCGGCAATGGCGTCAAGCAAGCTGTCGACCAGCTTGATGATGTCAGGCTCCATCCCCGCGATCGCGCGCGGCGACAGCGCGCCCATGATCAGACGCCGCACGCGGGTATGCGCCGGCGGATCGTTGAAGACGAGGCTCGTGGTGTGGTGCTCGTAGAGCGGGGTGTCGCCGTATTTCGGCGCGAACTCGCGCTTCTTGTCCGAGCTGAACGATTTTGTGTTCTTGTAGGTCGTAACGAGGTCGTCATAGCGGGTCAGGAACACGGTGCCGTTGCGCAGGCGCTTGACCGGCTCGTTCTCCCGCAGTGCACGATAGGTCGGGTAGGGATTGTCGTAGAATTCCGCCGTCAGCTGTTCCAGATCGAAACTGGCCGCCAGTTCATTCGCACTTGCGTTCATGCCGCCATACTCGCCGGTTGAGTCCGATATGCTGTATTCGCTCTTTTGAGCGGCTCGGTTCACCGTCTACAGTCGAGCCGCGATTTGCAAGCCGACCGGACAGGAAAATGCACGCCCGCGCTGACGCTGCCGACACGGCCGCCGAGTCCAGCACTCATTGGCCCGACGATATTTTCGCGACCTTGCAACGCTTCGACGTTCGGCAGGTGCCCTACGTGCCCGACGCCGGCCATTCAAAGCTGATCCAGCGCGTGCTGGCATCGTCCACGATGCGCGGCATTCCGCTCACGACGGAGGAGGAGGGCGTGGCGCTTCTCGCCGGCGCATGGACGGGGGGCCAGCGCGGCGTGCTGTTGATGCAGTCGAGCGGGGTCGGCAATTGCATTAACATGCTCTCGCTGATCCCGATCCTGCGCTTTCCCTTCCTCACGCTGGTGACGATGCGTGGCGAGTGGGGCGAGTTCAATCCATGGCAGGTGCCGATGGGATCGACCACGCAGGGCGTGTTCGAACTCTCGGGTGTCAAGGTGCTGCGGGCTTCGACCGCAGCAGAGGTGCCGGCCGTGCTCGAGGCGGCGGCCGCGCAGGCCTACAACGCGCTCACACCCACCGCCGTCCTGCTGTCGCAGCGCCTGATCGGCGCCAAGGTTTTCACCAAATGAGCAAGGCCAATCTCCTCGACCGCCGTCAGGTGGTGTCCACGCTTCTCGCGGACCGCAAGGACGTGGTTGCGATCGGCGGCCTCGGCGCCTCCACCAACGACATGTGCGCAGCCGGCGACCATGCGCGCAATTTCTACCTCTGGGGCGGCATGGGCGGGGCGGCGATGATCGGGTTGGGCCTCGCTCTGGCGCAGCCAAAATTGCCGGTGCTGGTCATCACCGGCGACGGCGAGATGCTGATGGGCATGGGCAGCCTTGCCACTATCGGTCTGCAAAAGCCGTCCAATCTCTCGATCGCGGTGCTCGACAACGAGGCCTATGGTGAGACCGGCGGTCAGACCAGCCACACGGCCGCGGCCGCCGACCTGGTCGGCGTCGCCCGGGCCTGCGGCATCGGGGATAGCCGGTCTGTGACGACCATGGCCGAGGTCGAGGCCTTCGCCAAAGCCGTCCACGACGTCACGGCCGGGCCGCGCTTTGCCAATGTGAAGATCGACAGCGCCAATCTGAAGCGGATTTTGCCCAGCCGGGATGGGACTTACATTCTCAACCGGATCCGCGGCGACCTCGGCTTCCGCCCGATTTAGAACTTGGGATACCTCTAAGAGACGATTCTTGTAGGTTGCATCGCACCATTCGGCTTGACTTTTGCGTGGGTGAGTGCTTACTCACTAGCATGAGCTCATTGCGTATGACGAGCGACCTGAGGCGTCAATTGATCCTCGGCGCCGCAAAGCGTTGCTTTGCCCGACACGGCTATACCGGCACCACGACCAAGAGCGTGGCGGCCGCCGCTGCCATTTCCGAAGCGCTGCTGTTCAAGCATTTCCCGTCCAAGGCCGCGCTTTACGCCGAAATTCTCAGCGATGAATGCGAGGCGGACCCGGCGCTCATGGAGCTGCTCGAACGTGAGCCGTCGACCGCTACGTTGGTCGAAGTGATCCGCGGCATGGTCGGGCATTTCATGCACATCGCCGATGGCCCTGACCAGGAAGAGGCCCAGCGCCTGCGACTGATGACCACGAGTCATTTGGAGGATGGCGAATTTGCCCGGTTGCTATATGCCAAGATCGAGGCGCTGATCGGGGCGGCCTTCGTCGCCTCGCTCGAGCGTGCGGTTGCCGCGGGGGACGCGCGGCCATACAACGGCGAACCGCTCAACCTGTTCTGGTTTGCGCATCACACCGTGATGACGGCTGCGCTGACCAGGCTGCCGGCCACGCCGTGTCTCGCTTACGGCAAGGCGAACGACCTCGAGCGGCAGCTCTGTGAGTTTCTCCTGAGGGGTATCGGACTTAACGACGCCGCAATTGTTTCGCATTTGGGCCGCGATCAGGCCGGTTGTGCGGGCAAGACGGCGATTGCAGAAAGTGCATGACATGAACATCGTGACCGAACACAAGATTTCGGGCGAACCGATCGACAACAAGGCTCCCAAGCGTCCGGTCCGGCCGGTGCTCTGGTTCATCGTCGTCGGCACGCTTCTGGCCGTGCTCGTCGGTGGCCTCGTCTGGTTCAATTATTTCCGCGGCCAGATGATCAAGCAGTTCTTCGCCAACAACAAGCCGCCGCCGGTCGCGGTCAGCGCCGCCGAGGCGAAGTCCGAGGTGGTGCCGAACCTGTTGACCGCCGTCGGTGGTCTCGCCGCCGTGCACCAGGTCGACGTCAGCGCCGACGTCAACGGCCGTGTCACCGAGATCAAGTTCGAGCCGGGCACGCATGTCGAGGCCGGCACACCGCTCGTGCAGATGTTCGACGCGCCGGAGCAGGGCGACCTCGCCAATTACAAGGCGCAGGCCACCGTCGCACAGCTGTCGCTCGATCGCGCCAAGCAACTGGCGTCGCGCCAGTTCGGGCCGCAGGCAACCGTCGACACCGCGCAGGCCGCGTACGATCAGGCGCAGGCGGGTATCGCCAAGACCGAAGCGTTGATCTCGCAGAAGCTGGTCCGCGCGCCGTTCTCCGGCGATCTCGGCGTCCGCAAGGTCGAGGTCGGCCAGTATCTGACCGCCGGCACGGCCATCGTTTCGCTGACGGATCTGTCGGAGCTGTGGGCCAACTTCACGGTGACGGAAAAGGACTCGGGCAGCCTCAAGGTCGGTCAACCGGTCCGGTTGAAGGTCGACGCCTATCCGGGCCGCACCTTCGACGCCAAGATCACCACGATCGAGCCGCAGATCTCGGCCGACACCCGCAACATCCGCGTGCAGGCGACCATCTCCAATCCGGAGAAGATCCTGAAGCCCGGTATGTTCGTGACCACCACGGTGGTGCTGCCGGACAAGCCGGCCGTGGTCACCGTGCCGGAGACGGCGGTCGACTACACTCTGTACGGCGACTCGGTGTTCGTGATCACCGAGAAGAAGGAAGCCGACGGCAAGACCAGCCTGAGCGCGGTGCGCACTTTCGTGCAGACCGGCAACCGGGTCGAAGGCCGCGTCGAAATCGTCAAGGGCGTGAAGCCGGGCGACAAGGTCGTCGCCGTCGGCCAGCTCAAGCTGCAATCGGGCGCGGCGGTGTCGATTTCGACCGACCCGGCTCCGCAGATCCCGGCGCAGCCGCCGCGCTACTGACATCGTACACGTTGCAGCATGATCCGGCACGGCCGGGTCATGCGCTTTGCAAGTCAAAGAAATCGAGATCGCCGCGATGCGCTTTACTGATATTTTCATCAAACGCCCGGTCCTGTCGGTCGTCGTCAGCCTGCTGATCCTGCTGATCGGCCTGCGGGCGGCGACGACGCTGCCGATCCGGCAATATCCGAAGCTGTCGAACACGGTCATCAACATCACGACCGTCTATCCGGGCGCGTCCGCGGACCTGATCCAGGGCTTCATCACCACGCCGATCGAGCAGGCGGTCGCCTCCGCCGAAGGTGTCGACTACATCACCTCGTCCTCGGTGCTCGGCACCTCGACGATCCAGGTCTACATCAAGCTGAACTTCGATCCGAACCAGGCGCTGACCGAGGTTCTGGCCAAGACGAACTCGGTCAAATACCTGATTCCGAAAGAATCCAACGACCCGATCGTCACCAAGACCACGGGCCAGACCACGGCCGTGATGTATCTCGGATTCTCGTCCGAAGAGCTGTCGGGCTCGGCGATCTCGGACTACCTGACGCGCGTTGTGCAACCGGTGCTGTCGACCGTCGACGGCGTCGCCTCCGCCGACATTCTCGGCGGCCAGACCTTTGCGATGCGGCTGTGGCTTGATCCCCTGAAGATGGCCGGCCGCAACGTGTCGCCTGCGGATGTCGCGACCGCGATCACCGCCAACAACTTCCAGTCTGCGGCGGGGCAGACCAAGGGCTATCTCATCGTCTCGAACGTATCGACCAATACGGGCCTGACCGACGTCAACCAGTTCAAGAAGATGATCGTCAAGGCCAAGGACGGCGGCTTCGTGCGGATGGAGGACATCGCCACCGTCGAACTTGCGGCCCAAAGCACGGACGCGAGCGTCGCCTTCAACGGCGAGCACGCCATCTTCATCGGTGTGCAGGCGACGCCGCAGGGCAACCCGCTGACGCTGGTCAAGGGCGTGCGGGCGCTATTCCCCGAGCTGGAGCGCAATCTGCCACCGTCGATGAAGATGAAGGTCGCCTACGATTCGACCAAGTTCATCCAATCCTCGATCGACGAGGTCGAGAAGACACTGGGTGAAGCCGTGATCATCGTGATCGTGGTGATCTTCCTGTTCCTGGCGTCGTTCCGTTCGGTCATCATTCCCGTTGTCACCATCCCGTTATCGATGATCGGCGTCTGCACGCTGATGCTGGCGCTGGGCTTCAGCTTCAACCTGTTGACCCTGCTCGCGATGGTGCTGGCGATCGGCCTCGTGGTCGACGACGCCATCGTCGTGGTGGAAAACATCCATCGTCATCTGGAGGAAGGGAAAACGCCGGTCCAGGCGTCGCTGGAAGGCGCGCGCGAAATCGTGGGCCCCGTCGTCTCGATGACCATCACGCTCGCAGCCGTGTACGCGCCGATCGGTTTCCTCGGCGGCCTGACCGGCTCGCTGTTTCGCGAATTCGCCTTCACGCTTGCGGGCTCGGTGATCGTGTCCGGCGTGATCGCGCTGACGCTGTCGCCGATGATGTGCTCGGTGCTGCTGAAGAACACCGAAGAGGGGCGCTTTGCGAAGCTCGTCAACAGGGTGTTTGGCGCGCTGACGCGGTGGTACGGGCGCAGGCTCGACCGGTCGCTCGACTACAAGGCCATCACCGGCCTGTTTGCGGTGACCATCCTCGGGCTCGTCGGCTTCCTCTACATGCACACGTCGAAGGAGCTGGCGCCTGAGGAAGACCAGGGCATCGTGTTTGCGGTGACCAAGGCGCCGAAATACGCCAACATCGACTACGTCGACTTTTATGGCGAGAAGCTCGACACGGAATTCCAGAAATTCCCCGAGACCGATCTGCGCTTCGTGCTGAACGGGATCAACGGCCCGCAGGGCGGTATCGCCGGCATGCTGCTCAAGCCCTGGGAGGAGCGCAAGCGCTCGTCGATCCAGCTGAAGTCGTTGGTGCAGGCCGAGCTTTCCAAGATCGAGGGCGTGCAGGCGTTCGCGTTCAACCTGCCGCCGCTGCCGGGCGGCCCGGGCGGCCTCCCGGTGCAGATGGTGATCAACTCCACCGCCAGTTTCCAGACTGTCTACGAACAGATGGAGAAGCTGAAGGCCGCCGCCCGCAAGAGCGGAATGTTCATCGTCTCCGACAGTGATCTTGCCTACAACCAGCCGAACGTGAAGGTGACGATCAACCGCACCAAGGCGCAGGATCTCGGCGTCAACATGCAGAACCTCGGCAGCACGCTCGCGGTGCTGCTCGGCGGCAACTACATCAACCGGTTCAACCTCGAGGGCCGTTCCTATCAGGTCATCCCGCAGGTGCCGCGCGGCCAGCGGCTCTCGCCGGAATCGCTTGCCGGCTACTATGTGACCACCAACACCGGCCAGCAGCTTCCGCTCTCGACGGTTGTGTCGATCGAGACCAAGACCGAGCCGAATTCGCTGACACATTATAATCAGCTCAATTCGGCGACCTTCTCGGCCGTGCCGATGCCGGGCGTGACCGTCGGTGCGGCGGTCGACTTCCTCGAGAGCGAGGCCAAAAACCTGCCGCAAGGCTTCAGCCATGCTTATCTGGCTGACAGCAGACAGTATGTGCAGGAAGGCAACCAGCTTGCGATCACCTTCGGCTTCGCGCTGATCATCATCTTCCTGGTGCTGGCGGCGCAGTTTGAGAGCTTGCGCGATCCGCTGGTCATCATGATCTCGGTGCCAATGGCGATCGTTGGCGCACTGATCCCGCTGTTCTTCGGCGTGGCGACCATGAACATCTACACCCAGGTCGGCCTGCTGACCTTGGTGGGCCTGATCACCAAGCACGGCATCCTGATGGTGGAGTTCGCCAACGAGCTCCAGATCAACGAGCGGCTCGATCGCCGCTCCGCCATCGAAATGTCGGCCCGTATTCGTCTGCGGCCGATCCTCATGACCACGGCCGCGATGGTGACGGGCCTGATCCCGCTCCTGACCGCGACCGGCGCAGGGGCCGCCAGCCGCTTCTCGATCGGTCTGGTGGTCGTGGCCGGCATGTCGATCGGCACGTTGTTCACGCTGTTCGTGTTGCCGGCGGTCTACGTGGTGCTGGCGACCGACCATCGCGCGGCGGCCGATTCCGAGCGGAACAAGCAGGTCAACGACCTCGACCTCAACGCCAAGGCGCTGCGGCCGACCTGAGGCCACCGATAAAGCGAACCCGAGGGCGGCAGCGGCCAATCCGCTGCCGCCCTTTTCTATTTGCCTCGGGGGCCCGGCTGCCATCAGGCTTTCCCGCGCTCGCGAGAGACAAGGTCCGGTCTTCTTGCTAGGTTCAGCGGGATGAGCCTTCCCCTCCATCCCGACACCCCGCAAGCACGGACGCTGCCGAGCGCCGCGGGGGATGGCGTCGCGTCCGGTACGATGCCGGGGCAGGGAATCAGGACGCGGCTGTTCACCAAATATGTCGCGTTGTTCGTGGCCGTCGTCGCGATCGCGCTGCTGGCCAACGGCCTGTTCGAGGTCGTCTTTTATTATCGCGAGCACAAGGCCGCGCTGATCCGCGTTCAGCATGAACAGGCCGAGGCGGCCGCTGCCAAGATCGGTCAGTTCGTCAAGGAGATCGAGAGCCAGCTCGGCTGGACCACGCAGCTGCCCTGGTCGGCGGGCTCGCTCGAGCAGCGCCGCTTCGATGCGCTGCGGCTGCTGCGCCAGGTCCCTGCGGTCACCGAGCTCGCGCAGGTCGATGCGACCGGCAAGGAGCGGCTGCGGGTCTCGCGGCTTGCCATGGACGCGACCGACAGCGGGATCGACCTGTCGGAGGATCCGAAGTTTACCGAGGCGGTCGCGCACAAGGTCTATTACGGTCCGGTCTATTTCCGCAGGGAGTCCGAGCCGTATATGACCCTGGCGCAGGCTGGGTCGCGCAAGGATGCCGGCGTCAGTATCGCGGAGGTCAATCTCAAGCTGATCTGGGACGTCGTCTCCCAGATCAAGGTCGGCGAGCACGGACACGCCTACGTGGTGGGTCCGGAGGGACGCCTGATCGCGCACCCCGATATCAGCCTGGTCCTGCGCAACACCGACATGTCTGGTCTCACCCAGGTGCGCGCCGCGCTTGCCGGAGGCAGCGCCGCGTTCGACCCGCTTTCCGAAGCGCGCAATCTCCAGGGACAGACGGTGCTGACCGCGTCGGCCCCGATCGCGCCGCTGCACTGGACCATGTTCGTCGAGCTCCCGGTCGAGGAGGCCTATGCGACGCTCTATGCCGCGTTGGAACGGCTTGCATTCGTGCTGCTCGCGGCGTCGATCTTCGCGGTGCTTGCCGGGATATTCCTCGCGCGCCGCATGGTCGGGCCGATCCAGGCGCTGCGCAGCGGTGCCGAGCGCATCGGCAGTGGCGATTTCTCCCAGCGCATCTCGATCCGAACCGGAGACGAACTGGAGGGGCTCGCGGACCAGTTCAATGACATGGGCGAGCGCCTGCAGGAATCCTATGCGGACCTGGAGAAGAAGGTCGAGGTGAGAACCGCCGAGTTGACCGAGTCGCTCGAGCAGCAGACGGCGACGTCGGAAGTGTTGCAGGTCATCAGTTCGTCTCCGGGCGAACTCGCACCGGTGTTCCACAAGATGCTCGAGAATGCCACACGAGTCTGTGGCGCGAGTTTCGGCGTCATGAATTTGTGGGATGGAGAGAATTTCACAATTGCTGCGGACTACAATGTGCCGCCTGCGTTCGCGGCTTCGCGGAAAGATATGGCGATCCGTCCCCATCCGGAGAGCGCGCTTGCCGTGGTCGTCAGAACACGTCAAGTCGTCCACGTTCACGATGTGCAACAAACTCCGGCCTATCTTGCCGGAGGTCCGACCATTCGTGGAATCTCAGACGTCGCCGGCGCCCGTACGATCGTAATCGTGCCCATGATGAGGGAAAGCGAGCTGATCGGAACCGTCGCGGTTTATCGCAAGGAGGTCCGGCCGTTCACCGACAAGCAAATCGCGTTGGTTGAGAACTTCACGAAGCAAGCCGTCATCGCCATCGAGAATACGCGACTGCTGAACGAATTGCGCAAGCGCACGACGGAGCTGTCGCAATCCCTCGACGATCTTCGCACCGCGCAGGACCGCCTGGTCCAGACCGAGAAGCTCGCGTCGCTCGGCCAGCTCACGGCGGGAATCGCGCACGAGATCAAGAACCCACTCAATTTCGTCAACAATTTCTCGGCGGTGTCGACCGAGTTGATCGACGAGCTCAACGAGGCGCTGCAGGCGGCCTCGCTCGACGGCAAGACGAAGGCGGAGGTCGACGAGCTGACTGGCATGCTCAGGAGCAACCTCGAAAAGGTGGTGCAGCACGGCAAGCGCGCCGATTCCATCGTCAGGAACATGCTCCTGCATTCGCGCGAGGGCTCCGGAGAGCGCCGTCCGGCGGACATCAATGCCATCGTCGAGGAAAGCCTCAACCTCGCCTATCACGGCGCGCGAGCCGAGAAGCCTGGCTTCAACGTCACGATAGAGCGCGGCTTCGACCCCGCCGCAGGCATGGTCGATATCTATCCGCAGGAAATTACGCGAGTCGTCCTCAATCTGATCTCGAATGGCTTCTACGCCACTGCCCAGCGCAAGGAGAGCGCCGCAGACGCCTTCGAGCCCACCCTGCGCGCAGCAACCAGAACGCTCGGCGACAGGGTCGAAATCCGCATTCGCGACAACGGCACCGGGATCCCGTCCGAGGTGAAGGAGAAGATGTTCAATCCCTTCTTCACCACCAAGCCGGCCGGCGAGGGCACCGGGCTCGGCCTTTCCATGAGCCATGACATCGTGGTGAAACAGCACGGCGGCACGATCGACGTGAACACCGCACCAGGCGTATTCACCGAATTCATCATCACCCTGCCGCGCGTAATGGCGGCGGACGGCACTTCCGGAGGCAAGACTTGAACGTTTACATCCTGGTCGTCGATGACGAGCCCGACGTCGAGGCGCTGTTCCGGCAGCAGTTTCGGCGCGATTTGCGCGCCGGCCGCTTCCAGATGGAATTCGCGTCGTCGGCACCCGATGCGCTGAAGCTCGCCGCCGAGGTGCGCGATCCCTCGTTGATCCTGATTTTGTCCGACATCAACATGCCCGGCATGAGCGGGCTCGACATGCTGCCGAAGGTGCGTCTTGCGCATCCGGACGTTCCCGTCATTATGATCACCGCCTATGGCGACGCCGAGACGCGCCGGAAGGCGATCGAGCGCGGCGCGGTCGCACTCCTCACCAAGCCGATCGATTTCGCGCTGCTGCGGCAGGAAATCGACACAAGGCTCGAGAAAGCCGCATGACCGCGACCATCCTCTTCGTCGACGACGAGCCGGATCTCGAGGCGTTGGTCCTGCAAAAATTCCGCAAGCAGATTCGCGATGGGTCGGTGACCATCATGTTCGCGCGAGACGGCGTCGAGGCGTTGCAATCGCTCGAGCAGAATCCGCATGTCGACGTGGTGGTCTCCGACATCAACATGCCAAGGATGGATGGGTTGTCACTGCTGGCGAAGCTCCAGGAAGCGGACGACAAGAAGTCCACCATCATCTTGTCGGCCTATGGCGATATGAGCAACATTCGCACTGCGATGAACCGCGGCGCGTTCGACTTTCTGACCAAACCGATCGATTTCGCCGACCTGGAGATGACGATCGAGAAGACCATCCGCCATATCGAGATGCTGCGGGAGGTGCGGCGCCGCCAGACGGAAGCCGAGCGCGCTCACGCCGCGCTCTCGCGTCATTTCTCGCCCGAGCTCGCCAAGCGTCTGGCGGCCGGCGGTGAGAGCGAGGGAATCGAAGTGCAGTGGCGCGATATCGCGACCATCTTCACGGATATAACGGGCTTCACCTCGCTGGTCGAGAGTGCGCCGCCGGAGACGCTGGGCGCGCTTCTCAACGAATATGTCGGCGGCATGACCGAAATCGTCTTCACGCATGAGGGGACGGTTGCCAAGATCATCGGCGATGCAATCCAGGTGCTCTTCAATGCGCCCGGAGATCAGCCCGATTATGCGACGCGTGCGGTTGCCTGCGCGCACGATCTCGACGCCTGGGCGGAGGATTTTTCCGCGCGCTGGAAGCCGAGAGGGGTGAATTTCGGCACCACCCGCATCGGCATTCACGCCGGGCCGGCACTGGTCGGAAATTTCGGCGGCAACCGGTTTTTCGACTACACCGCGTATGGCGACTCCATCAACATCGCGGCGCGACTGGAAGCCGCGAACAAGCATCTGGGCACGCGGATTTGCGTCAGTGCCGGCATCGCCGAGGCGGCTGAGAATTTTCGAGGTCGTCCCGTCGGGGAGCTGATGCTGCGCGGACGCAGCGAAGCGTTGCGCGCGTTCGAGCCGCTGACGCCGGCCCAATTCGCTGCGCCGGAAACGGCGCTGTATTCCGAAGCTTTTGCCAAGATGGAAGCCGGTGATGCCGCCGCCATGCCGGCTTTCGCGGCGCTGGTCGGCATGCATGCCGGCGATTCCCTGGCCGGCTTTCACCTGAAGCGCCTGCTTAACGGCGACAAGGGCATTCGCATGCAACTGGAATAGGAGTCCGACATGATTGGTGAATTCTCCGCCGGCAACTACCGTTTCATTCCGTCCGTATTCCAGTATTCGGCCGGTGCGGCCGCAGACGATGGCTATGAGATCGAGCGCGTCCGCTTCGACCGGCTGGTGCCGCTCGCCGAAGGCTTTGCGCTTGCCGCGAAGTATATTCAGGAGGCGGGGCGGCCGCTGACGGCCTTCTGCGCTTGCGAACTGCGCTCGCCCGCGGCCTTCAGCGAAGAAGGTTTTCGCGCGTTCAACCTGCACTATGTGAAGACGTTGTCCGAATGGGGCATCTTCGACGGCACCACCAATCCGGTGGCGCGCAGCAATGTCTGTCCAGAGATCGATCCACCGGCCGAGCCGTCGTTCTACGCGTTCTCCTTCACGCGGCCGACAAGCTCGAAGACGCCGAGCTTCGTGATTTCCGGCGGCGCCGAGGCGCGCGAGGGCGGCGGGACCTATGTCGAGCGCACCGTGCGCTACCGCGACCTCAGCCCGGAAGGCCTTCGCGAGAAGGTGCGCTTCACGACGACGTCCCAGATGGAGAACAGGATGACGGCCTTCGGCTTCGGCTGGAAGGACACGACGGGCGTGCAGGCCTATTCCGTGCACGACTTCCACCACGCGCTGGTCGACGAACTCGTCCGCCGCGGGGCGTTGCGGTCCGGCCTGACCTGGCACTATGCCCGGCCGCCGGTGGTCGATCTCGAATACGAGATGGATTGCCGCCGCGTGATGCGCGAGGTCGTGATCTAGCGCTGGCGTGGATCGAGCGCGTCGCGCAGGCCGTCGCCGAGTAGGTTCAGCGACAGCACCACGAGGAAGATCGCAAGCCCCGGCCAGATCGCCATCCACGGCGCCTGGGTCAGGAAGCGCTGCGCTGCGTTGAGCATGCTGCCCCAGGATGGCGCCGGCGGCTGCTGGCCGAGGCCAAGGAAGGACAGCGCGGCTTCGGCGATAATGGCGGCCGCAATCGACAGCGTCGCCTGCACTAGCAGCGCCGGCAGGATGTTCGGCAGGATGTGCGAGAACGCAATCCGCCACGGCGGATTGCCGAGCGCGCGCGCCGCCTCGACATAGTCCTCAGCCTTGACAACCAGCACCTGGCCGCGGGTCAGGCGGATGAAAATCGGGGTTGCCGAGATGCCGATCGCGATCATGGCGTTGCCAAGGCTCGGACCGAGGAATGCGGCGAGTGCGATCGCCAGGATCAGGAATGGGCAGGCCAGCATCGCGTCAGTCATCCGGCTGATCAGTGCATCGACGAAGCCGCCGCGATAGCCGGCAAGCAGGCCGAGCGGAACGCCGACGCCCAGAGCGATCGCCACCGAGGTGAGGCCGGCGAGCAGCGAGGCGCGGGCGCCGTAGACCACGCGGCTCAGGATGTCGCGACCGAGCTCGTCGGTGCCGAACCAGTGCGCCGCCGTGGGCGGCTTGCGAACCAGGCTCCAGCTCGTCGCGATGGGATCGTAGGGAACGACGAGCGGCGCGAGAGCCGCGAAGCCGACGAACAAACTGATCATGACAAGTCCGAACACTGCGGCCTTGCGTTTGAACAGGCGCCGCCGGGCGCGACGCGCCGGGCTGTCCAGCTCGTCAGCTTGCGCGATGGGAGCAGCGGGCAGGGCGGCATCGGTCATGAGTCTAGCCCCGTAGCCGCGGATTGACGAGGATGTAGGCGACATCGGCAACCAGGTTCAGTGTGATGTAGACCGTCGCCGTCACCAGCACGACGCCCTGTACCACCGCGTAGTCGCGGTTGAACACGGCGTCCACGATCAGTTTGCCGAAGCCCGGAATGGAGAAGATCTGCTCAGTCAGAACCGCGCCCGACAAGAGCGTGCCGAGCTCGAGCGCGCCGAGCGTAATGATTGGCGTGAGTGCGTTGCGCATGGCGTGCTTGAGGATGACCGAGCGTTCGGACAATCCCTTGGCGCGCGCGGTGCGGACATAGTCGCTTTCCAGCACCTGCAGCATGGCGCTCCGGGTGTGCCGCATTAGGACCGCGGAAATTGCGTTGCCGAGCACGAAGGCCGGCATGATGGTGGCGGCGAGGCTCGCGCGCCAGTTCTCAGTCAACGGCACGTAGCCGGACGCCGGCAGCCAGCCGAGTTCGATCGAGAACAGGAAGATCAGCATGATGCCGAGCCAGAAATTCGGCGTCGAGATGCCCCACAGCGCGAACAAATTGGCACCATAATCCCAGACGGTGCCCCTTTTCACGGCGGAGACGATGCCGGCGGGAATGCCGATCAAGAGCGCGATCAACATTGCCATCGAGCCGAGCTGGAGCGTCACCGGCAGCTTCTGCGCGATCAGCTCGCGCACCGGCATCTTGTTGCGCAGCGATTCACCGAAATTGCCTGATAGAACGCCCTTGAGCCAATAAACGTACTGCACGGGGATCGGCTGATCGAGCCGGTATTGCTGGCGGATCTGCTCGATCACGGCGGGATCGCGCTCCTCACCGGCCATCACCAGCGCTGGATCACCTGGCAACAATTGCTGGAGCGAGAAGATCAGCACCGACACGAAGAACAGTGTCGGCACGATCTGCGCGATGCGGCGGGCGAGGAAGTTCAGCATGGCGCCAGCCGCGTGTCAGGCGAGGCCACGCTCACTTGAACTTCAGCCCGACCACGCGCACGAGGCCATCCGGCATCTGCTTATAGCCCTGGAGTTTAGTCGTATGCGCAATCAGAAGCGTGCGGTGGTAGATGTAGATGATCGGCAAATCGTTGAGCACGATCCCGGTCAGCTTTTCGTAGATCGCCTTGCGCTCATCGAATTTGGCGGTCAGCCGGCCGTCTTCCATCAGCTTGTCGGCTTCCGGGTTCGAATAGACGCCATCGTTCTGCGGTGCCTTGCTGCGCATGAAGATGTAGGAGTTGCCGTCGGGATCGATGCGGCCGCTCCAGTTGATCTGGAAGATCTGGAACTCGCCGGCCTGGGCCTGCTTGAAGGTGGTCGCGAATTCGACCGCGCGGATCTTGATGTCGAAGCCCGCTTCCGCCGCCATCGACTGGATCACCTGGGCAACCGCTTCGTTCTCCGCGCCCTTGGGGATCATGTAGTCGACGGTCACCGGCGAGGTGATGCCCGCTTCCTTCAGCAGCGCCTTGGCCTTCGCGACGTCGCGGCCGTGGACCGGGAACGCCTTCTGGTAATAGGGATGTGTCGGGCTGACCCATTGATTGCCTGGGGTGAACTCGCCGTTAAAGACAACTTGGTTGAGAGCTTCGCGATCGATCGACAGATCGAGCGCTTGGCGTACTTTCGCCGACTGGCTGAGCGGCCCCTTTGCTTTGTCGTTGCCGATATTGACGGTCAGGCCGTAATAGCCGAGCTCCGGTGCCGTCGACAGCACGAGCCGCGAATCCGCACGCACGTCCTTGATGTCGGTGGCGAGCACGCGCTCGATTAGATCGAGTCCGCCGGACTTCAGGTTGGCAAGGCGCACCGTGGCGTCAACGATCGGCAGGAAGACCACCCGGTCGATATGGATGTTGTCCTTGTTCCAATAGTCGGCGAATTTTTCGAAGACCATGCGGTCCTGCTGCACGCGCTCGACGAACTTGTAGGGACCGGCGCAGACCGGATGCAGGCCGAACTTGTCGCCGGCCTCCTTGGCAGCCTTCGGCGACACCATCATGCCGGAGCGGTCGGTCAGCTGGGCGATCAGCGGGGAGTAAGGTGTCTTAAGCACCAGCTTGATGGTCAGAGGGTCTACGATTTCGACATGGTCGACGCTGGCGAGCTCGGACTTGCGGAACGAGGTCGGCAGCGTCATGTGACGCTCGATCGAGAACTTTGCGGCTTCCGCGTCGAGCGGCTCGCCGTCGTGGAATTTCACGTTGGGCCGGAGCTTGATCGTCATCTCCTTGCCGTCGGGCGAGGTCTCATGCGACAGCGCGAGCTGCGGCACGATGTTGAGCTTCTCGTCGATGTCGAACAGCTTGTCGCAGAAGGCGGAGAACACGATGCGGCCGACATAGGTGCGGCCGATGCTGGGATCGAGGATGTCAGGATCCTCGGCGATGCCGATGCGAAGTGTGGTCTGGGCTTGGGCCGCGCCTACGAGCGACGTCAGCAATGCCGACGCCAGGAGTGCCAAACGCATAGGACTCATCGCTCTCAACCTCTGTTTTACGGCTATGCCGGGTTCGTCCCCAATGAACTAACCCCGCTGCCGCGGGCTGCTTCCGGGCCGCCGCTGAAGGCGGCGACCAATTTTTCGAGAACCGGGGAGAAGCCGCCGTCCGTTGGGACGATCGCTTCGGACGACGGCAGTTCCGACGTTCGGTGGCAGGCCGTTGCATGTCCGATGCCATAAGGCACGAGCTGAGGCATTTCGTTGCGGCAACGGTCGACCACGTAGGGGCAGCGGGTGTGGAAGCGGCATCCCGGCGGCGGACTGAGCGCGCTGGGGATTTCGCCCTGCAGCACAATGTGGCTGCGCTTTGCCCGCGGTTTAGGCACGGGAATCGCGGACAATAAAGCCCGGCTGTAGGGATGACGTGGTGCGGCAAACAGCGCGTCCGCCGCCGCCGTCTCGACGATCTGGCCGAGATTCATCACCGCCACGTGGTCGGCGATGTGCTTGACCACCGCGAGGTCGTGCGAGACGAAAATGTAGGCCAGCCCGAGCCGGTCCTGCAGCTCGCGCAGCAGATTGAGGATCTGCGAGCGGATCGAGACGTCGAGCGCCGAGACCGGCTCATCGCAGATGATCAGTTTCGGCTCGACCGCGAGCGCGCGGGCGATGGCGATACGCTGGCGCTGGCCGCCGGAAAACTCGTGCGGGTAACGACGCGCCAGCCGCGGCTCCAGCCCGACCAGCCGCAGGATCTCCTCGACGCGTTCGCGCCGCCGGGCGGGCGGCACCAGATTGTGCAGCGCCAGCGGCTCGGTCAGGATCTGGCCGACGGTCATGCGCGGATTGAGCGAGGCGTAGGGGTCCTGGAAGATGATCTGCGCCTCGCGGCGAAAGGCGCGCGCGTCGAGCGAGAGCAGATCGCGGCCTTCGAAACGGATCGTGCCTGCATCCGGCTCGATCAGCCGCAGCACCAGGCGGCTAACGGTGGATTTGCCGCAGCCGGATTCACCGACCAGCGCTAGCGTCTTGCCGGCATCGAGCGAGAAGGAAACGCCATCGACGGCTTTGACATGCGCCAGCGCCCGGCCGAACAGCGAACGCTCGGCGACGAAATGCTTGAGCAGACCCTGAACCTCGAGCAGAGCCATCACGACACCAGACGTTCGAGCGGGGCGCGCAGGCAGCGCGAGAGGTGGCCGGGGCTGACTTCGAGCAGCGGGGGCGGCGCCTTGGTGCAGGCGTCCAGCACGAAGGGGCAGCGTGCGGCGAAGCGGCATCCCGCGGGCGGCTGCATCATGTTCGGGACCATGCCCTCGATCGTGGCGAGCTGGTCGGCGCGATGGTCAAGCCGCGGGATCGAGCCGAGCAGGCCGACGGTGTAGGGATGCTGCGGCGCTGAGAACAGCTCGTCCACCGGCGCGCGCTCGACGATCTCGCCGGCATACATCACCGCGACCTCGTCGCAGACTTCGGCGACGACGCCGAGATCGTGGGTGATCAGGATGATGGCCGCGCCGCTCGCCGCCTTCAATTCGCGCATCAGCTCCAGGATCTGCGCCTGCAGCGTGACATCGAGCGCGGTGGTCGGCTCGTCCGCGATCAGCAGCCGCGGGTCGCAGGCGAGCGCCATCGCGATCATGACGCGCTGGCGCATGCCGCCGGAGAGCTTGTGCGGATATTCGTCGATCCGCCGCTCGGGCGAGGGGATGTGGACGCGGCGCAGCAGATCGATCGCCCGCTCGCGCGCACTCCTGCGCGAACCGCCGCGGTGGCGCAAAATCGTCTCGATGATCTGGTCGCCGATGGTGAAGCTCGGATTGAGCGAGGTCATCGGCTCCTGAAAGATCATCGCGAGCCGGTTGCCGCGAAGGTCGCGCAGCGTCTGGTCCGACGTCTTAAGCAGGTCGAAACCGTCGAAGCTGATCGCGCCGGAGATCTCCGCACTCTGCTTTGGCAGCAGGCCCATGATCGCCAGCGACGTCACGCTCTTGCCGCAGCCGGATTCGCCGACGAGGCCGAGCGTCGCGCCATTGGCGACGCTGAGATCGACGCTGTCGACCGCATGGGTGACGCGGCCGTCGTCGCCGTGAAAATGAATGCGCAGATCGCTGATCTCGATGAGAGGGCTCGGGTTCATGAGCGTTTTGCGCGCGCTGCGGCGATGCTGGCGTCGATGACGCTGCGATCGGTGTTGCCGGCAGGGTTCTGCCGGGTTGGCATGGAAGCGCGGAAGTGGACCCAGAGCTCGTGGCTGACGCGCTCGAGCCGCTCGAGCTCGCCGAGCGGATCGGGATGATCGTCGGCGCGCAGGTCCAGCGCCGGCCATTCCTCCTCGCCGTGGATCAGGAGCGCGGCGGACTGCTTGCCGCGCTTGTCGCCGCCAGCGGCCTCGCCTGCGTGCATCGCGGCGAGCAGGCGGCGCGGGAAGGGCAGGCTGTCATTGGCGATATAGGTTTTTGCGGTCTCGTCGAGCACATCGGCGCCCGCGAGCATGTTGCCGGCGATCGAGAAGCCGCTGCCCGCGATGTGTCCGCACCAATCGACGCAGTCGCCCCCGGTATGCGCGGCAATCGCGCCGCTGGCGTCCATGATGTGGATCTGGCGACTCTCGCGGCCGTCGTCGGTCGCGAGCAGGGCGGCCAGCACGTCGTGCGCGTTGAGGCCCTCACGCAGCAGCTTGACGCCATCGATGCCGTAGTAGGGATTGACGAAAGCCTGCGTCGCGATGGCGCCAAGGCCCGCCGCGACGTAGGGGACACGCGCGCCGACGGCGAAGAAGCGCGTGGCAACGGCGATGCCAAACTGGCCGGTAGCGGAATCGCGCGCGATGATCGACCAGGTCATGTGCTGCCTTAGCGCCCTGCGGCGTAGCCCTGCATGCCGCGCGGATTGGCGGCGGCGCGGCGGCGCGGACCGACGCGCGAGGCCGCGGTGAGGCGGCCTTCCGACCAGTCCGGTCCGACCTCGACGATATGTCCGCGTTCGCGAAGATTCGCGATCGTCGCCTTCGGCACGCGGTTCTCGACCACGAGCACGCCGGGGCGCGCGGTGCGGGGCCAGAACGAGATCGGGAAATGCTCGGAATGCCAGGCCGGCGCGTCGATCGACTCCTGGAGATTGAGATTGCAGTGGACGTGTCGAAGGAAAAACTGCGTGATCCACTGGTCCTGCTGGTCGCCGCCGGGCGAGCCCCAGGCGAGATAAGGCTCGCCGTCGCGCAGTGCCATGGTCGGCGACAGCGTGGTGCGGGGCCGTTTGCCCGGCGCGAGCGAGCTCGGTTGGTTCTCCTCCAAATCGAACATTTGTGCGCGACTGCCGAGGCAGAAACCCAGCTCGGGAATGACAGGCGAGGATTGCAGCCAGCCTCCCGACGGCGTCGAGGACACCATGTTGCCGACCTTGTCAATGATGTCGAAATGCACGGTGTCGCCGCGCACCTCGCCGAAGCGCCCCACGGTTGGCTCGCCGGCGCCGAGCGCGCCGACGGCCTCGCGCTGGCCCTCGGCTCGGCGCAGCTTGACCACGCCGCCAAGGCCCTCGACCGTGCCGGGCCGGAGATCGAGCGAAGCTTTCTCGGTAACCAACTTACGACGTTCGTCGTTATAGGCATTAGACAGCAGCGTTGCGATCGGGATTTCGCTGAACTTGGGGTCGCCGTAGAATTTTTCGCGATCGGCAAAGGCGAGTTTTGCGCATTCGATCTGGAGATGGATGAACTCCGGTCCGGTCGGATCGAGCCCATCGAGGGCAAAGCCCTTCAGCAGCGCGAGTTGCTGCAGCGTCACGGGACCCTGGCTCCAGACCCCGGCCTTGCAGACCGTGTAGCGGCCATAATCGTAGGTGAGCGGAGCCTCGACCGTCGGCTGCCAGCGCGCCATGTCGTCGGCCGACAGCACACCGCGATGCGGCGAGCCGCTGACGTCCATCACGTCCTGCGTCCGGCAGAATTTGTCGATGGCTTCCGCGACGAAGCCCTGCGACCAGGCCTTGCGTGCGCGCTCGATCTCGGCATCGCGGCCGCCGCCGCCGCTTTCGGCCTCGCTCAGGATTCGCGCATAGGTCGCCGCAAGTGTCTTGTTGGTGAAGAGCGTGCCGGGCTTTGGCACTTCGCCGTTCGGGAGATAGACGGCGGCCGATGTCGGCCAGTGCGTGCGGAATAATTGCTCGACGGTCTGGATTGTGGCGCAGGCGCGCTCGACCAGCGGATAGCCGTCGCGCGCATAGGAGATCGCGGGCTCCAGCACGTCGCGTACGCGCATCGTGCCGTAGTCACGCAGCAGCATCATCCAGGATTCGAAGGTGCCGGGGACGCAGGCCGCGAGCAGGCCGGTGCCGGGCACCATGTCGAGGCCTTCGCTCTTGTAATGCGCGATGGTGGCGCGGGCCGGTGCCGGGCCCTGGCCGCAGATCACCTCGGTGCGGCCGCGCTTCACGTCGTGCACGATGATCGGAACGTCGCCGCCGGGGCCGTTCAGATGCGGCTCGACCACCTGGAGCGTGAAAGCGGTGGCGACGCCGGCGTCAAAGGCATTGCCGCCCTTTTCCAGGATGGCCATCCCGATAGCGGTCGCGATCCAGTGCGTGGTCGCAACGACCCCGAAGGTGCCTTCGATCTCGGGGCGTGTCGTGAAGGGATCGGGATTGACGATGCTGGCCATGGACTACCTCATTTGCGGCGCGCGCAATTGATCACAGGGCCAGGCCGCCGCCAAATGCGCAGGCTGCATGGCACGCGCGCGTCACGCCGGTACCGGCGCGGTGTTGACCGCGTGGCAGGCGACGCCGTCGATCAATTCAGGTGCTTCCCTGCGGCAGAGATCGAACGCCAGCGGGCAGCGCGGATTAAAGGCGCACCCGGACGGCGGGTTGATCGGGTTCGGGATCTCGCCCTTCACGGGGATGCGCTGGCGGCCGCTCATGGCAAGATCAGGCACGGCGCCAAGCAGCATCTTGGTATAGGGCATGCGCGGATGGGCAAACAGCTCGCGCCCTTCCGCGATCTCGACGATGCGGCCGAGATACATCACACCGACGCGGCTCGCCATGTGGCGGACGACGGCGAGGTTGTGGCTGATGAACATGTAGGTCAAGCCGAACTTGTCCTGGAGGTCGCGCATCAGGTTCAGGATCTGCGCCTGCACGGAGACGTCAAGCGCGGAGGTCGGCTCGTCGCAGACGATGAATTCGGCGTCGGAGGCGAGCGCGCGCGCGATCGCGATGCGCTGGCGCTGGCCGCCCGAGAATTCGTGCGGAAATTTCAACCTGTCGTCGGGATGCAGCCCGACGAGGGTGAGAAGCTCTCCGACCCGCGCCTGGATGTCGCGCTCGCCCTCGATCAGGTCGAACGCGCGGATTGGCTCGGAGATGATGGCGTCGACTCGGAAGCGTGGGTTCAGGCTCGCATAGGGATCCTGAAAGATCATCTGGATGCGGCGGCGCAGTTTCCGCCGCGCCTGGGCCTGCCGCGGATCGGTCATTGAGATGCCGTCGATCAAGACGTTGCCGGAGCTTGGCGGCAGCAAGCCGACGACCATCCGCGCCACCGTGGTCTTGCCCGAGCCGGATTCGCCGACCAGTGCAAAGGTCTCGCCCTTCCTGATATCGAAGGTGACGCCATCGACGGCCTTGAGATATTCGAGCTGCCCGCCTTCGAGCATGCGGTTGAGCCAGGGTTTCGAGACGTCGAAGACGCGGCGCAGATTCGTGGCCTGGACGAAGGGAGTGCTCATGCCGCGCTCTCGGCCGGCACGCCGTCATAGAGATGGCAGGCGACGGATTGCGTGCCGCGCGGCAGCGGCTCCGGCCTCTCCACGCGGCATCGGTCGAATGCGAATGCGCAGCGCGGATTGAACGAACAGCCGCGCGGGATCGCCGACAGGCGCGGCATGGAGCCGGGGATCTGCACCAGACGCTTGTCGTCGCCGGCAAGGGTCGGGATCGCGCCCATCAGGCCCTTGGCGTAGGGGTGCAGCGGGTTTCTGACCACGTCCTGCACCGGACCGATCTCGGCGACGCGGCCGGCATACATCACCGCGACCCGGTCGGAGGTCTCGGCGATCACGCCCATGTCGTGGGTCACCAGCATCACCGCAGTGCCATGATCGCGGCCGAGACGCTTGATCAGCGAGATGATCTGCGCCTGCACGGAAACGTCGAGCGCGGTGGTCGGCTCGTCGGCGATGATCAGCTCCGGTTCGGCGCAGATCGCGAGCGCAATCACAACGCGCTGGCGCATGCCGCCGGAGAATTCGTGCGGATAGCCGTCGATGCGCTTTTCCGGAGCCGGGATTCCAACTTCGGCGAGCAGGTCGATGGCTCGGCGGCGGGCGGCGGTCTCGGACAGGTTCAGATGCGTTCTGATCGTCTCGATGAGCTGGTCGCCGACGCGGTAGAGCGGATTGAGCGAGGTGAGGGGGTCCTGGAAGATCATGCCGATCCGTTTTCCCCGGATACGGCGCAGCTCCTCCGCCGGCAAATTGTCGATGCGCAGGCCCGCAAGGCGAATCTCGCCGCCGGCGATGCGGCCCGGCGGATCGATCAGGCCGATCACAGCCAAGCCCGTCACGGACTTGCCGGCGCCGGATTCGCCGACCACGCCGAGTACCTCGCCCTTGGCGATGTCGAAGGAGACGCCATCGATGGCGCGTAGCGTGCCGCGGCGGGAGGCGAACTCGACCTGAAGATTACGCACGGAGAGGATGGGGTCGGTCATGAGCGAGACGCTCTCATCCAGGTTTTGCTCATCCGAATCATGCTTGTCCAGGTCTTGCTCATCCAAGTCTTGCTCATCCGAGTCTTGCCCATCGAAATGTTGCTCATCGGAGCTTCGGGTTGAGCGCGTCGCGCAGCCAGTCGCCGAGCAGGTTGATCGACAGGATCAAGGCAGCGAGCGCGATACCAGGAAAGGCCACGATCCACCATTCGCCCGCGAACAGGTAGTTGTTGCCGATGCGGATCAACGTGCCGAGCGAGGGCATTGTGTCGGGCAGGCCGACGCCAAGGAAGGACAGCGTTGCCTCGGTGATGATGGCGAGCGCAAGGTTGATCGTGGCGATGACCAGGATCGGACCCATCGTGTTTGGCAGCACATGGCGGAACATGATCTTTGGTGCGGGAAGGCCGATCAATTGCGCGGCCGCCACGTAATCCTTGTTCTTCTCGACCATCACGGAACCGCGCACCGTGCGGGCATACCCGACCCAGAAACTCAGGCCAATCGAGATCACCAGCACCACCAGCATGCTGGTTGCATCCAGCCGGTTGCCGAGGATCGATTTGGCGATGCCGTTGACCAGCAGCGCGATCAGGATGGCGGGGAAAGTGAGTTGCACGTCGGCGATCCGCATGATCACGCCGTCCACCGCGCCCCCGAAATAGCCGGCGACCAGGCCAAGCGCGATGCCGAGCGCGCCGGCGAAGATCACGCCGGCCACGCCGACGGCGAGCGAGATGCGCAGCCCGTAGAGAATGGCGGAGAACACGTCGCGGCCCTGCTCGTCGGTGCCGAGCAGGAACGGGCTCTGCCCCTCGGCGGTCCAGAGCGGTGAGATCCGGGAATTCATCAATTGGAGCTGTGCCGGATCGAACGGGTCCTGCACCGCGAGCGCGGAGGCAAAGATCGCGAGCAGGAAGAACAGCACGGTAATGACTGCCGCCACCATGGTCAGCTTGGATCGGCGAAACGAATAGAAGATGTCGCTGTTGAGTGCGCGACTGAACCAGCTGCGGGCGGCATGCGTCGGCAGCGTGCTCGGCTTGTCGGGATGAGAGGCGACCACTTCGGACATACAGGCTGCCTTATGTGGCGCGGCCGACGGTCGCGCGCAGGCGCGGATCGACGACGGTGTAGAGGATGTCGACCACCAGATTGATGGTGACGAAAATCAGTGAGACCATCAACAAGTAGGCGGCCATAATCGGGATATCGACGTTTTGCACGGCCTGTACGAACAGAAGTCCCATGCCGGGCCATTGGAACACGGTTTCGGTGATGATCGAAAATGCAATAACCGAGCCAAACTGCAGGCCGGCTACCGTGATCACCGGAATCAGCGTGTTCTTCAGCGCGTGGCCGAAATGAATGGCACGGGTTGTCAGCCCGCGGGCGCGGGCAAAGCGGATATAATCTGTCCGAAGCACTTCCAGCATCTCCGCGCGCACCAGCCGCATGATCAGGGTCATCTGGAACAGGCCGAGCGTGATCGAGGGCATGATCAGCGCCTTCAGGCCCGACAATGTGAGCAGGCCCGTGGTCCACCAACCCAGCTTGACGACTTCGCCCCGGCCGAACGAGGGCAACCAGCCCAACGTCACCGCGAACAGGTAAATCAGAAGGATGCCGATCAGGAAAGTCGGCAGCGAGATGCCGATCAGCGAAACCGCCTGGAATAATTTGGCGAGCAGGGTGTCGCGCCTGAGCGCCGAATAGACGCCCATCAGGATGCCGGAGACCATTGCAAATACGGTCGCGCAGATCGCAAGTTCCAGCGTTGCCGGCATACGCTCCATCAACAGCGTCGAGACCGGCTGGCGGAACTGATAGGAGACGCCGAACTTGAATTGCGCCGCATCGGCGAAATAGCGCACGAACTGCACCGGCACGGGATCATCGAGGCCCAGCGACTTGCGCACGGCGGCGCGTTCGGCCGCCGGCGTATCAAGCGAGACGATCTGGTTGATGGGGTCGCCGGCGAAGCGGAACATCGAGAACGCGATGATGCCGACGGCGAACATGACGCCGATGGCCTGAACGGCCCGGCGAAGCGTGAAAGCGAGCATGCCTTCCACTTTCCTTGAGTGTGCGTCTGGCCGACGTCTTTGTCAGCCGAAAAAGGAAAGGTCCCGGTAGCCTGACGCTGCCGGGACCTTGTGTTCAACTGACGCTATTCCTTCTTGGTCGCCCAGTGGAACATGACCAGATTGTCGGCGCGCTGCGGCAGGTTGACCTTTTTCGATACGCCCCAGGCCAGCGCCTGCTGGTGCAGCGGAATATAAGCCCAGTCCTTGATGCTGATCTCATACGCTTGCTTGATCAGCTGGTTGCGCTTGGTGGTGTCGGTTTCGACCAGCACCTTGTCGGTGATGGCGTCGAATTCCTTGTTGCAATAGCCGCCGAGATTGGCCTCGCCGCGCGATGATTTCGCATCGTCGCGACAGCCCATGATGTCGTAGAGCACGTTATGGGAGTCCATCGTGCTCGGCGTCCAGCCCAGCATGTAGAACGAGGTCTGATAGCCGCCCTGCTTCAACACCTTGGCGAAGTATTGCGCCTTGGGCTGCGCCAGCAGATTGATCTTGACGCCGATGCGGGCAAGCATGCCCACGACGGCCTGGCAGATCGCCGCGTCGTTGACGTACCGATCGTTCGGGCAATCCATGGTGACCTCGAAGCCTTCGGGGTACCCGGCCTCGGCCAGGAGCTTCTTGGCACCATCTGGATCGAACTTCGGCCGGGTGAACTCCTTGGACAGCACGAACAATTCCGGAGCGATCATCAGCGCCGAGGGCGTGGACAGCCCGCGCATCACCCGCGTCTTGATCAGCTCGATGTCGATGGCTTTGTAGAAGGCTTCGCGGACCTTGACATCCTTGAACGGGTTCTTGCCCTTGATGTTGGAGTAGAGCAGCTCGTCACGCGTCTGATCGAATCCGATGAAGATGGTGCGCAACTCAGGGGCCTTCAGCACCTGGGCATTCGGGCTCGCATCGACGCGGGAGATGTCCTGGATCGGCACCGGCTCGATCACGTCCACTTCACCCGAGAGCAGCGCGGCGACGCGGGTGGCATCGGACGAGATCGGGGTGAAGATAATCTCCTTCAGGTTACCTTCCATCTTGCCCCAGTAGTTGGGATTGGCCTTGAACACGGTCTTCACACCGGGCTGATGGCTTTCGATGATGAAGGAACCGGTGCCGTTCTCGTGAAGCGAGGCATAGCTCGGAGAGGTCGCGGACACCGGCGTCGGCTCGACCGCTTTGTTCTCCTCAGCCCATTTCTTGTCCATGATGTACCAGACATCCCACGACGAATTTAGGATGGGATTGGGCGAGGGCAGGACGAAATCGACTGTGTAGTCGTCGACCTTGACGACCTTGACGTTGGGCGCCAGCCGGGTCTGCATGTTCGAGTTCTTGTTGCGGACGCGATCGGCGGAGAACAGCACGTCGTCGGCGGTGAAGGGGTCGCCGTTATGAAATTTGACGCCCTTGCGCAAATGGAAGCGCCAGCGGGTCGGCTCCGGTGTCTCCCAGCTCTCAGCCAGCGCCGGGATGATCTTCAGGTCCTTGTCGCGCGCGGTGAGGCCTTGATAGACGTGACCGAGATGAGCGTGCGTGGTGGACTCGTTCAGCGAATACGGATCAAGCGACTTGAGATCGCCCTGGTTGGCGTAGCGCAGCGTCTGGCTCGACGCCGGCGAGACCGCCAACGCAAGCATACTGGCGAGCGTCGCCGCAAACAGACTTCGTCCGACTGACATTCTTGACCTCTCCACTCGCCCGCACCGTCATTTTTGATTGTTCGGCGGGGCTGATCGAACCATGTTGCCCAGAGTTCTCGACCCGTGCAAGCGCCATTCCAGCAAGGAACGCGCCAAGTTGCACCGCTGTGCAGCAATGCTGACCGGCATGACGGGAGGACGGGCGCGGCCGCGGCCGATTTTGATTGACCATATCCGCCGATCGGGGAAGCCGGAGCGCCGCCACCGGCTTCAGGTCGCTTGCGTTGTACACCGCCTCGCGGCGATACTGCAGTAGGCCGCTCGAATCTCATCTGGAGGGGACATGAAAGTTAACATCGAAATCGACTGTACCCCCCTCGAAGCCCGTCAGTTCATCGGATTGCCCGACCTGGCACCAATGCAGACGGCGGTCATGGACAAGCTGCAGCAGCAGGTTCTGAGCAACATCGACAAGGTCTCGCCGGAATCGCTGATCCAGAGCTGGTTCACCTTCGATCCAAAGCTTGCCGAGCGATTTCAGGACATGTTCGTCACCATGGCCGGCCTCGGCGGCACGCGCAGCGGCGATAAGAAGAAATAATGCCGCCCGGTCCGGACGGGCCGCAGACCTCAGGCCGGCTTCGTCCGCCGGGCCTTGCTTTGCTGCTCGCCGAAGCCCGTGGGTTGCTCGAACTCAACGCCAGCCTGCTGCTGTCGCCGGTCCTGATGCGGGCGCCAAAAGGCGACGGCCATCCGGTGCTGGCGCTGCCTGGCTTCCTCGCCAGCGATCTCTCGATGGCGCCGATGCGGCGCTATCTCAGCGAGCTTGGCTATGAGGCACATGCCTGGCGGATGGGCCGAAATTTCGGCGGGTTCGGACGGATGCGGGACTCGTTGCGCGCCCGTCTAGCCGAAATCCATGCTGCGAGCGGCCGCAAGGTCAGCCTGGTCGGATGGAGTCTCGGCGGCGTCTATGCGCGCGATCTCGCGCTACAGGCGCCCGACATGGTCCGCAATGCCATCACGCTCGGCAGCCCTTTTGCCAATGACATACGGGCGACCAATGCGACGCGGCTCTACGAGATGATGTCCGGCGAGCGTGTCGAGGATTTCGCCGAGCTGCGCGTGGCGATCGCCGGCGATCTTCCGGTGCCGGCGACGTCGATCTATTCGCGCGCCGACGGGATTGTGAACTGGCGGACCTGCCTGCTGCGTCCCTCCGACCGTGCCGAGAACATCGAGGTGCACCTGGCGAGCCATATCGGGCTTGGGGTGAATCCCGCGGCGCTGTGGGCCGTGGCGGACCGCCTTGCGCAACCGGAGGGAGAGTTCTGGCCATTTGACAGGGCAGGGCCGTTTGCCATTGCATATGCCCCGCCGGAACAGGCAGTATCGGCCTGACGAGAAGCGCCGCCTAAGGCGCCCGTCAAATACTCGGGAGGGAACTATGGCTGACGGTAAGAAGCTGTCGTCGCTGGACGCGTCGTTTCTCTATCTGGAAACGCCGGAAATGCCGATGCATGTCGGGAGCATGGCGATCTTTCGTCTGCCGGACGACTACAAGGGCGACTTCTTCGAAGATTTCAAGGCGATGATCGTCTCGCGCCTGCACATCGCGCCGATCCTCAAAGCGCGGCTGGAGAAGGCGCCGCTCGATATCGATCATCCCTCCTGGATCGAGGACGATCAGTTCGACATTGACCGTCACATCTTCCGCGCCAGCCTGCCGCAGCCGCGCGACCGCGCTACGCTCGAACGCATCGTGGGCTGGATGCACGCCAAGCTCTTGAACCGTGCCCGCCCGCTCTGGGAGTTCTACGTGTTCGAGGGCATGAAGGACAACGAGGTCGGGCTCTATTCCAAGATGCATCATGCCGCCATCGACGGCGGCGCCGGTGCGGCGCTGACCAACATGATCTACGACATCTCGCCGATCCCGCGGAAGGTCGATCCGCCGACCGCGGGAGCGAAGCCCGGGCAGGAGCCGCGCGACATCGCAGCGAACCTGGTCGATTCCTACCAGCAGCTTTTCACCCAGCCGCTCGATGCATCGGCGGCCGCGAAGAATCTGCAGCTGCCACGCACCGGCAAGAGCGATATCGGTTCGATCCTGTTCGACAATGCGATGTACCAGATCGAGAGTGCGGTGCGCTTTGCCGGCAACATCCCAACCATGGTCAAGAGCGTCTCGGACGTGCTCGGCAAGATATCCGATCCAAAATCGCGCGAGAGCCTCGCCAGCATGGTCTCGCCGCCGACCATGCTCAACAAATCGATCTCGTCCGAGCGCAGCTTCGCCGGTGTCTCGATTTCGCTGTCGCGATCCAAGGCGCTGGCCAAGCAGGCCGGCGGCAAACTCAACGACGTCGTGCTGGCGCTCGCTTCCGGGGTGGTCCGGCGCTACCTGCAGCAACATGGAACGCTGCCGGCGAAGTCCTTGACCGCTGCCGTACCGATCTCGCTGCGCGAGGAGGGCAACACCGACGCCAACAACCAGGTGTTCGGCATGATCTGCTCGATCGCAACCAACATCGACGATCCCAAGGCACGCCTGGAAGCCATTATCGCGCAATCGACCAAGTCCAAGGAGATGTCGCATCCACTACGGGCTCTGATGCCGCAGATCTCCAATATCTCGATGCTGGGCGCGCCGATTGTCGTGCAGATCATGGCGCTGCTCTACAGCCGCTCCGACTTGTCGAATGTGTTGCCGCCGGCTGCGAACATTACGGTGTCCAACGTGCCGGGGCCGCGGCAGACGCTCTACGCCGCGGGCGCGGAGCTGTTGCACATCTTCCCGGTATCGATCTCGACGCACGGACAGGCGCTCAACATCACCGTGCAGAGCTATCGCGACCAGCTCGATTTCGGCTTCATCGTCGGCGCCAACATCATTCCGCACGTGGAGGTGATGTGCGACATGCTGCCGGAAGAATTCGCCGCGCTCGAGGCTGCCTATGCTTCGCCCGCGGCGGACATCAAGGGCGCCGCTGAGTAGGAATGTTCCGATGATTGAAATGCCACCGCTCAAGTTCGTACAGACGAACGGAATCCGCATGGGCTATTACGAGGCGGGCCCGGTTACAGACAAGCCGCCGATGGTGCTGTGCCATGGCTGGCCCGAACTCGCATTTTCCTGGCGCCACCAGATCAAGGCGCTGAGCGAGGCCGGCATCCGCGTGATCGCGCCGGACCAGCGCGGCTACGGCGCGACCGACCGGCCAGAGCCGGTCGAGGACTACGACATCGAGCACCTGACCGGCGATCTGATCGGCCTGCTCGACCATCTTCAGATCGACAAGGCGATCTTCGTCGGCCATGACTGGGGCGGTTTTATCGTCTGGCAGATGCCACTCCGGCACATCGACCGGGTCGCCGGCGTGGTCGGCATCAATACGCCTCATACCAACCGCGCCTGGGCCGATCCGATCGAGCTCCTGCGCGCGCGCTTCGGCGAAAAGATGTATATCGTGCAGTTCCAGGATCCCGCGCGTGAGCCCGACAAGATCTTTGGCAGTCGCGTCGAGCAGACCTTCGATGCCTTCATGCGCAAGCCCGTAGCGCGCCCGGCAGATGCTCCGGCGGAGGAAGTCGTCGCGGGTGTCGGTGCCTCCCCGCGACTGAACCTGGCATTTCCGCAGATGATCGCGGGCTACGATGCGAAGCACGATCCTCGCACGCCGATCCTGTCGCCGGAAGAGAAAAAGGTGTTCGTGGACAATTTCACCAGGACGGGCTTCACCGGCGGCATCAACTGGTACCGCAATATGTCCCGCAACTGGATGCGCGCCGAAGGGCTCGATCATACGGTGCGCGTGCCGTCGCTGATGATCATGGCCGAGAACGACGCGGTGTTGCCGCCGTCTTCCGCCGATGGCATGGACAAGCTGATCCCCGATCTGGAAAAATATCTGGTCCGCGACAGCGGCCATTGGACGCAGCAGGAGAAGCCGGAGGAAGTCAGCGCCAAGCTGATCGAATGGCGTAGAAGGCGGTTTGGCTAGCTCGCAACGACGGCGTTGAATACCGAGGCAGGGGAAGCACTTTTAATGTCATCGAAGAACCGTCTGGACCCGATCCCGCAGCCGCCGACCAAGCCGGTGGTCGGCAACATGCTGTCGCTGGATTCGGCCGCACCGGTGCAGCATCTGACCCGGCTTGCCAAGGAGCTGGGGCCGATCTTCTGGCTCGACATGATGGGCTCGCCGATCGTGGTCGTCTCCGGCCACGATCTCGTCGACGAGCTCTCCGACGAGAAGCGTTTCGACAAGACGGTGCGCGGTGCCCTGCGGCGGGTGCGCGCGGTCGGCGGCGACGGCTTGTTCACGGCCGACACCAGGGAGCCGAACTGGAGCAAGGCGCACAACATCCTGCTCCAGCCTTTCGGCAACCGCGCCATGCAGTCCTATCACCCGAGCATGGTCGACATCGCGGAGCAGCTCGTGGGCAAATGGGAACGGCTCAACGCCGACGACGAGATCGACGTCGTCCACGACATGACGGCGCTGACGCTGGATACGATCGGCCTGTGCGGCTTCGACTACCGCTTCAATTCGTTCTACCGGCGCGATTACCACCCCTTCGTCGAGTCGCTGGTGCGCTCGCTCGAAACCATCATGATGACGCGCGGCCTGCCGTTCGAGCAGCTCTGGATGCAGAAGCGGCGCAAGACCATGGCTGAAGATGTCGACTTCATGAACAGGATGGTCGACGAGATCATTGCGGAGCGCCGCAAGGGAGGCGAGGCGACCGACGACAAGAAGGATATGCTTGCGGCGATGATGACGGGCGTCGATCGCTCGACCGGCGAGCAGCTCGACGACGTCAACATCCGCTACCAGATCAACACGTTCCTGATCGCAGGCCACGAGACCACCAGCGGCCTGTTGTCCTGCGCGCTCTATGCGTTGCTCAAGCACCCCGACATTCTAAAAAAAGCCTATGACGAGGTCGACCGCGTCCTCGGTCCCAATGTCGACGTGCGTCCGACCTATCAACAGGTCACGCAGCTCACTTACATCACGCAGATCCTCAAGGAGGCGCTGCGGCTATGGCCGCCGGCGCCGGCCTATGGCATCTCCCCACTGAACGACGAGGCTATCGGCGGCGGCAAGTACAAGCTCAGGAAGGGCACGTTCACCACCATCCTGGTGACCGCGCTGCATCGCGATCCCTCTGTCTGGGGTCCCAACCCGGATGCGTTCGATCCGGAGAATTTCAGCCGGGAGGCGGAAGCCAAACGGCCGATCAATGCCTGGAAGCCGTTCGGCAACGGCCAGCGCGCCTGCATCGGCCGCGGCTTCGCCATGCACGAGGCCGCGCTCGCGCTCGGCATGATCCTCCAGCGCTTCAAGCTGGTCGACCACCAGCGCTACCAGATGCATCTGAAGGAAACGCTCACGATGAAGCCGGAAGGCTTCAAGATCAAGGTCCGTCCGCGCGCCGATCGCGAGCGCGGCGCTTATGGTGGACCTGTAGCGGTGTCGTCGGCGCCGAAGGCACCGCGCCAGCCCACCGCGCGTCCCGGCCACAACACGCCGATGCTCGTACTTTACGGCTCCAATCTCGGCACCGCCGAAGAGCTGGCGACGCGGATGGCCGACCTTGCCGAGATCAACGGCTTTGCCGTGCATTTGGGGCCGCTCGACGATTACGTCGGCAAGCTGCCGCGGGAGGGCGGCGTCCTGATCATCTGCGCCTCCTATAACGGCGCGCCGCCGGACAATGCGACACAATTTGTCAAATGGCTCGGCGACGAGCTGCCGAAGGATGCGTTTGCCGATGTGCGCTACGCCGTGTTCGGCTGCGGCAACAGCGACTGGGCCGCGACCTATCAATCGGTACCGCGCTTCATCGATGAACAATTATCGGCGCATGGTGCGCGCGCGGTCTATCCGCGTGGCGAAGGCGATGCGCGCAGCGATCTCGACGGCCAGTTTCAGAAATGGTTCCCGGCGGCCGCCCAGGTCGCGACCAAGGAATTCGGCATCGACTGGAATTTCACCCGTACCGCGGAGGATGATCCGCTCTACGCGATCGAGCCGGTCGCGGTGACCGCCGTCAACACCATCGTCGCCCAGGGCGGCGCGGTGGCCATGAAGGTGGTGGTCAATGACGAGCTTCAGAACAAGGCCGGTTCCAATCCGTCGGAGCGCTCGACGCGCCACATCGAGGTGCAGCTGCCGTCCAACATCACGTACCGCGTCGGCGATCATCTGAGTGTGGTCCCGCGCAACGATCCGACGCTGGTGGATTCGGTTGCCCGTCGCTTCGGCTTCCTGCCGGCCGACCAAATCAGGCTTCAGGTCGCCGAAGGCCGCCGCGCGCAATTGCCGGTCGGCGATGCCGTGTCAGTGGGCCGCCTGCTCAGCGAGTTCGTCGAGCTCCAGCAAGTGGCGACACGGAAGCAGATTCAGATCATGACCGAGCATACGCGTTGTCCGGTCACGAAACCAAAACTGCTGGCCTTCGTTGGCGAGGAGGCTGAAACACTCGAGCGTTATCGCAGCGAGATTCTGGCCAGGCGAAAATCGGTGTTCGATCTGCTGCTCGAATATCCGGCCTGCGAATTGCCGTTCCACGTCTATCTGGAAATGCTCTCGCTGCTGGCGCCGCGCTATTACTCGATCTCGTCTTCGCCGTCGGTCGACCCGGTTCGTTGCAGCGTCACGGTCGGGGTGGTTGAAGGACCGGCCGCCTCCGGCCGCGGCACCTACAAGGGTATCTGCTCGAACTATCTCGCCAATCGACGCGCGGGCGACGTGATCCATGCAACCGTGCGTGAGACCAAGGCCGGCTTCCGGCTCCCGGACGATCCATCCGTGCCGATCGTCATGATCGGCCCGGGCACGGGACTGGCGCCGTTCCGCGGCTTCCTCCAGGAGCGCGCCGCGCGCAAGGTCAAGGGCGACGCGCTCGGTCCGGCCATGCTGTTTTTCGGCTGCCGTCATCCCGATCAGGATTTTCTCTACGCGGACGAGCTGAAGGCGCTGGGGGCGAGCGGCATCACCGAGCTGTTCACGGCGTTCTCGCGCGCGGAGGGGCCAAAGACCTATGTGCAGCACGTCCTCGCTGCGCAGAAGGACAAGGTCTGGCCGCTGATCGAGCAGGGCGCGATCGTCTATGTCTGTGGCGACGGCAGCAAGATGGAGCCCGACGTGAAGGCGGCGCTGGTCGCGATCCATCGCGAGAAGAGCGGCAGCGATGCCGCCACGGCTGCCCGCTGGATCGAGGAGATGGGTGCAAAGAACCGGTATGTGCTGGACGTATGGGCGGGTGGATAACCCGGCAGCCGGACGTGCTAAAGCTCTCGCATGATTCCCTGGGAAAAGATCGACACCGCCAAAATCCCCGGCTCCGATGAAGAGCTTCGCCTGATGCGGCGAGGCAAGGAGTTCTCCATCAAGCTCGGCACCAACGAGCTGATGAACAACCGCCTGTCGGGCTCCGAGGCCGCGCTCGCCACGCTCGCGGCGAAGCAGATCGAGACGGTCGCAAAACCTGTCGTCCTCATCGGGGGCCTGGGCATGGGTTTTACGCTGCGTGCTGCGCTGACCGTGCTCGGAAGCAAGGCGAAGATCGTTGTCTCCGAGCTCGTGCCGGCGGTGGTCGCCTGGGCGCGGGGTCCGATGGCGCAGGTGTTCGGCGACAGCCTCGATGACTCCAGGGTGAGCATTCGGGAAACCGACGTTGGCGAAATCATCCGGGCGCAGCGGTCGGCATTCGATGCCATCCTCCTCGACGTCGATAACGGGCCGGAAGGGCTGACCCGGAAGGGCAATGATGCGCTCTACAATGCGAGCGGGTTGAAGGCGGCGAAGACGGCGCTGCGGACGGGCGGCGTGCTCGCGGTCTGGTCCTCGGGGCCCAACCCGGCCTTCACCAAGCGGCTCGGGAGCGCCGGATTCGACGTCAACGAAGTCAATATCCGCGCCACCGGAAGAGGCGGTGGCGCACGTCACGTGATCTGGATGGCGAGGAAGAGCTAGGCCGCCTGCCCAGCAACCGGTTCGATCCGTCAGAACATCGTGTTGTTGTTCGCCGGATTTTCCGGGATCGGTTGCACGACGTCCCAGTGTTCGACAACCTTGCCGTTCTCCAGCTTGAAGATGTCGACGATCGCATTGCCCCTGCTGCCGGGCTCGCGAACCGCGTGAACGTGCAGGATGACGTAGTCGCCATCCACGAAGCTGCGCTTGATCTCGCTGTGCGAGTTCGGGAATTTATCCCGGAGGAAGCCGATGAACTTTCGGAATCCGTCCGGACCATCGGCCGCGTTTGGATTGTGCTGGACGTAGCGGTCGCCGACATAGGCGAGGGCTGCATCGGCGTCCTTTTGGTTGAGCCCCTTCTCGTAGAACGCAAGGACAGTTTTGCGATTGGCTTCTTCTTGCGCGCCACCCGCCATCGCGGCGCCGCTGGCGAGGGACAGCGTGAGGACTGAAGCAGCGACGATTGCGGCCGACCGGACGATGAGATGCATGTGAACTCCGAGAGGCCGCGGCCTCTTTGTTGGCGATTGAGGTTCTCGGCGATTGAAGGAGGCCTGTATAGCTTTCGCACCGGCACGCGTTAAGAGAGTAACCGGCAGCTCACATGGTCACCGTGAGGAGACTGTCTGCGTCGGTCAATCTACGCCGCCTGCACCGCCGCGCCATGGGCGTGCTTGGCGATGGCGTCGATGATGTCCGGCCAGAATCGCATCGGCAGCGCGTGGCCCATGCCGTCGATCATCAGCAGCTTGGCCCCCGAAATTGACTCTGCCGTGTCCCTGCCGCCCTCGGGACGGACCAGCGGATCGACGGTGCCGTGGATGACGAGTGTCGGCGTCTTGACGCCATGCAGCCGCTCCTTGCGGCTACCCGAGGCGAGCACCGCGCGGAGCTGCCGGCCGACACCGGCCGGATTGAGCCCGCGCGCGAACACGCGCTCGGCACGACCGGGATCGAGCGCCTCTTCCTCCGGGAAGGACCCGGCCCGCAACACCTTCCAAGTCTGGCCGTAGCGGACGATGAACTCCTCCTTGCTGCGCGGCGGCGGCGCCATCAGCATCGCGGCGGCCTCGCGAGTCGGGGGCGGCAGGCGCGGATTGCCGGTCGTCGACATGATCGAGGTGAGCGAGCGCACCCGCTCGGGAAACGACAACGTCACTTCCTGCGCAATCATTCCGCCCATGGACGCCCCGACCAGGTGCGCCGACTTGATGCCGAGCGCATCCATCAGCCCGACAGTGTCTTTTGCCATGTCGATCAGCTTGTAGGTTGCGGCCACGGGAATCCTGAGGAATCGGAGCTTCAACAGCTCGAGCGGCGTCAGACGCTTGCCGCCTGTGAGATGGCTCGACTTGCCGATGTCGCGATTGTCGAACCGGATGACGCGAAAGCCGTGCGCGGCGAGCTGCTCACAGAACGCATCGTCCCAGTGGATCATCTGGGCGCCTAACCCCATGATCAGAAGCAGCGGCTCGGCACTGTCGTTGCCGAAAGTCTCGTAACAGATGTCGATGCCGTTGGCGTGGACGGTTTGCGGCGGATGATAGGCGTTCACGGGTGCGTTCCCTCGGCTTTTGATTAATGCTGTATCGCACGGTTTCCCCTCGCAATGAAGCCGCGTTCGCGACACCGGACCCGCTGCTTGCCGGTTGACCGGCACCGCGCAACGGTGTGGTATGGCGAAAAAGGAAGGGCATCGAAGCTCTCGCTTTCAGGAGGACGCCGATGACCGACAAAAGCAACGACCCCATTGCCATGTGGCAGAAGATGGTTGGCGAGATGGAGAAGGGGTTCAACTCCTTCGCCAATCAGGCCATGTCGTCGCCCGAGTTTTCGCAAGCCGTGAACCGAGCCGGCGGCGTTGCTGCAGGTGCTCAGAAGCAGCTCGGCGACCTCATGGAGAAATATCTGGTTTCCATGAATCTGCCGAGCCGGGACCAGGTCACCGGCCTTGCGGAACGGCTACAGTCCATCGAAGGACAGATCGGTGAGATCAAGTCGATGCTGAGCCAGATGGCGGCAAGTTCCGGCATTTCTCAGGGCTCCGATACTGCATTGCGCCCGCCGCGCACCAAGCGCCCGCCGTCTGAAGGCGGAGAGAAGACATGAATGCACCCGCCGGATTAGACTTCGCAGGGATCCCGGAGCGCATCCAGTCCGAGGTGCAACGCGCCATCCAGCGAAGCATCAAGGGCGTCGAATATTTCTCGACGTCCGGCCCCACGCTCGGCTCGACGCCGAAGGACGTGCTGCATTCACGCGGCACGATGAGCCTCTATCACTATCGACCGATGTCCGACGAGATCTATCGAATTCCGATCTTGATCGTGATGGCGACCACCAATCGCGGTTACATTCTCGACCTCGTGCCCGGCCAGAGTTTCATCGAGTTCCTGTTGAAGCGCGGCTACGACGTCTACATGCTCGACTGGAGCGCGCCACGGCCGGAGGAGAAGAGCCTCCGCATGGAGGACTATGTCCTCGACTTCATCCCGGACTGCATCCGCCGCGTGCAGCAGGATTCCGGCGAACAGGACGTCTCCGTCATCGGCTATTGCTTCGGCGGCGTGCTGTCGCTGCTCTACGGCTCGATCCACAAGGACGGGCCGATGAAGAATTTGATCTGCTTCACCACGCCGATCGACTTTCGCGAGATGAAGCTGTTCTCGAACTTCTCCGACCGTCGCTATTTCGACGTCGATCGCCTCGTCGACAGCGTCGGCAACGTGCCGCCCGAGATGATCCTGTCGTCGTTCGAGATGCTGCGCCCGGCCTCCCGCACCGTCAGCCAGATCCAGCTCTGGGAAAACATCTGGAACGACGAGTTCGTCAAATCCTACCGGATGTTCGACCGCTGGGCGACCGACACGCTGCCGCTGGCCGGCGAATATTTCCGCACCATCACCAAGGACCTGATGTGGGACAACAAGCTGTTCAACGACACCATGTCGGTCGGCGGCCGTGCTGCGAAGCTCGAGGACATCAAGGTGCCGTTCCTGCATGCGGTCGCCGAGCATGACCACATCGTGCCTTATGAGGCTGCAAAGCACCTGATCGCCAAGATCGGATCGGCGGACAAGGAGGAGGTGATGCTGAAGGGCGGTCACGTCTCGCTCGTCGCCGGCGCCAATGCGGTGAAGCGGCTATGGCCGAAACTGGATTCCTGGCTGGGGAAGAGATCGACATGAGTGAGCAGCGTTCCTATCCGCGCCATGTGAAGACGGACGCGGGCGATATCGAGATCCGCCTGATGTCCCCGGCGGACGAAGCCGCGGTGCTCGCCTTCGGCAAGGGCCTGCCGACCCACGACCTGTTGTTCCTGCCGCGCAACATCAGTGAGCCGAAAGTGCTCTCCGCCTGGGTCAAGGAGATCGCGCGCGGCGCGATCACGAGCCTGCTCGCGGTCAGGGACGGCACGGTGGTCGGCTGCGGCACGCTGGTGCGCGATCCGCACTCCTGGTCGCCTCATGTCGGCGAGATCCGGATGGTGGTTTCGCTCGACGTGCGCGGGAAGGGGGTAGGAAGGACGCTGTCGCAGGAGACCTTCGCCCTCGCGCTCGGGGCCGGCCTCGAGAAGCTCTCGGTCCAAATGACGGTCGATCAGCAGGCGGCGATCACGCTGTTCGAGAGCCTCGGCTTCAAGGCCGAGGCACTGCTGCGCGACCATGTTCGCGACGTCGACGGCAAGACCCACGATGTCGTCGTGCTCGGGCACAACATCGCGCAGGTCCAGGCCCAGATGGAGGCCTATGGGCTGCCTGGCGCCGTCCAGCATTGAGAACCGCTGGACGGATGTTCGGGAACCCGGATGGTCGGGGAGGCGCCAGTTGCCTATGGCTATTCACGGTTTCGTGATATCGCACTGCAATATGGATATTGCATCGCACAATTAACTATAGCATATAAGCCGTGCCCCGGGCCAAACCGGACGGGGTGAGCCCATAGCTCAACCAATGAGGATGGAGAGACCCCAATGACCACCGAAACCAACACCGCTTTCGCAGGCTTCAAGGACGCGTTCAAGAACATCCAGAACCTGGAAGTTCCCGAGGCCGCCCGCGAGTTCGTCAAGAAGTCCGCCAACACTGCCAAGGACCGTGCTGCCGAGGTGTTCGCTGGCTCCGAGCGCGTGACCGCCGCCGTCGAAAACGCGGTGACCGAGTCCGTCACCGAAGCCGGCAAGATCAGCCGCAACATCCAGCAGGCGATCTACGAGGACGCCGAGGCATTCTTCGCGGGCATCGACAAGCTCGCGTCCGCCAAGTCGTTCAGCGAAGCTGTCGAGATCCAGTCCGGCCTGCTCCGCGCCCGCGGCGAAGCGTTCGTCTCGCGCGCCAAGGCGACTACCGACTATTTCGGCAAGCTCGCCGCTAACGGTGCGAAGTCCGCTCAGGACAATTTTGCCAAGGTCTACAACAAGACCGCCTGATACGGCCCCCTGAGTAAAAACTGAATTTGAGGCCCGCTTCGGCGGGCCTTTTGTTATTCCGCCGTAGCTGTCATTGCGAGCGAAGCGAAGCAATCCAGTCTGCCTCCTTGGAAAGACTCTGGATTGCTTCGCTTCGTTCGCAATGACGGATAGGGTGATGCTGTGATGACTCCATCAGGCGCCTTCTCTTTCGACACTCCCGGCGACGCCGAACGCGCAGCCGAATTGCGCCGCGTGAAAGCGCTGGCGACGCTGGTGTTGGGCTCGACGCTTGTCCTGTTCGTCGTCGCGAAATGGCTGCTGCCCGTGCATCCCGTGTTCGGATTCATCGCTGCCTTCGCGGAAGCCGCGACCATCGGCGGGCTCGCCGATTGGTATGCGGTGGTGGCGCTGTTCAAGCGTCCACTCGGCCTGCCGATCCCGCACACCGCGATCATCCAGAGCAACCAGGCCCGTATCGCCGACAAGCTCGGCGAATTCATCCAGGTGCATTTCCTCGAGGCTGCTCCCGTCGAGGCCAAGCTGAAGGAGATCGATTTCGGCTCCTTCGTCGCCGACTGGCTGCGCGATCGCAAGCGCAGCGATGACCTCGCGCGCTTTGCGCTGCGCCTGCTGCCGGAGGCTGTCTCCGCGACCGAGAGCTCCGGTCTGATGACCTTCATCATCCGCCGCATGTCCTCGCAGCTCCAGGCCGTCGATCTGGCGCCGCTCGCGGCCGGCACGTTGCGCGGCTTCGTCGCGGAAGGGCGGCACCAGATCCTGTTCGACGATCTTCTGCGCGTGATGCACGAGACGCTGAACCAGACCGAGACGATGGCGATCATCCGCGAGAAGGTGCGCGCGGAATTGCCGACCTTGCTCAGGCTCTATCGCGCCGACAAGTTTCTGGTGAACAAGATCGTGGCCTCCGCCACCGCGTTCTTCAATGAAGTGCGCAGCGATCCCAAACATCCTTTTCGCGGCGAGTTCGATCGCATGGTGCTGAGCTTCGTCGACCGGCTCGGCACCGACCAGGCCTATATCGACCGCATCGACGGCTTGAAGCGCGATCTGCTCGCGCGTCCCGAGCTTGCCGATCTCGCCCGCACCGTCTGGGCCAATACGCGGTCCTTCATCCAACGTAGTGCAAGCGGCGAGACGCAGGTGCTGCAGCATCATCTCGCGGGCATGTGTGTCGCGGCGGGCGAAGCGCTTGCGGGCGATGCCGAGCTGCGCGGCGAGATCAACAAGGGGCTGGTCGCGGTGCTGCGCAGTTTCGTCGCGGACCAGAAGAGCGGCGTCTCGACCTTCATCTCCGACCAGGTCAAATCGTGGGATATGGCGCAGCTGATTTCGCTGATCGAAATCAACATTGGCCGCGACCTGCAATACATCCGCTTCAACGGCTCGCTGATCGGCGGGCTGGCGGGTCTTGCGCTTTACTCCGTAGAATTCCTGCTTCGATTGTTGTGACTTTTGCGTCACGGACGTCAGCATTAACGCGCGGGCCTATTGTGGCCCGGGGTGTCTCCCGCTTGAATGTCGGGAACCCGCTGCCTAGCTGATTCATGTTGTGTTGCGGAACGATCAAGAAGCCGGCGTGTTGGAATCCCATACCCATTTGCCGGCAAACAACCGGTGGCCTTTTCAGCAATTTTCCCAAGGGGACCATTGATGACCGCTACTGCCCAGACGCTGAGCCCGCCGTCTCGCACCCTGATGTTCCTGGAAGGGCGAGCGATCCACGAGTTCGGCGCCTTCCTCGGCGCGCTTCCGCTGCTCAGCCTCGCGCCGCGCGGCGATGGGCATCCGGTGCTGGTTCTGCCGGGCCTCGTGGCCTCCGACGGGTCCACGCGTGCACTGCGCACCTTTCTGTCCGGCAAGGGCTATGCGGTGAGCGGCTGGCGCCAAGGCCGCAACTATGGCCTGCGCGAGGGCGTGCAGCACGCGATGGTGGATCTGGTTCAGGAGCTCAGCGACAGGCACGGCCGCAAGATCAGCCTGGTCGGCTGGAGCCTCGGCGGTCTCTATGCGCGCCAGCTCGCCAAGATGATGCCCGACCGCGTACGCCAGGTGATCACGCTCGGCAGCCCCTTTGCCGGCGATCCGCATTCGACGAATGCCTGGCGCGTCTATGAATGGGCGAGCGGGCGGAAGTCCAATGAGGTCGATCCGCAGTTCGGCGGCGATCTCGCCGTTCCGCCGCCGGTGCCGACCACGGCGATCTTCAGCCGCACCGACGGCGTCTGCGCTTGGCAGGGCTGCATGGAGAAGACGGGCGCGCAGACCGAGAGCATCGAGATCGAGAGCAGCCATTGCGGCATGGGCCATCATCCCGCCGCTGTCTTCGCGGTGGCTGATCGCCTTGCGCAGAAGGAAGGCAGCTGGCGGCCCTTCGACCGCAGCGGCTGGCGCAGCGTGGTCTATCCCGATCCGCATCGGTAATTCTTTGCCTCCGTAAGACGGGGCAAGGGAGAAGAGCGTCGCACCCGTCCATTGTCGTGCCCGCACCAAACGCGCTATGCCTCGCGCATGGCGCATCCGTTGTCCCGCATCATCGATCAGCTCAAGCGCGAGCCGTCGCGCACCGGCTCTATCGTCATCACGGTATTCGGTGATGCCATCGTGCCGCGTGGCGGTTCGGTATGGCTCGGCACGCTGCTGGAATTCTTCGAGACCCTGGACATCGACAGCGGCGTGGTGCGTACCGCGATGTCGCGGCTTGCTGCCGATGGCTGGCTGACGCGCGAAAAGGTCGGCCGCAATAGTTTTTACCGCTTGGCCGACAAGGGCCGCCAGATCTTCGAGGCCGCGACACGCCATATCTACGATCCGCCGCCATCCGACTGGACCGGGCGCTTCGAGCTGCTTCTGATCGGCAATGGCGAGGATCGCGATGCCTCGCGCGAGGCGCTCCGCAACGCCGGCTTCGGTAGCCCGCTGCCGGGCGTGTGGGTCGCCCCGTCAGGCGTGCCAGTGCCCGGCGAGGCCGCGGGCGCCATCCGTCTGGAGGTCTCGGCCGAGGATGACAGTGGTCGCCGGCTGCTCAGTGCGAGCTGGCCGCTGGAGCGCACCGCGGACGCCTATCTCAAGTTCATGAAGACGTTCGAGCCGCTGCGCGCCGCGATCGCGCGCGGCAGCGACTTGTCCGAGGCCGACGCCTTCACGGCGCGCATCCTCCTGATCCACCATTATCGCCGAGTCGTGCTGCGCGATCCGCTGCTGCCCGAAAGCCTGCTTCCGGCGAACTGGCCAGGCAAGGCCGCCCGTGCGTTGTGCGGCGACATCTATCGCGCGCTGCTTGTCCCATCGGAACAATGGCTTGATGGTCATGGGACCAATGAAAAGAGGCCATTGCCGCCGGCGCGGAAACTCCTGGAGAGGAGATTCGAGACTTGATTGTTATGTTACAGAAATATCTTGCGTGATCTGATTCTTGTTATATATTGCCCCTCGATAAAATGGGAGGATGCGCATGTATACCCAGGCGCTGAACACGGCCGAGACCGATGATCGCGGCCTCGAGGATGCGGCCAACGCTGCGCAGTTCCAGACGCGCATCGATGCCGAGGAGCGCATCGAGCCGAACGACTGGATGCCGGCGGCTTATCGCAAGACGCTGACCCGCCAGATCTCCCAGCACGCTCATTCCGAAATCGTCGGCATGCTGCCCGAAGGCAACTGGATCACGCGAGCGCCGTCCTTGCGCCGCAAGGCCGCGCTGCTCGCCAAGGTGCAGGACGAGTGCGGCCACGGGCTTTACCTCTATGCCGCGGCCGAGACGCTCGGCACTTCGCGCGAAGAGCTGGTCGACGCCATGCTCGCGGGCAAGGCAAAATATTCCTCGATCTTCAATTATCCGACGCTGACCTGGGCCGACATCGGCACCATCGGCTGGCTGGTCGACGGCGCCGCGATCATGAACCAGATCCCGCTGTGCCGCTGCTCCTACGGTCCCTATGCCCGCGCGATGATCCGCGTCTGCAAGGAGGAGTCGTTCCACCAGCGCCAGGGCTACGAGATCATGCTGACGCTGTGCCGTGGCTCGGACGAGCAGAAGGCGATGGCGCAGGATGCCTTGAATAGGTGGTGGTGGCCGGTGCTGATGATGTTTGGCCCGCCCGATGCCACCAGCCAGCACAGCGACACCTCGACGAAGTGGAAGATCAAGCGCTTCTCCAATGACGAGCTGCGGCAGAAGTTCGTCGACGCCACCGTGCCGCAGGCGCAATATCTCGGCCTGACCATTCCCGATCCCGGCATGATTCAGGACGCCGACGGGCACTGGCGCTACAGCGAGATCGACTGGACCGAGTTCAAGCAGGTGCTCGCCGGCAACGGCCCATGCAACCGGGATCGCATCGCGGCACGCCGCAAGGCGCACGATGAGGGCGCCTGGGTGCGCGAGGCGGCAGCTAGCTATGCCGCAAAGCGCACGCAGCGTCGAACTGCACAAGCGGCAGAGTAGGGAGATCGCGATGGCCACGCCGAACACGCCGCTGTGGGAAGTCTTCATTCGCAGCCGCAACGGGCTCGCGCACAAGCATGTCGGCTCGCTGCATGCGAGCGACGCCACGATGGCTTTGCAAGCCGCCCGCGATATCTACACGCGTCGCGGTGAGGGCCTTTCGATCTGGGTGGTGCCGTCGACGGCGATCACCGCAAGCGATCCCGCCGAGAAGGGCATGATGTTCGAGCCGGCGGAATCAAAGATCTACCGCCACCCGACGTTTTACGAGGTGCCTGAGGAAGTAGGACACATGTGATGGCGAACATCGAGGTCTCCGAAACACCGCTGGTGCTCTACGCATTACGCCGCGCCGACGACGCGCTGATCCTCGGCCACCGCCTGTCGGAATGGTGCGGGCATGCGCCGATGATGGAAGAGGACATGGCGCTCTCCAACATCGCGCTCGACCTTATCGGCCAGGCCCGGGAGCTCTACACCTACGCAGCCAAAGCCGAAGGCAAGGACAACGACGAAGACAAGCTCGCCTACCTTCGCGATGTCAGGCAGTATCGCAATCTGCTGCTCCTCGAGCAGCCGAACGGCGACTTTGGCCAGACGCTGGTGCGGCAGTTCTTCTATTCCGCCTTCGCCGATCTCTACTGGCGCGCCATGATGACCTCGCGCGATACGACGCTCGCTGCGATTGCCGCGAAGTCGGAGAAGGAGAGCGCCTATCACTTGCGGCATTCCTCGGAGTGGATGATCCGGCTCGGCGACGGCACCGACGAGAGCCATGCCCGCGCGCAGGCTGCGATCGATCATCTCTGGGCTTTCACCGGCGAGATGTTTGCCGTCGACGACGGCCAGCACGCCTTGATCCATGCCGGTATCGCCGTAGACCCAGGCACCTTGCGGGGTCGTTGGCTGACGACACTTTCGGATGTGATCGGCGAAGCAACGCTCAAGCTGCCGCAGAACGACTGGATGCAGCAGGGCGGCCGCGTGGGCCGGCACAGCGAGCATCTCGGCCATCTCCTCTCAGAGCTGCAATCGATACAGCGTACCTTCCCGGGGCAGACATGGTGACGGTGCTGGAGCCCCATAGCGACCTGCGCCGACGGGCCTGGGATGCCGCGGCGAGCGTGGTCGATCCCGAAATCCCGGTTTTGACCATCGCCGATCTCGGCGTGCTCCGTGATGTCGTCCTCGACGGCGATCAGGTCGAGGTCGCGATCACCCCGACCTATTCGGGCTGTCCGGCCATGAACATGATCGCGCTGGAAATCGAGGTCGCGCTGGAGCGCGCCGGTTTCCGCAGTCCAAAGGTCCGCACCGTGCTGTCGCCGGCCTGGACCACCGACTGGATGAGCGAAGAGGGCCGCCGGAAGCTTCATGCCTACGGCATCGCACCGCCGCAGGCCTCGAATTCACGCCGCGCGCTGTTCGGCGAGCAAGCCGTTGTGTGCCCGCAATGCGGCTCGGCGAATACCGAGCTGCTGTCCGAATTCGGCTCCACCTCCTGCAAGGCACTCTGGCGCTGCAGGGCGTGCCGCGAACCCTTCGATTATTTCAAGTGTCATTGACTATGTCAGCAGTCGCACCACGCTTTCATCGCCTGGCCGTCAACGACCTCCGCCGCGAGGCGTCGGACGCCATATCGCTGACATTCGCCATCCCGACGGAGCTTGCGACCGACTACGCTTTCACGCCCGGCCAATACCTCACACTCCGCACCATGCTGGATGGCGAGGAAGTGCGCCGCTCCTATTCGATCTGCTCCGGCCCCGACGACGGCGAGATACGGATCGCCGTCAAGAAGGTTGATGGAGGCGCGTTTTCGAGCTGGGCAGCGGACGATTTGAAGTGTGGCGACGCGCTGGACGTGATGACGCCCACGGGACGCTTCGGCGTGATCCCGCCGGCCGGCGGCGGCCGCATCCATGTCGGCTTTGCCGCTGGGTCCGGCATCACGCCGATCCTGTCGATCGTCAAGGGCGTCCTCGCGCGCGAAGCCGACAGCCGCTTCTTCCTGTTCTACGGCAATCGCACGACCGACAACATCATGTTCCTCGAGGCGCTCGAAGAGCTCAAGGATCGCTTCATCGACCGCCTCTCGATCTTCCACGTCATCTCGGGCGAGGAACAGGACATTCCGATCCTGCACGGCCGGCTCGACGGCGACAAGGTGAGGGTGCTGCTGCGCTCGCTGGTACCGGCGGAAAGCGTCGATCACGTCTTCATCTGCGGTCCGTCCGGCATGAGCGAGGACATCGAAGCGACCTGTCGCGATCTCGGCATCGCGGAGGAGCGTATCCATGTCGAGCGGTTTGTCTCGGAGTTCGGTGGCAAGCCGCGGCCGAAGAAGATCGTTGCGCCGGACGCGCCGCCGAAAGCGATCGCGTCGCTGATCATCGACGGCAAGCGCCGCGACGTGCCGGTGGCAGAGGACGAGGCGATCCTCGATGCCGCGCTACGCGCCGGTGTCGATCTGCCCTTCGCCTGTAAGGGCGGCATGTGCTCGACCTGCCGTGCCAAACTGGTGGAGGGCGAGGCGCCGATGGACATCAACTACTCGCTGGAACCCTGGGAGCTGAAGGCCGGCTTTGTCCTGACCTGTCAGGCCAAGCCATCGTCGGAGCGGGTCGTGGTCGACTACGACCACGTTTGACAGTTTTAGCCAGGCAGCAGAACATCGTGTCCAAACAATCGGACGGGAGAAGCGCGTGAACGTCAAAGCCGCCTTGTCGCCCGAGGATATTGCCCGCGCCTGCGCCGATGCGATGTGGGCGGAGGACGATGCCTCCAAAGGACTCGGCATGGAGATCGTCGAGATCGGCCCGGGGTTCGCGACGCTGGCGATGAATGTGCGGCCGGATATGGTCAACGGTCAGCGCATCGTCCATGGCGGCTTCATCTTCACGCTGGCCGATTCCGCCTTCGCTTTCGCGTGCAACTCGCACAACGACCGCGTCGTGGCGGCGCAGGGACAGATCACCTTCATCAAGCCGGGCAAGCTCGGCGATCGCCTCGTCGCAAAGGCCCGCGAGGTTACGCGCGGCGGCCGCTCCGGCATCTATGACGTGCGCGTCTCCGCCGGCGATACAGTCATCGCCGAATTTCGCGGGCATTCGCGGGCGATTCGCGGAAATTGGCTGCCGGCGCAGGATCAATAAAGAAAAGCAATGATACGGGGAAACGAGGATGGCTCTGACGAGGCTCAAGGAAGGTGGCAACACCTATAAGGCCGAGCTGGATGCGCACGAGCGTGCATCGCGCGACGAGATCATGGCGCTGCAGGTGCAGCGGCTGGCTTGGTCGCTGAAGCACGCCTACGACAACGTGGCGCACTATCGCAAGGCTTTCGACGCGGCCGGCGTGCGCCCGTCCGACTTTCGCGAACTCTCGGATCTTGCGAAATTTCCGTTCACCGTAAAAACGGACCTGCGCGACAACTATCCCTTCAACATGTTTGCCGTGCCCCGTGAGAAACTGGTGCGCGTGCATGCGTCCTCCGGCACGACGGGCAAGCCGATCGTGGTGGGCTATACGCAACGCGACATCGACACCTGGTCGGACGTGATGGCACGCTCGATCCGCGCCGCGGGCGGCCGCACCGGCATGATCATCCACAATGCTTATGGCTACGGTCTTTTCACGGGCGGGCTTGGCGTGCACTACGGCGCCGAAAAACTCGGCTGCACTGTGGTGCCGATCTCCGGGGGCATGACCGAGCGGCAGGTGCAGCTCATCAACGATTTTCGGCCCGACATCATTACGGTGACGCCGAGCTATATGCTGGCGATCCTTGACGAGTTCAAGCGTCAGAAGCTCGATCCGCGCCAATGCTCGCTCAAGGTCGGCATCTTCGGCGCGGAGCCGTGGACCAATGCGATGCGCGGCGAGATCGAAGATGCCTTCGACATGGACGCGACCGACATCTACGGTCTCTCCGAGGTGATCGGCCCCGGCGTCGCGCAGGAATGCATCGAGACCAAGGACGGCCTGCATATCTGGGAGGATCATTTCTATCCCGAAGTGATCGATCCCGACACCGGTGCGGTGCTGCCCGACGGGGAGAAGGGCGAACTGGTGTTTACATCGCTCACCAAGGAAGCCTTTCCGGTGATCCGCTATCGCACCCGCGACCTGACGCGGCTTCTGCCGGGCACGGCGCGGCCCGGCATGCGGCGGATGGAGAAGGTCACGGGGCGCTCGGACGACATGATCATCCTGCGCGGCGTCAACCTGTTCCCGACCCAGATCGAGGAGGTTCTGCTCGCCACCGACTGGTGCGGCGGGCATTTCATTCTGGAATTGACTCGGGAAGGACGCATGGACGAGTTGACCATCATTGCCGAGGCGCGGCCGGAGAGTTGGGATGGCCGTGGTCTCCTCGACCATGCCGATCGGATCTCAACCCATATCAAGAACACGATCGGGATCAGCTCCAACGTGCGGGTGGTTGCGCCTGCGACGCTGGAACGCTCGCTCGGCAAGGCGAAGCGGCTCTACGACAAGCGGCCGAAGGATTAAGTTGACGGGATTGACTTGACGGATTGACTTGACTGCCCTCAGAGGCGACAAGGCCCGCGAGAAATCGCGGATCTTTTCCATGTCATCAGCCAATCCCAAAGCCGTCGAGGCGCGCTGCGTCCGCGTCCATGCCAAGGCCGAGAACGCCGCTGGGATTGCACCTCGCGTCGAGCCTCATACGCTCGCGCGCGGTCCGAACGATCTCCTGATCGAGGTCAAGGCCGCCGCCGTCAATCCGTCCGACGTCAAGGCCGCGACGGGGCTAATGCCCTATGCCATCTTCCCGCGCACGCCGGGGCGCGATTACGCCGGCGTGGTGATCGACGGGCCGGCCGGTACGATGGGCCGCGAGGTGTTCGGCTCCTCCGGCGATCTCGGCATCCGCCGCGACGGCACTCACGCCAGCCATCTCGTCGTTGAATCCGACGCGGTGGTGGAGAAGCCGAAGACCGTGTCTTGGGAGGAGGCCGCCGGCATCGGCGTGCCCTTTGTCACCGCCATGGAGGGTTTTCGCCGCGCCGGCATTCCAAAGCCCGGGGAAACGGTGCTGGTGTTCGGCGCCAACGGCAAGGTTGGTCAAGCGGCGGTGCAGATCGCGACCTGGCAGGGCGCGCGTGTCATCGGCGTGGTGCGCAAGGCGGAACCTTATGAGGGCCACACCAACGCATCCATCGAGGTGATCGACGCTTCCGCGACCGACGTCGCCACACGCGTGCGCGAGTTGACCGATGGCAAAGGCGCCGACATCGTCTTCAACACGGTCGGCGATCCCTATTTCCAGGCGGCGCACAAGTCGCTCGCGCTTCGCGGCCGCCAGATCCTGATCGCCGCCATCGACCGCATCGTGCAGTTCAACATTCTCGAATTCTACCGCGGGCAACACACCTATGTCGGCATCGACACGCTCGGCCTGTCGTCGATCGCGACAGGCGCTGTGCTGCGTGACCTCGGCCCGGGCTTCGCGAGCGGGCACCTGAAACCGTTTCCGATCAACGCGAACGCCGTCTATCCGCTCGAACGCGCGAAGGAGGCCTATGTCGCCGTTGCAGGCTCCTCGCGGGATCGCGTGATCCTGAAACCTTGATCATGGATTCGTCTCCCCAACTCATCATCCTCGCCGGCCTCGTCATCGGCCTGGTCTACGGCGCTGTCGGCCTGCTCAGCGGCTTCTGCCTGATGAGCAGCATGCGCGGCTGGTTGTCGGAGGGGGATGGGCGGTTGGTCCGAACCTATGCGCTGGCGATCGCGGTTGCGACCACAGCGAGCCAGTTCCTCGCCGGCACCGGCATGGTCAATCTCGGCAAGTCGATTTACCTGCAACAGTCCTTCTCGATGCCGGTGCTGTTTCTCGGCGGACTTCTGTTCGGATACGGCATGGTACTGTCCAACGGCTGCGGTTCGCGCGCGCTGGTGCTGCTCGGTCGTGGCAATCTCCGCTCCTTCGTCGTGGTGGTCGTGCTCGCCATCGCCGCGCAGATGACGCTCAAGGGCCTGATCGCGCCGGCGCGCATCGCCCTTGTCCAGGCCTCGCAAACCACGGTCAACGTGAATTCGCTGCCGTCATTGTTGGCCATGTTCGGTCCGGCTGAAGCGCTTTCGCGCGCAATGGCTGCTGCTGTCGTTGTCGTCACGCTGATCCTGTTTGCTTTCGCGCACCCAGCGTTCCGACGTTCGCCCGGCCAGATTGCAGCCGGTGTCGTCGTCGGTCTCCTCGTCGCCGGCGGCTGGTTCGTCACCGGCTATCTCGGCGCGGATGATTTCAACCCCGTCCCCGTGACCTCGCTTACCTTCGTCGCGCCGATCGCGGACAGCCTGCAATATGTCATGCTCTCGACGGGCCTGACGCTGAATTTCGGCATCGCGACGGTTGCAGGTGTCTTCGCCGGCAGTCTGGTCACCGCGCTTGCGACGGGCCGTTTCCATCTCGAAGGCTATTCCTCGCCACGCCATATGCTGCGATCGGCGGCTGGCGCCGCACTGATGGGCATCGGCGGCGTGATGGCGTTCGGCTGTTCGATCGGCCAAGGGCTCACCGGCGTGTCGACGCTCGCGCTCGGCTCATTCGTCGCCGTCGCCGGTATCCTGCTCGGCACGACGGCGGGATTGCGCGGGATGCTGCGCGTTCAGCCGTTCGCGGTAGCCTGACCACGCACTAGGCGATCGCCGAGCGTCGCGAGACCGATGCCGGTGATGATCAGCGCGGCCGCTATCACCAGACTCATGTCGATCGGCTCGCCCAGCAGGATCGCGGCGCTGGCGATGCCGACGAGCGGCGTTGCGGTGGTGCCGAGCGAGGTCGTCAGGGCCGAGATGCTCTTATTCACCATCGACATCGCCCAATAGGCGAGCACCGTCCCGATCAGCCCGGAATACAGGAACAGCAAAACGAGTCTCCACGACCACTCCACATGCGGCAGGCCATCCGCGATGGTCGCGCTCACCGATAGCACGATGGTTGCCACGAGCACTTGCCAGATCAGAAGCTGGAGCGGCGAGGCAATCCAGCGATGGGCGCGGATATAGATAATGTTCGCGGCCCATGAGATCGCGGCCAGGATCACCATGCCGGCGCCGAGCACGACATTGGTGTTGGTCCAATCGATCGAGGCCGGGTTCAGGATGACGATCAGGCCGATCAGGCCCAGCAGCGCGCCGGCGAGCTTCGGCGCCGTCAAAGTGTCCTTCCCGAGTAGCGGCGCGGCGATCGCGACCCAGAGTGGCGTGGTGTAGCCGAGCACAACGGCCTTGCTCGCGGGTAGGAAGCGCACACCGGCCGCAACCAGGACCGAGAACACGGTCATGTGCAGCAGTGCAACACTCAGGACCACCGGGATGTCGCGACGCTCCGGAATCATCAGATTGTTGCTGAGCCCGAGAATCACGAACAATCCAGCCAGCGCGATCCAACTCCGGATCGCTGAAGCCCACAGTGGTGGAAGGAATTGGACGAGTTGCTTCGTCACCGACCAGTTTATGCCCCAACCCAGCACGACGATGAGAAACAGGCCAACGGCTGCGCGGGGGGATAGGGAGTTCATTTCGGAGGTCCTTGAAGCAGTCCAATCCAGCGGATAGCATCTCGTCTGGCACCTGAAACAGTGCCAGATAGGAAAGGAATAGGGTGCCAGTTCCGGACAGCATGATCTCCGCCCTGATCGACCTGAACCGGGCCGACGACGAGGGGCTGGTGGCTCAACTGACGAGCCAGCTCCGAAGCTTGATCGCGACCGGGCGTCTCGTCAAAGGCCGCACGCTGCCGTCGAGCCGTGGGCTTGCGAGCGATCTCGGCGTCTCGCGCAACACCGTCAGCTATGCGTTCGAGCAGCTCGCCGCCGAGGGATATCTCGAAGCCTCGCACGGCCGCCGTCCGATGGTTGCGGTCGACGGCGGCGAGCGCGTCACAGAGGCTGGCGCCGTCGCATCTCGCATACGCCCTGGCAAGCCGCGGCTTTCGCCCTGGGCGTCGAGCCTCACGCAGACCGACTGGCCGATGTCTTATCAGGCGCGACTGAGACCCTTGCGTCCCGGACATGGCGATTTCAGGGAGTTTCCCAACGAGGTCTGGGCGCGCTGCCTGCGCCGCAGCGCTGTGCGCGCGGCGAGGCGCGAGGTCGGACCGGTCAATCGGCCGCGCCTGCGCGAGGCACTGGCGCATTATCTTGCGACCAGCAGGGGCGTGCGCGCGACGGCGGATCAGATCCTGATTCTGCCGAGCGCGCAGGCTGCGCTGACTTTGATCGCGGCCGCCGTCATCACCCCCGGCGACGATGTCTGGGTCGAGGATCCCGGCTATCCCGGCGCCGCGGCCGCCTTCCGCGCATCCGGTGCGCGCGTGATCGGGATGAGTTTGGACGAGCAGGGCATGCAGCGGATTCGTGGCTTGGCGGCCCCGACCTTGATCTTCATGACGCCGTCGCATCAGCACCCGACCGGTCGCCTGATGTCGCTCTCGCGCCGCACGGAGTTTCTTGGCCTGAGCAGGCCCGGCAAGACCTGGATCGTGGAGGACGATTACGACGGCGAATTCCACTATGATAGCCGGCCGGTGCCGGCCCTGCAGGGACTCGATGCCCACGGCCGCGTGTTCTATGTCGGCACGTTCTCCAAGGTCATGACCTCGGATATCCGGCTCGGCTACCTCGTCATACCGCGGGCCATGGTCGGTACTCTCGAGATCGTACAGCGGCACATCGGACTGATCGCCGCGAGCCACATCCAGGAGGCGCTGGCCGAGTTCATTGCCGACGCGCATTTCCTGGCGCATCTGCGCCGGGTGCGCAGGATCTATCACGCCCGCCGCGATCACCTCGTGGAGGGATTGGAGCGCCATTTGGGCGATGTGCTCTCTGCCGAAGTGTCCCCCGGTGGCATTCAGCTCGTCGCGCGTCTCAAGCGCGGTCGCGCTGATCAGGTGGCGGTCAAGCGGCTGGTCGAAGCGGGCGTTGAAACGCGTGCCCTGTCCGGCTTGGCACTGGGCAGGCCGCTCGACCACGGCCTGCTGCTCGGCTTCGCGGCCTGGCGCGAGAGCGAGATCACCGCGGCGGTGCGAACAATGGCGTCGTGCTTCTAGCGCAGTCGCGCTAATCCACGGCCTTGGTCACGATGCGGATTTCCGACGTCAGCGTCCGGTGCACCGGGCACTTGTCGGCGATCTCCATCAATTTCTTGCGCTGCTCGGGATCGAGCGCGCCGTCCATCGCGATGTCGCGCTCGATCTGGTCGAGCATGCCATCGCGCGTCTCGCATTCCGCGCAGTCTTTTGCATAGATCTTGGAATGCTTCAGTGAGACGGTGACACGATCGAGCGGCAGCGACTTGCGGTCGGCATAGAGGCGCATGGTCATCGAGGTACAGGCCCCGAGGCCAGCGAGCAGGAGATCGTAAGGACCAGGGCCGGCATCCTCGCCGCCGGCGGCGACCGGCTCGTCCGCGACGAGCTGATGCGGACCGACGGAGATGGTCTGGTTGAACTTGCTCTTGCGGGTCTCCTGCACCACGACCCGGCGCGGCGCCTCGGGGAGATCCATCGCCTTCGCAGGTTTGGCCGCGTCGATGTACCGGCTCGCCCAGGCCGCGATCACGTCGGCTGCATAGAGCGCGTCGGCCGGCTTGGTCAGGAGATGATCGGCATGGTCGAGCGAGACGAAGCTCTTGGGATGCCTGGCGGAGACGAAGAGCTTCGTCGCATTGTCGATACCGACGGTATCGTCGACCGGAGAATGCATCACCAACAGCGCCTTGTGCAGGCCGGCGACGTCTTTCATCAGCTCGTGCTCGGCGATGTCGTCGAGGAATTCGCGCTTGATCCGGAACGGGCGTCCCGCAAGCGAGACTTCGACCTCACCTTGCGTGCGAATGTCGCCGAGATGCTCTTTGAAAAGGCCGGTGACGTGGGCGGGATCGGATGGTGCCGCAATGGTCACAACCGCCTTGGCTTCCGGGATTCGTCCTGCTGCCGCAAGGATCGCGGCGCCGCCGAGGCTGTGACCGATCAGAATCGACGGCGCCTTGCGGACGCTACGCAGATGATCGGCGGCGCGCACGAGATCGGCAACGTTGGAGGAAAACGTCGAATTGGCAAAATCCCCCTCGCTGGAGCCGAGCCCGGTGAAGTCGAAGCGCAGCACCGCGATGCCCATGGCGGCCAGCGCGACCGAGATGCGTTTGGCGGCCAGCGTGTCCTTGCCGCAGGTGAAGCAATGCGCGAACAGCGCGAAGGCCCCGGGCTCGCCGTCGGGTAGCTCCAGCGCGGCCGAAAGCTGATGGCCGCCTTCGCCGGTGAATTGAAAGCGCTCTGTCGGCATGGGTTTCCCCCGTTCCTTGCTGAACCTAGTCGCCCGAATAGCGTTGCTCTGCCCAGGGATCGCCGCGGTTATGGTAGCCACGGACTTCCCAGAAGCCCGGCGCGTCCTCGGTCAGGAATTCGATCGACTGAACCCATTTGGCGCTCTTCCAGAAATACAGATGCGGCACGACCAGCCGTACCGGGCCGCCATGTTCGGCCGACAATGGCTCACCGGACCAGCTATGGGCGAGCAATGCGTCCTCGGCGGCAAAGTCGTCCAGCGCGAGGTTGGTGGTGTAGCCATCATGGGAATGCAACACGACGAAGCGCGCGTCCGGGCGCGGCTGGCAGGCCGCGAGCAGCTCGCGCGTGGCGAGCCCCTCCCACTCATTGTCGTAGCGCGACCAGGTGGTGACGCAGTGGATGTCGGAGATGAACTGCGCCTGCTTCTGGGCGGCGAACTCGGCAAAGGTCCAGAACACGGGGTTCTCGATCGCGCCGTAGACGTCGAGCCGCCAGCGCTCGCGCGAAATCGGCGGTACGACTCCGAGATCGAGCACTGGCCAGTCCTTTGTCTGGTGCTGGCCGGGCGGCAGGCGCTGATCTTCCGGGCGCGTGATCTTGCCTGTCAAAAAGCGGCCCTCGCGCGCCCATTTTTCCTTGGTGCGCGTCAGCTTGCTGTCGGGCGGCTCGTTATCTTCGGCCATCGGCTACTCGTGGCGGTGCATCGCGGAGGCATGCTTGGTGTCGCGCATGGTAGATGCTCAGCGACAGGCAGATGATACCAGCGAGATAATAGTAGAACCACTCCTCATGCCCGATGGTCTTGAAATAGAGCGCGATCGCCGGCGCCGTGCCGCCGAACATCGAGACGGTGATCGCACAGGGCAGCCCGACGCAGAGGTTGCCGATCGAGCCGATGAAGATCGCCTTGATCCGCGCTGGGCGCTGGCGATATCAAAATGCTCAGAGGCCGGTTTGATTGCTTGCTCAGTCAAGTCCGGCCTCTCCGTATCACTGTTTGGAGAGGTCTACATCGCCTTTCCAAGCAAAAATGGCAACTGGCGGGGGCCTCTGACGGTTCCTTGGGACCAGGTCACCGTGCCTGCCGGATCGAGGGCGAAGTCCGGAATGCGCTTCAGCCATTCCTCCAGCGCAACCTGCATCTCCATGCGCGCAAGGTTCGAGCCGACGCAGCGGTGGATGCCGAGGCCGAAGGCGGCGTGGCGGTTCTCGCGGCGGTCAATCACGACCTTATCATCCGGAAACATTTTCGGATCCCGGTTGGCGGCCGGGAAGGACAGCAGCACCATGTTGCCTGCCTTGACCGGGCAGCCTGACACCGTGGTCTCCTTGACCACTTCGCGCGCCATCGTCACCGGCGAATAGGCGCGCAGCAGCTCCTCCACCGCGGTCGGGATCAGCTCGGGCTCGGCAACCAGGCGCTCGCGGTCGGCGGGCGTCCGGGCAAGGTGCCAGAGCGAGGAGCCGATCGCGCTCCAGGTGGTGTCGATGCCGGCGATCAGGAGCAGGCGCAACGAGCCCAGCACATGCGAATCCTCGAGCGGATTGCCGTCCTTGTCCCTGGCATTCATCAGGTAGGAAATCAGATCGTCGGTTGGCTTGTTCTTGCGCGCTTCGATATGGGCGCTGAAATAGGCGCTCATCTCGTGCACCGCCTGGAGCAACGTGTTTTCGTCCTTGATGCCAAGTTCCAGGATCATGTGGATCCATCGGATGAAGAGATCGCTGTCCGTCTCGGGGATGCCGAGCATGTGTGCGATCGCGCGAACCGGAATGTGCTTGGTGTAGCGCTCTGCCGCGTCAAGTCGGCCTTCGGTGATGAAGCCGTCGATCAACTCGTTGCAGATCGCGCGCACCCGCGGCTCCAGCTTCTTCATCGCGTCCGGCGTGAACGGCGGCAGCAGCAATTGCTTGGCTGGCTTGTGCACCGGCGGATCGGACGTGATCGGCGGGGCGGAGTTTCTGCTGGTGATCTCCGGCCGAACGTCCCGGACGATGATGCGGCGCGAGGAGAAATGCTCGCTGTCGTTGGCGATCTCGCGCACTGCCTCATAGGTCGTCGGCATGTAACAGCCGAGGAAGCGTTCGGTATGCACGACCGGGCTTGCGGCGCGCAGCTCGTCCCAAATCGGGAAGGGATCTTCCGTCCATTGCGGATCGGTGTGGTCGAAATCATGGACCCAGTCGGTCACGGGCGGATGGGCGGTGGGCTGGCTGATGTCGGACATCTCGAAATCCCTCGAAATCCCTTGGGGGCTCGTGGTCGCGGGCAGAAGCGGGCGCGTTACTCCTCGATCACGTCGATCGCGATTTCCGGGCAATTGGACTTGGCGAGCCAGGCCTTGTCTTCGAGGCCGGGCGGGACCGTGCCGTCGCCGGCTTCGTGGGCGTTGCCGTATTCGTCCAGCTCGAACAGCTCCGGCGCCAGCGCCTTGCAGCGCGCGTGCCCCTGGCATTTGTCGGGATCAACGTGAACCCTCAGTCGCTCTGTCATGGCGGCTTCCTCGATCGTGTGCACTCCGGCCCGAAGGCGGCGCGCGCTCCCATTTGAGTTTTTGTTCAAGTTATAGGCTATTACATTCGCGGCAGGCTTCCCCTGTCAAGCGCAAACTTATAGGCTCTGCGCAACATGCGTTCACAACTTGCCCGCAAGCCCGAGAATACCTACCACCACGGCGATCTCCGCGACGCCTTGATCAAGGCCGCGCTGCGCGAAGCCGAGCAGGGCGGGACGGAGGCGATCAGCATCAAGGCGCTGGCAAAGCAGCTGGGTGTTTCGCAGCCGGCGCCCTACCGGCATTTCGCCGATCGCGAGGCGCTGCTTGCGGCGGTGACGGCGGAGGCGTTCCGGCAGCTCAACGGGATATTGCGGGCGGCGATGGCAAAGCCGTCGAAGCGGTCGAAGCTGTCGCTGCTGGCGCAGGCGACGCTGGATTTCGGCTTACGCCGCAATGGCATCTACCGCTTGATGTTCGCCTCGCGCACGGTGTCGTGTGCGGCGAAAGGCAGCGAGCTGCACGAAGCGACCCGCGAAACCTTTGCGCTCGTGGTCGACGCATTGGAAGCCCCGGCCGTTGATTATCTGCGCGAGCGGCAGGCGCTCAAGATCTGGGCGGCGGTGCACGGCGTGGTGATGCTGGCTGAGCAGGGACTGTTCACCGGCGAGGCGGCCCATGCCACGCGCGAAGACCTGGTCGAGGATTTTGTCAGTGAAACCAAGGCCGCGCTTGCGGCGGCGATCAAAGGCGCGCGGCGCCGGAAACAGGCTGGCGCTTAAGCCCTCGCCGCCAACAGCTTCATCAGCTTCTCGACGGCGCTGTCGGGCGTGGTCACGACAGGGCGGCCGGTGGCTTCTGCCACGAGAGGCGCGGTTGCCGCGATGCTGAACTGCGCGAGCGCGACGACGTCGCAATCGCGCAAATCGCGTGCGGCTTCCACGATCAGCCGGTCATGCGTAGCGCGGTCGCCACGGTCGAGCGCGGCCAGCGCGCCTTCGGCGAGTTTCGGCACGATCTGGACGGAGGCCGGAAATTCCGGCGGCATCGAAGCCAGCGTCGGCGGGAAGGTCGAGAGCAGGCCGATCCGCCGCCCCATCGTCATCGCGCGCTCGATCATGGCTTCGTTCGGCTTGAGCACCGGCATCGGCGCATGTGCGCGCGCAACCGCCTCGATGCAGGAACCGAAGGCCGAGCAGGTGAACAGGATCGCGTCCGCGCCTGTCGCCGCGGCGTAGTGGCCGAGCGCAAGAAAGCGTTCGGTCATGGCATCATTGAGCTTGCCGTCACGCGCCAGATCCGACGACAGGCTGTCGTCGAGCAGGTTCATCAGCCGCGCTTCCGGCCACACCTTCGCGAACGCAGCTTCGATCGGGGCGATGGAATGCTTGAGGGCGTGGATCAGCGCGACGCGAGGAGACTTCGTCATTGAACGTTACCTGATGGAAGGTCGCGAGCCCCGGACGCAACGCGTCCGGGACACGCAAAACGTTTACTTGAACGGCACCGCGTACATCAAGCCGCCCTTGCTCCAGAGACCGTTGAGGCCGCGCTCGAGCTTGAGCGGGCTCGCCTTGCCGACATTGCGCTCGTAGATCTCGCCGTAATTGCCGGTGGCCTTGATGGCCGTGACCAGCCATTTGTTGTCGAGCCCGAGCCGCGAGCCGAGATCGCCGGAGGCACCGAGCAGGCGTTGGATCGCGGGCGTCTGCGACTTCGCCATCTCATCGACATTGCCTTGTGTGACGCCGAGCTCTTCGGCCTCGATCAAGCCGTAGTGCAGCCAGGTGATGATGTCGCTCCAGACCTCGTCGCCATTGCGGGTGAAGGGGCCGAGCGGCTCCTTGCTGATGGTCTGCGGCAGCACGACGTAGTCGGCCGCGTTCGGCGCCGCGGTCGTCACGGCGCCAGCAAGCGCGGAAGCGTCCTGGGTCATGGCATCGCAGCGGCCGCCGAAGAAGGTCTGGTACATGGTGTCGACGCGGTCGAACACCAACGGCTTCCAATCGATGCCGTTGGCGCGGCCGTAATCGCCGAGCGTGACCTCATGCGTGGTACCCTGCGCGACGCAGACGGTGGCGCCCTTGAGGTCCTTGATCTCCTTCACGCCGAGGTCTTTCTTCACGACAAAGCCCTGACCGTCGTAGAAGTTGATTGGACCTTGCCGCAGGCCCAGCGTGACACCGCGCAGATAGGTCTGCGTCGAGTTGCGGTAGAGCACGTCGATCTCGCCGGACTGGAGCGCGGTGAAGCGGTTCTGCGCGGTCAGCGAGACGTAACGCACCTTGCTGGCATCGCCGAGCACGCCGGCGGCGAGCGCGCGGCAATAATCGACGTCGAGACCCTTGTAGTTGCCTTGCGAATCCGGTGCGGAGAAGCCGGCGAAACCGGCGCTGACGCCGCATATCAGCGTGCCGCGGCTCTTCACCGTGTCGAGCGTTGCCGCCGACGCCACCACCGTCGACGCCGCGAGCACGCCGGCTATGATAACCACTTTCCTCATCATGCTTTTCTCCCCTCAGTGATTGACACGACGCAATACGCTGTCGACGGCCGTGCCGAGCTTGTCGACGATCAGATCGATCTCCTCCGCGGAGGTGATATAGGGCGGCGCCAGCAGCACGTGGTCGCCACGGATGCCGTCTGCGGTGCCGCCGCCGGGATAGCAGCCGAGGCCGTTGGCGAAGGCCTCCGCCTTGATCTTCTGATTCAGCTTCAGCGCGGGATCAAACGAGGTTCGGCTGGCGCGATCGGCGAGGAGCTCGATCGCCCAGAACAGGCCGCGGCCCCTGATGTCGCCGATATGGCGGTGATTGCCGAAGCGCTCGGTGAGCCGCTGCTCGAGCTGCTTGCCGCGCTCCTTGACCCGGTCGAGCAGGCCGTCCTCGCGGATCACGTCCTGCACCGCGAGCGCGGCGGCGCAAGCGAGAGGGTGCGCCAGATACGTGTGGCCGTGCAGGAAGGCGCCCGAACCTGAGCGGATTGTGTCGATGATCCTGCCGCTCGCGAGCATTGCACCGATCGGCTGGTAGCCGCCGCCGAGACCCTTGGCGATCGCCTGGATGTCGGGTGCCACGCCTTCCTGCTCCCAGGCGTGCGTGGTGCCGGTGCGGCCCATGCCGCTCATGACCTCGTCGAGAATGAGCAGCGCGCCGTGTCGGTCGCAGATCTCGCGCACCGCCCTGAAGTAGCCGTCCGGCGCCGTGACGGCACCTGCGGTGGCCCCGACGACGGGCTCTGCGAGGAACGCGGCGACGGTGTCGGGGCCAAGCCGCTGAAACTCGGCTTCGAGTTCGGCGGCGAGCCGCGCCACGAACTGCGCATCCGATTCACCTTCGTGCTTCTCGTGATAAGCGAAGGCCGGGGTCACATGGCTGAAGGCGTTGGAGAGCAGCGGCGCGTAGGGCGCGCGGCGCCAGGCATTGCCGCCCGCCGCGAGCGCGCCGAGCGTATTGCCGTGGTAGCTCTGCCGCCGCGCAATGAAGTGCTGCCGCTGCGGCTCGCCGCGCTCGATGAAATATTGCCGCGCGAGCTTGATGCTGGCTTCAACCGCTTCCGATCCGCCGCTGACGAAATAGGCGTAGGCGAGGCCACCGGGCTCGTGGCCGACCAGCGTCTCGGCAAGCGCCTCCGCCGGCTCCGACGAGAAGAAGGCTGTGTGGGCATAAGCGAGGGTCGAGGCCTGCTTCGTCAGCGCCGCGATGACGCGTGGATGCTGGTGGCCGAGGCAAGAGACCGCCGCGCCGCCGGAGGCGTCGATCACGCGGCGTCCGTCCTCGGCAAAGAGATAGACGCCTTCGCCGCCGATTGCCTTGGGCGGCGTTTCGCGCAGCGAGCGATGCAGCACGCGGCTGGTGCGGGCGGCCATGGGTCAACCTTTCTCTGATACGTAAGTTGAAGCCGCGGCCAGCCGGGCCTCGGTATTCTCCAGGCGCTTTTTCGCGGCCGTGCCGCCGAGCGAAAACGTCACGGCGGCGAGCGATTGCGCGATCGCGATGGCGCCGGTGAGGCTCGGGAAAAAGCCGGGAGAGGAGGCCGCCTCGAACAGCAGCACGTGGTCGGCACCTTCAGCCATCGGCGCCGATGGGCTATCGGCGATCGCGATCAGGGCCGCGCCGGCACGATAGGCGGCCTGCGCGACCCGGACGCTCGCGTGGGTGTAGGGCATGAAGCCGATGACGATGACGGCCTCGCCGGGCCGGAACGCGCCCATATCGAGATCGTCGGGGCCGGACGCGCCGACGAGCTGCACCTGTTCGGGACGAAACAGCCGGAGCTCGTAGTTCAGCAATTCCGCGACGCTGCGGCAGCTTCGGTAGCCGGTGATCCAGATCCGCTTGGCGTGGTGGAGTGCGCGCGCCGCCTCCGCGATCGGCCGAGCCGGGATGCGCGGAAGGCCGGCGGCCTCGGCCTCCAGCTTGTCGGTGATGAGCGCGACATCGGCGTTCGGGCCGTGGCAGCGGCCCTTGGCGCGGCCGGAGAAAGGCGCTAGCTGCGAGGGCCGCCGCGCCTCCGTCAACGCCGCGCGCAATTCATCCCAACCCGAATAGCCGATCGCCTTGGCAAGCCGCGTGAACGCGGCGGGATCGGCGCCGGCAACCGCTGCGAGATCGCGCATCGAACGCGTGGTGGCGTCGTAATCGTTGGCTGCGACGAAACGCCCGACCTCCTGCAACCGCATCGGAAGCGATGGCAATGCAATGCGCAGTTCGCTCAGTGGCGAGGATTTCGCGGGCTCGGTCATGAAACATTTGTTGCACGAAGCTGAGTTTGGTGCAACAGTTGACGTGCGCTGCCGGAAATCGCCGTCTTGAGAAGGATTTTTGTGCTGTGACGTCAGACGGTCCGAGACCGCCGCCGCGCCGTCGCTTCTTCGGCGCCTTCGGGCAGCGCGAGCTGAAAGGCCTGTTCTGGCAGGTTCTGGTGGTGGGGATCGTAGTCGCGGTCATCGTGTTCCTCTGGTCCAACACGGTCACCAATCTCTCCGTGCGCCGCATCACGACCGGTTTTGCCTTCCTCGGCCGTGAGGCCGGCATGCCCATCGCCGACAGCCTGCTCGCCTACAATCCGAGGGACTCATATCTCTGGGCCTTTGTCGTCGGCATCGCCAATACCCTGCGCGTCGCCGTGATCGGAATCGTGCTTGCAACGATCCTGGGCACGGTGATCGGCATCTCGCGGCTGTCGGCCAATTGGCTGCTGTCGCGGCTCGCCGCGGTGTACGTCGAGACGCTCCGCGACATCCCGCTGCTGCTCCAGCTCCTGTTCTGGTACGTGCTGATGCAGGCGCTCCCGGCCGCGCGCGCGGCATGGCGTCCGATTGAGGGCGTGTTCCTGTCCAATCGCGGGTTGATCCTGCCGGCGATTCCCATCGGGACGCCGCAGCTTTGGGTGCTCGGCACCGCAGTGCTCGGACTTGTCGTGTTCTATGTGATCCGGCGGCGGCTCATCGCGCAGCAAATGCGCGACGGCAAGCCGCGGCCGGCCTGGCCTTTTGCACTCGGCTTGCTCGTTGTGCTGCCTGCGGCGGTGTCCGTGCTGCTGGGCGTGGCCTGGACGATCGAATGGCCTGAGTTGCGCGGCTTCAACTTCGTCGGCGGACTGACGCTCGCGCCGGAATATTTCGCGCTGCTGATCGCGCTCGTCACCTACACCTCGGCCTTCATCGCCGAGATTGTGCGCAGCGGCATCCAGTCGGTGCCGCGCGGCCAGTGGGATGCCGCCAACGCGCTGGGACTGCGCCGCAGCTTCATGCTGCGGCAGATCATCCTGCCACAGGCGCTACGCGTCATCGTGCCGCCAATGACGAGCCAGTACCTCAACCTGACCAAGAACTCTTCGCTCGCGGTGGCGATCGGCTATCAGGACGTGGTCTCGATCGCCAACACGACATTGAACCAGACCGGGCAGGCGATCGAGGCCATTGCCTTGATCATGGCGGTGTTTCTCACCATCAGCCTCGGCATCAGCTTTTTCATGAACTGGTACAATTCGCGCATCGCGCTGGTGGAGCGCTGACCATGACGGCGATCGCCGACATTCCGGAAGCACCGCGCGCCGCCCGCCGCCCGCAGATTGGTAACCCGGTGCTGCGCTGGCTGCGCACCAATCTGTTCTCGTCGATCCCGAACGGCATCCTCTCGGTCGTGTTGCTGGCGGTGCTTGCAAAGGGCCTCTTCAGCTTCGTGCAATGGGGTATCGCCAATGCGGTCTGGGTCACCCCGGCGAACGATTCCAGCGCCTGCCGCGCGGTACGCGGCCTCGGTGCATGCTGGGCAATCATCCCCGAAAAATACCGCTTCATCCTGTTTGGCACCTATCCGTTCGACGAGCAGTGGCGGCCGGCACTGGCGGTGCTGCTGTTCATCGCCCTGTTCTATCTCTCCAGCCGCCGCGCCTTATGGCGGCGCGAACTGGCCTATCTCTGGATCGGAGCGCTCGCGCTGATCAGTATGCTGATGTGGGGTGGCATACTCGGTCTGTCGTTCGTCTCGCAGGACCGTTGGGGTGGTTTGCCGGTGACGCTGATCCTGGCGACCTTTGGTCTGGCCTTCGGCTTCCCGCTCGGCATCCTCGTCGCACTAGGCCGGCGCTCAAAACTGCCGGCGATCCGCTCGCTCAGCGTGCTCTATGTCGAGCTGATCCGCGGCGTGCCGCTGGTCAGTCTGCTGTTCATGGCGAGCGTGATGTTTCCGCTGTTCATGCCGAACGGATTCAACATCGACAAGCTCTTGCGCGCGCAGGTCGCGATCATCCTGTTCGCGGGTGCCTATCTTGCCGAAGTCATCCGCGGCGGCCTCCAGGCCGTGCCCCGCGGGCAATACGAGGCCGCCGAGGCGCTCGGCCTGTCCTACTGGCGCAAGAACCGGCTGATCGTCCTGCCGCAGGCGATCCGTCACGTCATCCCGCCGCTGGTCAACACCTTCATCGCCTTCTTCAAGGACACCAGCCTCGTTCTGATCATCGGTATCTTCGACCTGCTCACCACGGCCAAGACCGCGATCATCGATCCGGCGTGGCAGCAATTCTCCGTCGAAGTCTACATCTTCGTCGCCGTGATCTATTTTGTCTTCTGCTTCGCGATGTCGCGGTATAGCCGGAGCCTGGAGGCGACGAGCGGAAGGTGAAGGCCGCGCGTGTTCCGGACAAGGTGCGGCGCAAAGCGCTGCACCGCAGAGCCGGGACCCAGGGATACACGGGAAGTCCTGGAGACTTGGGCCCCGGCTCTGCAGCGCACCGCCGAAGAGGCGCTGCGCCGCGTGCGGGGCACGAGAGCGGGAACCTAGTTCTTCACCCGCGGATCAATCGGCGTCGTGCCACGCACGCCCAAAATATCCTCCAGCGTCTTCGCGCCGGCGATCACCTGCGCATCCGCGCGCGGAGCCCCGACGACCTGCAGGCCGACCGGAAGTCCCGATGCGGTGAAGCCGCACGGCAACGACAGCGCGGGACAGCAGGCGAGCGTGATGGCATAGACGATGCCGAGCCACTCGACGTAATTGTCGAACTTCTTGCCGGCGCATTCGGCGACATAACGGTGCTCGATCGGGAAGGGCGGCACGATCGTGGTCGGTACCAGCAGCAGATCGTAGCGCTTGAAGAACTCGATCGCACGCGCTGTCATGCCGACGCGCTGCGCCTCGGCGCGTTCGAGCTGCTCGATCGTGAGCTTGAGGCCTTCCTCGATGTTCCAGATCACCTCGGGCTTGAGCAGGTCGCGCTTGGTGCGCAGCAGCTGCGCCTTGCTGATCGCGAAGTCGAACGCGCGCAGCACGTGGAAGCACTCATGCGCATCGCGCCAATCCGGATGCGCCTCCTCGACGATGGCGCCGGCTTCGGCAAAGCGTTCCGCCGCTTTCCGCGTGATCGCTTTGACTTCGGGATCGACCGGTGTGATGCCGAGATCCGCCGAATAGGCGATGCGCTTCGGTTTGCTGCCTGGCTGCGCCGCCGAGAGAAACGACGTCAAGGGCGTCGGCAGCGACAGCGGGTCGGCGGCATAGTCGCCGCTCATGGCGTCGAGCAGCAGCGCGAGATCCTCGACGTTGCGTGCCATCGGACCGACGACGCCGAGGTTACGATCGATGGCCGCTTTCGGCGTGTGCGCGACGCGGCCGATGCTCGGCCGCATGCCCACGACGCCGCAGAAAGCTGCCGGACTGCGCAGACTGCCGCCCATGTCGGAGCCTTGCGCGAGCCAGGCCATGCCGGTGGCGAGCGCAACGGCCGCGCCGCCTGACGAGCCGGCTGCCGATTTGGACGTATCCCAGGGATTGAGGGTTGCACCGAACACCTCGTTGAAGGTGTTGGCGCCCGCACCGAATTCCGGCGTGTTCGACTTGGCATAGACGACCGCGCCGTTGGCCTCGAGATTTTCGACCAGGATGTCGGACGTCGCCGGGATGTTGTCCTTGAAGATCGGCGAGCCCTGTGTGTTCAGCACACCTGCAACATCGGTCAGATCCTTGATCGGCACCGGCAGGCCTGCGAGCAATCCGCGCGCACCGGCCGGCTTCCGCATCAGCGCCTTTGCGCTATCCCGCGCGCGATCGAAGCACAGCGTCGGCAGCGCGTTGACCTTGCCATCGACTTCGGTGATGCGCTTCTCCAGCACATCCAAGAGCTCCAGCGGCGAGACGTCGCCGGAGCGCAGCTTGTCGACGACGGCGCAAGCGGATTCGCGGATCAGGTCCTGAGACAACTATTCTACTCCTGTGCATATTTTAGGCGTTATTGCGAGGAGCGAAGCGACGAAACAATCCAGACTTTTGCCGCAGATACATTCCTGGATTGCTTCCGCCTTCGCTAAAGCTTCGGCGGACAAGTCGCTGCGCTCGCAATGACGAGGATAAAGTTAACCCCATCCTGCGCTGATTCCGCCATCCACCGTATAGATGACCCCCGACGTATAGCCTGCGCGATCCGACGCCAGGAACGCCATGAGATCGCCGATCTCGTGCGCATGCGCAGGCCTGCCGAGCGGCAGGCTCTTCTGGAATTCCTTGTAGCGGCTCTCGTCGCCGAACTGGTGGTTTGCCCGCGTCTTCAGCAGGGTGACGTGACGGTCAGTGCCAACCGGGCCGGGATTGATGCCGACCACACGGATGTTGTCGGCGAGGCTCTTGCCCGCGAGCGCGCGGGTGAAGGCCATCAGCGCGGCATTGCCGGCGCTGCCGCAGATGTAGTTGGCGTCGAATTTCTCGCCGGCGGCGCCGATGTCGTTGACGATCACGCCGCCGCCCTTCGCCTTCATCTGCGCATAGATCATGCGCGTGAGGTTGATGTAGCCGAACACTTTCAATTCCCAGGCGTGCCGCCAGGTGGCCTCGTCGATCTTGTCAATGGAGCCGCCGGGAATGTCGCCGGCATTGTTGACGAGCACGTCGATGTCGGCGGCTTCCTTGGCGAGCCGCGTCAAATCCTCGCTCCTGCGCAAATCCACAATGCTCGTGGCGGCATCGATCTGGTGCGCCGAGCGCAAGCGCTCGGCCAAAGCCTTGAGCTGATCGCCATTGCGGGCCGCGAGGAGGAGATGGCAGCCTTCCTCGGCAAAGGCCTCGGCGGCGGCTGCGCCGATACCCTTGGACGCGCCCGTGATCAGGACGCGCTTGCCACGCAGGTGCAGATCCATGGGAGTTACTCGCAGGAGAGGAACGGGAATAAAATCAGTAGGCGGTCGGCCGCGCCATGGTCAACATTGCAGTGCAGCGTTGCACTGCCGTCGCGTTTGGTCCATTGCAGTGCGGTCAAAAAGACGGCGGCTGCCGGACCAATCAAGGACGTTCTCGATGAGCAAGAAACAATACCGGATCGCGGTCATTCCCGGCGACGGAATCGGCAAGGAAGTGATGCCCGAGGGCCTGCGCGTTCTGGAGACCGCGGCGAAGAAGCACGGCGTGTCCCTTCATTTCGATCATTTCGACTTCTCGTCGTGGGACTATTACGAGAAGCACGGCCAGATGATGCCGGACGATTGGAAGGATCAGATCGGCAAGCACGATGCGATCTATTTCGGCGCGGTCGGCTGGCCGGCCAAGATTCCGGATCACGTCTCGCTCTGGGGATCGCTGATCAAATTCCGCCGCGAGTTCGATCAGTACGTGAATTTGCGCCCGGTGCGGCTGATGCCGGGCGTGCCGTCGCCGCTGGCCAACCGCAAGCCCGGCGACATTGATTTCTGGGTCGTGCGCGAGAACACCGAAGGCGAATATTCCTCCGTCGGCGGCCGCATGTTCCCGGACACCGACCGTGAATTCGTGACGCAGCAGACGGTGATGACCCGCATCGGCGTCGATCGCATCCTGAAGTTCGCATTCGAGCTCGCGCAGTCGCGGCCGAAGAAGCACCTGACCTCGGCGACCAAGTCGAACGGCATCTCCATCACCATGCCCTATTGGGACGAGCGCGTGGAGGCGATGGCGAAGAAGTATCCAAGCGTGAAGTGGGACAAGTATCACATCGACATCCTGACCGCGAACTTCGTGCTGCATCCGGATTGGTTCGACGTCGTGGTCGGCTCCAATTTGTTCGGTGACATCCTGTCGGATCTCGGCCCGGCCTGCACCGGCACCATCGGCATCGCGCCGTCCGGCAACATCAACCCCGACGGCAATTTCCCGTCGGTGTTCGAGCCGGTGCACGGCTCGGCGCCCGACATCGCGGGGCAGGGCATCGCCAATCCGATCGGCGCAATCTGGTCCGGCGCGATGATGCTCGAGCATCTCGGCGAGAAGAAAGCCGGCAAGTCGATCGTCGATGCGATCGAGCGCACGCTGGCAGAGCGCACGCTCCGCACCAAGGATCTCGGCGGCAATGCCGACACTACGGCTTGCGGCAAGGCGGTCGCGGATATGGTGGATTAGAGCGCTGCTTTCCCTCCCCCCTTGTGGGGGAGGGTGGCTTCGATGCGAAGCATCGAAGACGGGTGAGGGGTTGTCTCCGCGGAGACAGACCTCTCAATTGTGCATTTCCCTTCGCGGACAGAACCCCTCATCCGGCGCTTCGCGCCACCTTCTCCCACAAGGGGAGAAGGGAAGAGCACCGTGCTCCGCCTCACTACCCCGCGATCTTCTCGATCGCCGCCTGATCCAGCCCGAACTTCTTTCCGGCCTCCAGAATCTCCTGCCAGGTGGTCGGATCGACAGGGATGCCTTCCGCGAGCCGCTTCTTCTTCGTCGCGCGCTCGGGCTCACCCGCGATCTTCACCTTGTCGACGCCTGGGGCCGGAGGTGAGCCGGTGTGCCAGGCGACGAAGCTCTCGACTTCGCGCGCGAGATTCTCCGCGGTGCCGAGCTTGCCGGGGTCGATGATGATCGAGAGCATGCCGTTGAGGACGTTGTGCTTGCCATCGGACGGACCCTTGACCACCTGCCCGCCGGAGAGCGCGCCGCCGAGGATTTCGCAAACCAGCGCGAGCCCTGAACCCTTGTGCTCGCCGAACGGCAGGATGGCGCCGTATGGCGGGATCACGGTGTAGCGCGGGTTGGTGGTCGGCTTGCCCTCATTGTCGATGATCGTGCCGGGTTCCAGCTCGACGCCCTTGTTGTGGGCGACGCGGGTCTTGCCCTGCGCGATCCTGCTGGTGGCGAAGTCGAGCACGATGGGGTCCTTGCCCGCGCGCGGGATGCCGACGCAGAACGGGTTGGTGCCGTGGCGCGCATCGCTGCCGCCCCAGGGCGCCACGATGGGACGCGAGATCACGTTGACGAAGTGGATCGAGACCAGCCCATGGTCGATGCACTGCTCGGCCCAGTGGCCGATGCGGCCGATATGGTGCGAGTTTGAGAGGCCGACGAGACACACGCCGTTGCGCTTGGCGCGCTCGGCTGCCAGCTCCATCGCTTCATGGCCGATCACTTGGCCGTAGCCGGTGAGCCCGTCGAGGGTGAGAAGCGGACCGGTGTCGAGCACGACCTTGACGTGCTGGTTCACGGCGAGGCCGCCCGTGGTGACGCTCTGGACATAGCGCGGGATCATGCCGACGCCGTGCGAATCGTGTCCCTTGAGGTTGGCCTCGACCAGATTGGTGGACACGAGCTCGGCCTCGCGGTCCGTAGACCCGCCGGCCTTGACGATGGCGCTGATAGCTTCGATGAGCGGCTGTGCCTTGATGGTGCGATAGTCGGCCATTGTTGGTGCTCTTATCCCTTCACGATCCGTCGGCAGTGCTCCCACGCCGCGCCAATCAGATTCTCGCTCGCCTCCGGGGTTCGGAACGCCGAATGCGCCGACAACGTCACGTTCGGCAGTTTTGTCAGCGGATGATCGCCGGGCAATGGCTCGATATTGAACACGTCGAGGCCGGCATGGCGGATGTGGCCCGACTTCAGCGCGTCGATCATGGCGGGCTCGTCGACCACGGCGGCGCGGGCGGTGTTGATGAGGATGACGCCCGGCTTCATCTTCGCGATCATCTCGCGGGTGATCATGCCGCGTGTCTCGTCGTTGAGCAGCAGATGCAGCGATACGACGTCTGCTCTCGCCAACACCGTGTCGAGATCGGCGAATTCCACGCCCGGATAGCTCTTCGGCGAGCGGTTCCAGGCGATCACCTTCATGCCGCTGCCCAAGGCAATGCGCGCGACCTCCGCGGCAATACCGCCGAAGCCGATCAGGCCGAGCGTCTTGCCAGTGAGCTGCATGCCGTCTTCGCGGAGCCAGTTTCCGCCGCGCATCTCGCGGTCCATCATCGCGATGACGCGGGCCGAAGCCCACATCAGCGCGATCGCGCATTCCGCGACCGCCGTGTCGCCATAGCCCTTGATCAGGTGCACGGAGATGCCGAGCTCAGCGAGCTCCTCCGGGTTCATGTAGCTGCGCGCGCCGGTGCCGAGGAACACGACATGCTTCAACCCTGTGCACTTCTTTGCGACGTCGGTAGGCAGCGCGGTGTGGTCGACGATCGCGATCTCGGCGCCGTCGAGGATTTCAGGATATTGTTCGGGTTTGATGTCGGGATCCCTGTGGATCCGCACCTTGGGATCGCCGGGCTGCTCCAGCCGCTCCATGATCACGGCGAGAGCTTCATTGGCGTCGACGAAAACTCCGCGCATGGTTCTCTCCGGTCAGGATGCGACGCCGGCGATCGCCAGCACCGTGTGCATGAGGACGTTGGTGCCCGCGGCGCAATCGGGCTGCGTGGCGTCTTCCAGCTCGTTGTGGCTGATGCCGTCCTTGCAGGGCACGAACACCATTGCGGCCGGCATGATTGTGTTGAGATTGCAGGCGTCGTGGCCGGCGCCGGAGGTGATGCGGCGAGAGGAGTAGCCGAGCGTCTTCGCCGCGTTCTCGACTGCGGCAATCAATTTGGGATCGAAATGCGTCGGCGGCTTGCGCCAGACCAGGTCGATCTTCACCTCGACCTTGCGGCGTGCGGCGATCTCGGCAATCGCGCTGCGCAGATCGCGATCGAGCGCATCCATGATCGCGCCATCCGCACTGCGGCAATCCATCGTGAAGGCGATCTCGCCGGGAATGACGTTGCGCGAGGGGTTTGCGATCACGGCCTCGCCGATGGTACCGACGGCCTTCGGCCCGTGCTTCCTCGCAATGGCCTCCATCGCCAGCACGATCTCGGACAGCGTCGCCAACGCGTCGCGCCGCAGCGGCATCGGCGTCGATCCGGCATGGCTCTCGAAGCCGGAAACCTTGCCGTCGTACCAAAGCACGCCCTGGCCGGAATCGACGACGCCGATGGTCTTGCCTTCGGCCTCCAGGATCGGGCCCTGCTCGATGTGCAATTCGACGAAGCAACCGAGCTTCTGGAACCCGACCGGCTTGTCGCCGCGATAACCGATGCCATCGAGCGCCTGGCCGACGGTGGTGCCATCAGCGTCCTTGCGCGACAAGATGTCATCGGTGGTGAAGTCGCCGACATAGGCAGCGGAGGCCATCATCGCGGGAGCGAAGCGCGAACCCTCTTCGTTGGTCCAGTTGACGACGCAGATCGGCGCCTCGGTTTCGATCCCGGCGTCGTTCAGCGTGCGGATCACTTCGAGCGCACCGAGCGTTCCCAGAATGCCGTCATACTTGCCGCCGGTCGGTTGCGTGTCGAGATGCGAGCCGATGCCGACGGGCGGCTTCGACATGTCGCGTCCCTTGCGCAGCCCGAACTGCGAGCCGAGCGCATCGGTGTGCACCTCCAAGCCGGCGTCCTCGCAGGCCTTGCGGAACCAGTCGCGTACCAGCTTGTCCTCCGCGCTCAGCGTCAGCCGCCGCACGCCGCCCTTGGCCGTCGCGCCGAACTGCGCGGTCTCGTGGATGGAGCCCCAGAGGCGGGCGGAATCGATTTGCAAATTGGTGGCGGCTCGGCTCATGCGGTCAGTCTCTCAATTGTCCGGCGCCTGTTTCAATGACGCGCCGGCGCGGGCGCGTCAACTGCGAGGCTGCTCTGCGCAATCTGACATGCAAGCTCTGCGACCCGCTCCACCGCCACGACATCGGGCGAGGCGAGCCAGCTCGCGGTGAATGTCAGCGGCGCGATTTTGAGATCGGTGTCGAGCAGTTGCAACCGCCCGTCTGCGAGCTCGTTCTCGACGATGGCGTCGGGGATCACGGCGATGCCGAGGCCCTCGACCGCCATGTGGATGACGGTCGCAAGCGAGGCGGAGGCGTGCAGCCGGATCGGAGGCAGCTCCGGCCGGTCGAACACTTCGCGCACGACCTCGTAGGGACGCGTCTTCCGCGGGAAGGTAATGATCGGAAACCGCGCGAGCTCAGCCCGCGTCACCGGTCCATCGCCGAGGCGGAGCGAGGGGCTGGCGAGAAAACCGATCGGATAGTCGGCGAGGACGCGATTGTGCACCCCGGAGGCCGAGAGCGGACCGACGACGAAGGCAAGCTCGATCTCCTGCGCAAGCAGGCGCGCGGTCAGGTTCGGCGTGATGTCGACCTCGATCTCCAGCGACAGGTTTGGGTAGACCTCGTTCATGCTCTTCACCAGCCGCGGCAGCCAAGTGTGCACGATGGTTTCGGCGACGCCGAGTCGCATCACGCCGCGCATCGCCGAGCGGTCGCCGATCTCGGCGATCATCGCGGCGCGCAGGCCGATCAGCTTCTCCGCATAGACCATCATCTGTCGGCCGCTCGGTGTCGGCGAGGCCACGCGGTGGTCGCGATTTAGGAGCTTCACCCCCATCTCGCGCTCGAGCTGGGCGATGCGCTGGGAGATCGCCGGCTGAGTCGTGTTGAGGCGTGCTGCGGCGCCGCGAAAGCTGCCGAGCTTCACAACCCAAAGGAACGTCTCGATCGATCTGAAGTCCAGCATTGGAAGGATTTCCCAGGCCGATAAATGAAATTTATCGATATTGATTAGAAAGGAAGATTAGACTTTATAGCATGCGTGGTGTTGGCTTGTCTTTGTCGAGTTTATAGGCAGGTCGATCTCATGACTGTTTTGGTGGCAGTGCAGCAAACTGAAACGCCCGACACGCTCCCGAGCCGCAAGGCGCGGCTTGCCTATCGGGAGGGGCTGGTTGCCTCCACTGCCGGCGTCGCCCCCGGCTTCGTCCAGGGCAATCTGGCGATCCTGCCGGCGGAATATGCCGGCGCCTTTCACCGCTTCTGCCAGCTCAACCCCAAGCCTTGCCCGATCATCGGCATGTCCGATGTCGGCAGTCCGCACATCCCCGCGCTTGGCGCCGATCTCGACATCCGCACCGACGTGCCGCGCTACCGCCTCTGGCGCGACGGCGAGGTCGTGGACGAGCCGACCGATGTGACAAGGTATTGGCGCGACGATCTCGTGACCTTCGTGCTCGGCTGCTCGTTCTCGTTCGAAGAGGCGCTGCTCGACGAGGGCATGCCGATCCGCCACATCGAGCACAATGTGCGCGTGCCGATGTATCGCACCAACATCGCCTGCGGCGAGTCCGGTCCCTTCGCCGGCCCCATGGTGGTGTCGATGCGTCCGTTCAAGCCGGCGGATGCGATCCGTGCGGTGCAGATCACCTCGCGCTATCCGGCCGTGCACGGTGCGCCCGTGCATCTCGGCCATCCGCATCTGATCGGTATCAGGGACATCGCCAAGCCCGACTACGGCGATCCGGTGCCGGTCGCCGACGACGAGATCCCGGTGTTCTGGGCCTGCGGCGTGACACCGCAATCCGTCATCAACGCCGCAAAGCTGCCGTTCGCGATCACGCATTCGCCGGGCCTGATGCTGGTGACGGATCTCAAGAACAGGACCATGGCCGTGATTTAGTGGGCAGCGTTTGCTGCTTCTTCGAGCTTTACCGCATCCATCAATCGCTTCATTCGATCAGCCGAAATTCAGTAACAGGGGACTTTGCCATGACGATCACTCGCCGCGACATATTGTTGGGAGCCACCGCTACGGCCGCGCTGGTGCCGCTGGCAGCGCGCGCACAGACTTCGGAAGTCGTGATCGGCGTGATCTATCCGTTCTCCGGCGGCAGCGCGCAGCAGGGCGTCGATGCGCAGAAGGCCTATGAGACCGCGCTCGAGGTCATCAACAAGGACACCGATTTCGACCTGCCGCTGGCGAAGGGCGAAGGCCTGCCGGGTCTCGGCGGCGCCAAGGTCCGCCTCGTTTTCGCCGACCACCAGGCGGATCCGCAAAAGGGCCGCGCCGAAGCGGAGCGCCTGATCACGCAGGAGAAGGTCTGCGCCATTATCGGCACCTATCAGAGCGCAGTCGCCGTTACCGTCAGCCAGATCTGCGAGCGCTATCAGATCCCGTTCGTCTCCGCCGACAACTCCTCGCCGAGCCTGCATCGCCGTGGCCTGAAATATTACTTCCGCGCCGCGCCGCATGACGAGATGTACTCGGCCGCGATGTTTGACTTCTTCGATGCCTTGAAGAAGAAGGGGACCAAGATCGAGACGCTGTCGCTGTTCCACGAGGACACCATCTTCGGCACCGATTCCGGCAACGCCCAGGCCAAGATCGCCGGCGAGCGCGGCTACAAGATCGTCTCCGACATCAAGTATCGCGCCAACTCGCCCTCGCTCTCGGCCGAGGTGCAGCAGCTCAAGAGCGCCAACGCCGACGTGCTGATGCCCTCGAGCTACACCACCGACGGCATCCTGCTGGTCAAGACCATGGGCGAGCTCGGCTACAAGCCGAACGCGATCGTGGCGCAGGACGCCGGCTTCTCCGAGAAGGCGCTCTACGACGCCGTGGGCGACAAGCTCGAAGGCGTGATCTCGCGCGGCACCTTCTCGCTCGACCTCGCGCAGAAGCGCCCGATGGTCGGCAAGATCAACGAGATGTTCAAGACGCGGTCGGGCAAGGATTTCAACGATCTCACCTCGCGTCAGTTCATGGGCCTGATCATCCTCGCCGATGCCATCAGCCGCGCCAAGTCGACCGACGGCGAGAAGATCCGCGACGCGCTGGCCGCCACCGACATCCCGGGCGAGCAGACCATCATGCCCTGGAAGCGCGTCAAGTTCGACGAGATGGGCCAGAACAACGACGCCGACCCGGTGCTGCTGCAATATGTCGGCGGCAAGTTCGTCACCATCTTCCCGCCGCAGGCCGCGATTGCCGAGGCGATCTGGCCGATGAAGTGAGCGCTGCGGGAGCACAGATCGTAGCTCCCGCCCTCATCCTGAGGAGCGGGCGCAACCCGCGTCTCGAAGGACGAGGGCTGGGCCATCCTTCGAGGCGCGCGCGGTGCGCGCTCCTCAGGATGAGGACGTAGTTCGGGGGACAGACTTTTGACAGCCCAAACCATTATCCAAAGTCTCGCGAGCGGCCTCCTCATGGGCCTGCTCTACGGACTGATCGCCGTCGGCCTCGCGCTGATCTTCGGCCTGATGGACGTCGTGAACTTCGCTCACGGGGAGTTCCTGATGATCGCGATGTATGTGAGCTTCTTCCTGTTCACGTTCTTCGCCATCGACCCCTTGCTGTCGGCGCCGCTCGTGGCCGCCGCGCTGTTCGTATTCGGAGCGGTCGTCTATCTGTTGATCGTGCGCTTCGCCATGCGGGCCAAGGCCAACGCGGGCATGGTGCAGATCTTCTCCACCTTTGGCCTCGCCATCGTGATGCGCGGCCTCGCGCAGTTCTTCTTCACGCCTGACTATCGCAGCGTTCCGCAGTCCTGGCTCGGCGGCAAGACGATCTCGATCGCCGGCGTCTTCCTGCCGGAGCCGCAGCTCATGGGTGCGCTGGTTTCGATCCTGGCCTTTGCTGGCCTCTACTTCTTCATCCATCGCACCGATTTCGGTCGCGCGCTGGAGGCCACCCGTGAAGATCCCGGCGCGGTGGCCCTCGTCGGCATCGACAAGAACCGCGTGTTCGCGCTCGGCTGGGGGCTTGGTGCCGCGCTGGTCGGCCTCGCCGGAGCGATCATGGCAAGCTTCTTCTATATCTATCCCGACGTCGGCGCGTCCTTTGCGCTGATCGCCTACGTCACGGTCGCGCTCGGCGGCTTCGGCAGCGTGTTCGGCGCGTTCGCCGGCGGGATCATCGTGGGCCTCGTCGAGGCCACCACCGCGCTGGTGCTGCCGCCGTCGCTGAAATCGGTCGGCATCTACGCCGTCTACCTGCTGGTCGTCTTCATCCGGCCGCGTGGCCTGTTCGGATCGATGTGATGGACAAGGATTTTGCCGCGCGGCGCCGCCGCGACCTCATCATCGCCGCGGTGCTGACCGCCCTGGCGGCGCTCGCTCCGCTGTTCATCAAGGACGTCTACGTCCAGAACATCCTGATCCTGACCTTGATGTATGCGGCGCTGTCGCAGAGCTGGAACATTCTCTCTGGCTATTGCGGGCAGATCTCGCTGGGACATGCGCTCTATTTCGGCATCGGCGCCTACACCACCGAACTCCTGTTCACCAAGTTCGGCGTGCTGCCATGGTTCGGCATGCTCGCCGGCGGCGCGGTCGCGGCCGCGATTGCGATGGCGCTCGGCTATCCCTTCTTTCGGTTGCGCGGCCATTACTTCGTGATCGCGACCATCGTTATCGCCGAGATCGGGCTGCTGTTGTTCCAGAATTGGGAATGGGCGGGGGCTGCGATGGGAATCACCATTCCGGTGCGCGGCGACAGCTGGCTGAAGTTCCAGTTCATGCGCAGCAAGCTGCCTTACTTTTATTTCGCGCTGGTGCTGTGCAGCCTCGCCTGGTTCGTCACCTGGTGGCTGGAGGACTCCAAATGGGGCTTCTGGTGGCGCGCGGTAAAGGACAATCCGGAAGCGGCCGAGAGCCTCGGTGTCGTCGTGTTCAACTCCAAGATGGGCGCGGCCGCCGTCTCCGCTTTCCTCGTCGCCATCGGCGGCGCCTTCTATGCCCAGTTTCTCGCCTATATCGATCCTGAAAGCGTGATGGGCTTCCAGTTCTCGCTGCTGATGGCGTTGCCCGCCGTGCTTGGCGGCATCGGCACCCTCTGGGGACCCGTGTTAGGGGCGGCCATCCTGATCCCGATGACGGAGCTGACGCGCTCCTTTATCGGCGGCTCCGGCCGCGGCGTCGACCTCATTGTCTACGGCACGCTGATCGTGCTGATTTCGCTCGCCCTGCCGCAGGGTCTGGTGAGCCTGTTCTCTCGTGCGAAGCGGAAGGGAGCCACGCGATGACCCCGCTGCTTGAAACCCGCGGCGTCTGGCAGCGTTTCGGCGGCCTCGTCGCCAACAGCGACGTCTCGATCTCTGTGGGTCGCGGCGAGATCGTCGGCCTGATCGGCCCGAATGGTGCCGGCAAGTCGACGCTGTTCAATCTCATCGCCGGCGTGCTGCCGCCGACGCAAGGCTCGATCTGGTTCGACGGCGAGGATGTCACCAGCATGCCGGCCGCCGAGCGCTGCCAGCGCGGCATCGGGCGCACCTTCCAGGTCGTCAAGAGCTTCGAGACCATGACGGTGATCGACAACGTCATCGTCGGTGCGCTGGTGCGCAACACCGTGATGCGCGAGGCACGCCGCAAGGCGCATGAGGTGCTCGAATTCACCGGCCTTGCTGCGCGCGCCAACGTGCTCGCGAGCGACCTCGTGCCGGCCGAAAAGCGCCGCCTCGAAGTCGCGCGCGCGCTTGCGACTGAACCAAAGCTGCTGCTGCTCGACGAAGTCCTCACTGGTCTTACGCCGACCGAGGCGCAGACCGGTGTCGCGCTGGTGCGCAAGGTGCGTGACGCCGGCATCACCGTGCTGATGGTCGAGCACGTCATGGAGATCGTGATGCCGCTGGTCGATCGTGCCATCGTGCTCGACCTCGGCAAGGTGCTGGTCGAGGGCAAGCCCACTGAAATCGTCCGCGATCCCAAGGTGATCAGCGCATATCTGGGAGATCGTCATGCTGTCGGTGCGTGAAGTCACGACCGCCTATCAGGGCCTGGTCGCGATCTTCGCGGTCAGCATCGAAGTCGCCAAGGGCGAGATCGTCTGCGTCGCCGGCGCCAACGGCGCGGGCAAGTCGACGCTGCTGAAATCTATCGCCGGCGCCGAGCGCCCGCGCTCGGGCACGGTGACGTTCGACGGCAAGCGCCTCGACGGCATGGCGCAGCACCACATCACGGCGACCGGCATCGCCTATGTGCCGGAGAACCGCCGCTTGTTTCCGCGCCTCTCCGTGCGCGACAATCTGCGCCTCGGCAGCTATCTCTACCGCGGCGAGGCCGACCGCGAGAGCCCGCTCGATCTCGTGTTCCAGCTATTTCCGCGCCTCTCCGAACGCCTCGAGCAGCGCGCCGAGACGCTAAGCGGCGGCGAGCAGCAGATGCTCGCGATCGGCCGTGCGCTGATGACGCGCCCGCGGCTGTTGATGCTGGACGAGCCCTCGCAGGGCATCATGCCGAAGCTCGTCGACGAGATCTTCCAGGCCGTCAAGCGCATCCGCGACGCCGGCATGACCGTGCTGATCGTGGAGCAACGCATGGCGGAGTGCCTGGAGATCGCCGACCGCGCCTACATCCTGCAAACCGGCCGCGTGCTGATGCAGGGCGCCGCAAGCGAGATCAAGGGCAATCCGGACGTGCGCAAGGCGTATTTGGGGCTGTAGTTGCGAAGCGTTGGGCACGACTCGCGCAACACACTCGGCGTCATCGCCCGCAAAGGCGGGCGATCCAGTATTCCAGAGGCCGTTGTGATTGAGCCGAGAAGCCGCGGCGTACTGGATTCCCCGCCTTCGCGGGGAATGACAGCGGAGTAGGGGGGGTTAGTTCGCCCGCGGCTGCACGAGGCTCATTCCTCGTGCCGGTGCGCCGGAAGTGTCACCCCGAACACCTTCACCAGATCCGCCACCTGCTCCGGCGACAAATACCGTGGGTTCAGCCCGCGTAACAGCAGGTACAGCTTCGCCGTCTCTTCCAGCTCCTCGGTTGCGAACACGGCTGCTTCCAGCGTGTCGCCCGCGACGACCGGACCGTGATTGGCGAGCAGCACGGACGAATATTCCCCCGCCAGACCCCTGATCGCATCGGCGACCGCGGGATCGCCAGGGCGGTAATAAGGCACGAGCGCGGTGTTGCCGCATTTCATCAGATAATAAGCGGTCATCGGCGGCAGCGCGGCGCGCGGGTCGATCTCCGGCAGCATCGACAGCGCGACCGAATGGGTGGAATGCAGATGCACGATCGCCCTTGCGCTCCCGCGCGTGGCGTAGAGTGCATTGTGCAGCGGAACTTCCTTGGTCGGCGCATCGCCCGAAACCAGTCGGCCCTGATCGTCCAGCCGCGACAGTTTTGCGGGATCGAGGAAGCCGAACGAGGCATTGGTCGGCGTCACCAGCCAGCCGCCGCCGTCCAGCCTGGCGCTGATATTGCCGGAGGAGCCGGGCGTCAGCCCACGCTCGAACAGGGACCGTCCGAAGCGGCAAATGTCTTCGCGCAGCAATGTCTCGTTGCTCATGGCCGTCATGTCCGTTTGTCTCACGCTTTGGCAGCGCGGCCAAGCCGTGTTATTCGGTTGCCAAGCTGCCGCAAAAGGCGGCCGTCCGGGAAACGTTGCAAGGATCAGTTGTATGTCCGCCTCCACGTCACAGAATCAGCGCATCGCCGTCATCGGGCTCGGCTCGATGGGGGTCGGCATGGCGAGCTCGCTGAAGCGCGCCGGTCATGTCGTCACCGGCTGCGACGTCTCGGCTGATGCGGTCGCGCGCTTCGTGACGGAGGGCGGCGCCGGCGCCAAGACGCCGGCCGAAGCTGCCAAGGGCGCCGACATCGTCGTCAGCGTCGTCGTCAATGCCGCGCAGACCGAGACGATCCTGTTCGGCAAGGATGGCGTCGCCGAAACCATGGCGAAGGACAGCGTCTTCCTGTCGTCGGCGACTATGGATCCCGACGTGGCTCGGCGTCTCGCCAAGCAGCTGGAGGCGACCGGCCGGCACTATCTGGATGCACCGATCTCCGGCGGGGCGCAGCGCGCAGCGCAGGGCGAGCTGACGATCCTTGCCTCCGGCAGTCCGGCTGCGTTTGAGAAAGCGCGGCCCGCGCTCGATGCCATGGCCGCGAAGCTCTACGAGCTTGGCGATGCCGCAGGCCAGGGCGCCGCCTTCAAGATGATCAACCAGCTGCTCGCCGGCGTGCATATCGCCGCTGCCAGCGAGGCGATCGCGTTCGCGGCCAAGCAGGGTCTCGACATCCGCAAGGTCTATGAGGTGATCACGGCGTCCGCCGGAAACTCCTGGATGTTCGAGAACCGCATGCCGCACGTGCTCGACGGCGATTACACGCCGCGCAGTGCGGTCGAGATCTTCGTCAAGGATCTCGGCATCATCCAGGATATGGCGCGCAGTGCCAGATTCCCGGTTCCGGTCTCCGCCGCAGCACTTCAGATGTTCTTGATGACGGCAGCCTCCGGCATGGGCCGCGACGATGATGCGTCGGTGGCGCGGATGTATGCGCGGGTCACCGGCGTGAAACTGCCCGGCGACAAGTAAAGGATAAGAGGATTCCGATGCCCCGTTTTGCCGCCAATCTCTCGATGATGTTCACCGAGGTGCCGTTCCTCGACCGCTTCGACGCCGCTGCCGCAGCCGGCTTCACCGCAGTCGAGTTTCTCTTTCCCTATGAGCATTCGGCCGAGGCGGTCGGCGAGCGGCTCAAGCGCAACGGCTTGACTCAGGCGCTGTTCAACCTGCCACCGGGCGACTGGAATGCCGGCGAGAAGGGCTTTGCGGCGCTCCCGTCGCGATTCCCCGAGCTGAAGGCGAGCCTGGAAACTGCGCTGCCCTACGCCAAGGCGACCGGCGTCAAGCGGCTGCATTTGATGGCGGGCATCGCCAACCGTGGCGAGCGCGTCGCGATCGAGGCGTTCTACAAATCAGTGGCGTGGGCCGCCGAGTTCTTTGCGCCGCACGGCATCGACATCGTGCTCGAGCCGATCAATGCGCGCAACGTGCCCGGCTATTTCCTCAATGATTTCGGCTTCGCGCGCGACCTGATGCAGGAGCTGCGGCTTCCGAACCTGAAACTCCAGTTCGACATTTATCACTGCCAGATCATCCATGGCGACGTTACGATGCGGCTGCGCGAGATGATGCCGGTGATCGGTCACATCCAGATCGCCAGCATTCCCTCGCGCAACGAGCCTGACGGCGAGGAGCTGAACTATCCGTTCCTGTTCGACGAACTCGACCGGCTCGGTTATGCCGGCTTCGTCGGCTGCGAATATAATCCGCGAGGCAAGACCACCGACGGCCTCGCCTGGTTCAGGCCTTATGCGGGAGTGAAGCCGTGACATTTGCAGCGAAAATATCTCTTGGCTGCATTGCCGACGACTACACCGGCGCCTCCGACCTCGCCAACACGCTGACGCGCGCCGGCCTGCGCACGGTGCAGACCATCGGCGTGCCCGCGGACGATCTCGCGCTGCCCGAGGTCGACGCCGTCGTGGTGTCCTTGAAGAGCCGTTCAATCGAAGCCGGTCTTGCCGTATCGCGCTCGCGCGCGGCGGACAAATGGCTGCGCAGCCGTGGCGCCGGCCACGTGCTGTTCAAGATCTGCTCGACCTTCGATTCCACCGATGCCGGCAATATCGGCCCGGTGATGGACGCGCTGCGCGCCGATTGCGACGAGACGGCCGTGCTGGTGACGCCGGCCTTTCCGGAGACCGGCCGCACCGTCTACCAGGGCAATCTGTTCGTCGGCGCCGTGCCGCTGAACGAGAGCCCGCTGAAGGACCATCCGCTCAACCCGATGCACGATTCCAACCTGGTCCGCGTGCTGGCGCGCCAGAGCAAGGCGCAAATCGGCCTGGTCGACCTCGCCATCGTCACGTGCGGCGCGGATGCCGTGCGGGCGCGGCTGGCCGAACTCGCGGGCAAGGGCATTGGCGCGGCGATCATCGACGCCGTGTTCGATCGCGACCTCGAGACCATCGGCCTCGTCGCTGCCCAGCATCGGCTGTCGGTCGGCGCTTCCGGCATGGGTCTTGGGCTGGCGCGGGCGCTGATGTCCACAGGCAAGGTCACATCGACCGCGGCGAGCAGCGCCGCGGGAGCCGCCGTCGGCGGACCGGCGGCGTGCCTTGCCGGAAGCTGCTCGCAGGCGACGCTTCAGCAGATCGCCAATGCCGAGCGCGTCATGCCGGTGCTGCATCTCGACCCGGACCGTATTACTACGGGCGAGGACGAGGCGCAGCGCGCGCTGGCCTGGGCAAAGCCGCGGCTGGCGGACGGTCCGGTCCTGATCGCATCGAGCTCGACGCCCGATCAGGTCGCCGCCCTCCAGGCGCGCCATGGTCGCGACGCGGCCGGTCACGCCATCGAGCAGGCGATGGCCGACATCGCCGAGGGTCTGGTGCGGGCCGGCGTGAAGCGCCTGGTCGTCGCCGGCGGGGAGACATCCGGCGCCGTGGTCGACCGGTTGAAGATTCCCGGATTTCTCGTGGGAGCAGAGATCGCCGCGGGCGTTCCAGTGCTGCGCGCGGTCGGTGCTGAAAAAGGCGACATGTTGCTCGCCTTGAAGTCCGGAAATTTCGGCGGCGCGGAGTTTTTCTCCGACGCGCTTGGGCTCATGCGCTGAGCGCAGGGCATTTTTAGCGCCCTGTTCATTTGTTTCGGGCTTCGTACTCGTACGGAGTCGTCGTTAACATCTGCTCAGGTGCTCTCGTGTTGGATGTCGGTTCTGCTACCTTAGGTTGATTCGTAAAAGTTCCGGACGCCGCCGCGCCAACGCAAAGAGACCGATTATGCTCGCCACCATTTCCATTCGTGCCAAGATCATCAGTGTCGTGGCGTTCCTGCTGGTCGCGATGGCCGGCATGGGCCTGCTCGCCGTCATGAAGATGCGGTCGATGAATGCCAACACCGTCGACATCACCACGAGCTGGATGCCCAGCGTGCGCGTGCTCGGCGACCTGCGTGCCGGCGTGATCACTTACCGCAACGTCATTCGAGAGCACATGCTGTCGGAAACGCTGGACGAGAAGCTCGCGATGGAAAAGACGCTCGCGACCGTGATCGAGGCCAATGCCAAATTCCGCAAAACTTACGAGGACATGATCACCTCGCCTGAAGAACGGGCACTCTACGGTGAATGGTCGAAGCTCTGGGAGGAGTACAAGAAGGGCACCCAGGAGGTCATGGCGCTGTCGCGCAAGGAGGCCGGCAAGGTCCCGCACGAGGCGCATGAGCTGAACACCAAGACGGTCAACAAGATCGGGCTTCAGGCCGACGAGGTCCTGCGCAAGGACATCGAGCTCAACACCAAAGGTGGCGACCAGGCCGCGCAGGATGCCGCCAACAGCTACTATTATGCCTTCATGCTGGTCGCGATCATTCTCGGCGCCGCCGTCCTTGTCGGCTCCGGCGTTGGCTTCTACCTGGTCCAGGACGTCTCGAACGGCATCAACTCGATTACCGAGCCGATGCAGGCGCTGGGCAAGGGCGACCTTTCCGCCGAAGTCCCTCATCGCGGTGAGAAGACGGAGATCGGCGCCATGGCCGACGTGCTCCAGATCTTCAAGGAAGCGCTGATCGCCAAGAAGGCTGCGGACGAGGCTGCCGCTGCCGATGCAGAAGCCAAGATCGAGCGCGGCCGCCGCGTCGACAACATCACTCGCGAATTCGAGACGATGATTGGCGAGATCGTCCAGACCGTGTCGTCGGCCTCGACCCAGTTGGAGGCCTCGGCCTCGACGCTGACCTCGACCGCCGACCGCTCGCAGCGGCTGGCGACCACCGTTGCCGGAGCGTCGGAGGAAGCCTCGACCAACGTGCAGTCGGTGGCCTCGGCGACCGAGGAGATGGCCTCGTCCGTCGGCGAGATCAGCCGTCAGGTGCAGGAATCTGCGCGGATGGCGGGCGATGCCGTCGGCCAGGCCCGCGCCACCACCGAACGCGTCAGCGAACTCTCGAAGGCAGCCTCACGCATCGGCGACGTCGTCGAGCTCATCAACACCATCGCCGGCCAGACCAACCTTCTGGCGCTGAACGCGACCATCGAAGCCGCACGTGCCGGCGAAGCCGGCCGCGGCTTTGCGGTCGTCGCCTCCGAGGTGAAGGCGCTCGCCGAGCAGACCGCGAAGGCGACCGGTGAGATCGGCCAGCAGATCTCCGGCATCCAGGCGGCGACCAACGACTCGGTCGGCGCCATCAAGGAGATCTCCTCGACCATCGAGCGTCTGTCGGAGATCTCGTCGGCGATCGCCGCGGCCGTGGAAGAGCAGGGCGCGGCAACCCAGGAGATCGCCCGCAATGTCCAGCAGGCGGCGCAGGGCACCCAGCAGGTCTCCTCCAACATCACCGACGTGCAGCGCGGCGCAACCGAGACCGGCACGGCCTCCTCGCAGGTGCTGTCGGCGGCACAGATGCTCTCCAACGACTCCGGCCGGCTCAAGACCGAGGTCAGCAAGTTCCTGACCAACGTTCGCGCGGCTTAGGCCGGGCAGGCACGGAGTTGCTGAAAGCGGCGTCCTCGGGCGCCGCTTTTTTTTATGGATGGACCGCGGCATCTGTCATCTTTCGGGGCGCGAGGTGCATATCTGGAATGCTATTTCGCAGTGCGATAGCAGGGAATTGACCGCTCGTGACGCAGTGCCGTTGGCCATTTGGGCGGTCTTCAGGTAAATCAACCGAGAAACCCGCGGGGGCGGTGTTTCCTGTCCCTGATCTGGAATTGCCCAACGAATGATTGCTCTGGTCCGTATTGCCCTGAGCCGGCCCTACACATTTGTCGTGCTCGCGCTCCTGCTCCTGATCATCGGACCGCTGGCGGCGCTGCGGACGCCGACCGACATCTTCCCGGACATCCGCATCCCTGTGATCGGCGTGGTCTGGCAATACACCGGCCTGCCGCCCGATCAGATGTCGGGCCGCATCACCACGCCGTTCCAGCGCGCGCTGACGACAACGGTCAACGACATCGAGCACATCACCGCCAATTCCTATAATGGCTTTGGCATCATCAAGATCTTCTTCCAGCCGAACGTCGACATCCGCACCGCCAACGCGCAGGTCACCGCGATCTCGCAGACGCTGATCAAGCAGATGCCGCCGGGCGCGACGCCGCCTCTGATCCTGAACTACTCCGCCTCAACCGTGCCGATCGTCCAGGTGGCGCTGTCGGGTGACGGGCTGACCGAGCAGAACCTCGCCGATATCGGCATCAACCAGCTCCGTACGCCGCTGGTCACCGTGCCTGGCGCCGCGATCCCGTACCCATTCGGCGGCAAGCAGCGCCAGGTCCAGATCGATCTCGACCCGACCGCGCTCCAGGCCCGCGGCCTGTCCGGCCAGGACGTCGCCAACGCGCTCGCGGCCCAGAACCTGATCACGCCGGTCGGCACCCAGAAGATCGGGCAGTTCGAATACATCATCCAGCTCAACAACTCGCCGCTGAAGATCGAGGAGCTCGGCAATCTGCCGATCAAGACCGTCAACGGCGCGATGGTCTATGTGCGCGACGTCGCGACCGTCAGGGACGGCAACCCGCCGCAGACCAACATCGTCCATGTCGACGGCAACCGCTCGGTGCTGATGATGGTGCTGAAGGCGGGCGCGACCTCGACGCTCGACATCATCGCGGGCATCAAGCAGAAGGTGATCGACGTCAAGGACCAGCTGCCGGACGCGCTCAAGATCGGCTTCATCGGCGATCAGTCGGTGTTCGTCCGCGGCGCCATCGAAGGCGTCGCGTTCGAGGGCGTGATCGCGGCGCTGCTCACCAGCGTCATGATCCTGCTGTTCCTCGGCAGCTGGCGCTCGACTGTGATCATTGCGGTCTCGATCCCGCTCTCGGTGCTCGGCGCCATCATTATGCTGTCGGCGATCGGGGAGACGCTGAACATCATGACGCTCGGCGGCCTGGCGCTCGCGGTCGGCATCCTCGTCGACGATGCCACGGTCACGATCGAGAACATCAACTACCATCTGGAGCAGGGCAAGCCGGTCGAGCAGTCGATCCTCGACGGCGCCAACCAGATCGTGACGCCGGCCTTCGTCTCGCTGCTCTGCATCTGCATCGTGTTCGTGCCAATGTTCTTCCTCACCGGCGTGGCGCGCTTCCTGTTCGTGCCGATGGCGGAAGCGGTAATGTTCGCGATGATCTGGTCGTTCCTGCTGTCGCGCACGCTGGTGCCGACCATGGCGAACTATTTATTGCAGGCGCATGTCCATCACGAGAACGGTCCGCCGAAGTCGCGCAATCCACTGGTCTGGTTCCAGCGCGGTTTCGAGGCTCGCTTCGAGCGCATTCGCGGCGGCTACCACAATTTCCTCGGGCTCGCGCTCGCGCACCGTCCGGTGTTCGTGATCGGCTTCCTCTGCGTGGTCGGCGCGTCCTTCGCGCTGGTCCCGTTCCTCGGACGCAACTTCTTCCCCGCGGTCGATGCCGGCAACATCCTGATGCACGTCCGCACCCAGGTCGGCACCCGCGTCGAGGAGACAGCGAACCAGCTCGCCGACGTGCAGAAGGCGATCCGCAAGCTGATCCCGGGTGAGATCGAAACGCTGACCGACAACATCGGCATGCCGATCTCCGGCATCAACATGACCTACAACAACACCGGCGTGATCGGCCCGCAGGATGGCGACATCCAGATCAAGCTGAAGGAAGGCCACAAGCCGACCGAAGAGCATGTGCGCGTGCTGCGTGAGCAATTGCCGCGGCTGTTCCCCGGCGTCAGCTTTGCCTTCCTGCCGGCCGACATCGTCAGCCAGATCCTGAACTTCGGCGCGCCGGCGCCGATCGACCTGCAGATCCGCGGCGCCAATATCAGCGCCAACTTCGTTTATGCCAACAATCTGCTGGCCAAGGTTCGCAGGATTCCCGGCGTCGCCGATGCGCGCATCCAGCAGTCACCGAACAATCCGACCTTCAATATCGATGTCGACCGCACCCGCGCGCAGTATGTCGGGCTGACCGAGCGTGACGTCACCAACAGTCTCGTGGTCAACCTTGCCGGCTCCTCGCAGGTGGCGCCGACCTACTACCTCAATCCGGACAACGGCGTATCCTATTCGATCGTGATGCAGACGCCGCAATACCAGATGGATTCGCTCAGCGCGCTTCAGACGTTGCCGATCACGGCGGCCGGCAATTCGCAGTCGCCGATCCTCGGCGGCATCGCCGATATCAAGCGATCGACTTCGAGCGCGGTGGTCTCGCAATACGACATCCAGTCGATGGTGCAGATCTTCGCCACGACCTCGGGCCGCGATCTCGGTGCGGTCGCGACCGACATCCGCCAGGTGATCGCCGACACCGCCAAGGAGGTGCCGAAAGGCTCTTCCGTGGTGCTGCTCGGCCAGGTGCAGACCATGAACAGCGCCTTCACCGGCTTGTTGTTCGGCCTGCTCGGCGCGGTCGTCCTGATCTATTTCCTGATCGTCGTGAACTTCCAGTCCTGGTCCGATCCCTTCGTGATCATCACGGCGTTGCCCGCAGCACTCGCCGGCATCGTCTGGATGCTGTTCGCCACCGAGACGACGCTGTCGGTGCCGGCGCTGACCGGCGCGATCATGTGCATGGGCGTTGCCACCGCCAACAGCGTGCTCGTGATCTCGTTCGCCCGCGAGCGCTACGAAGAGCTCGGCGATCCCATCGCCGCGGCGCTCGAAGCCGGCTTCGTCCGGTTCCGCCCGGTGCTGATGACCGCGCTCGCCATGATCATCGGCATGGCGCCCATGGCGCTGGGGCTCGGCGAGGGCGGCGAGCAGAATGCGCCGCTCGGCCGTGCCGTGATCGGCGGCCTGATCTTTGCAACCTTCGCCACGCTGATGTTCGTTCCCGTGGTGTTCAGTATGGTACACAAGAAGCAAGGCGCCAAAGGCGCCGCCTCCCTGGAGCCCCCGCATGTCGCCCACTGAACCCCGCTCCCCGGTGTCGCACCGGAAACTGGGCATTTTCGGCGTGGTGGCGCTAATCGCGGCCGGCTTGGTCGTGGGCACCGGCATCCGCGCCCGCGAGGAGCAGGGCTCCAAATTGAAGGCATGGACCGATGATCAGGCTGTTCCCAGCGTCGCGGTGACGCTGCCTAATGCCAAGGCTCTCAATGCGACCATCGACTTGCCGGGCCGTCTCGAAGCCTATTATCGCGCGCCGATCTTTGCCCGTGTTCCCGGCTATCTCAAAAGCTGGAGCGCTGACATCGGTGCGCGGGTGAAGGCCGGTCAGGTGATCGCCGAGATCGAGGCGCCCGACCTCGACCAGCAACTGCTTCAGGCCCGCGCCGACCTCGCCAGCCAGCAGTCCAGCGCCAGGCTGTCGGAAGCCACCCTCAACCGCCGCAAGACGCTGGTCGCCTCCAACTTCGTCTCCGCGCAGGAGATCGACGAGCGTACCGCCGATCTCTCCAACAAGAACGCGGCGGTTCGCTCGGGCCAGGCCAACGTCGAGCGCCTCGAAGCGCTGGCCGGTTACAAGAAGATCACCGCTCCGTTTGACGGTGTGGTCACGGCGCGCGACACCGACGTCGGTGCGCTGATCAATTCAGGCGGCGGCTCGGGCCCGGCAATGTTCGTGGTCTCCGACATCACCAAGCTGCGCGTCTACATCAACGTGCCCCAGAACTACGTGCCCGCGATCAAGATCGGCGCCAAGGCCGCCATCGTGCTGCCGGAGTATCCGAACCGGACCTTCCAGGCGACGGTGGAGGCCTCCTCGCAGGCGGTTGACGTCGCCTCCGGCACGACGCGCATGCAGCTCGGTCTCGACAATTCCTCAGGCGAGCTGATGCCCGGCGGCTATGCTAGCGTGAAGCTCAGCCTGCAGCGCGACGCCGCGCCGCTCAGCATTCCCGCCAGTGCGCTGATCTTCAACGGCAGCGGCCTGCGCGTCGCAACCGTCGGTCCGGACGACAAGGTCCTGTTCAAGCCCGTGACCATCGCCCGCGATCTTGGCAAGGAGATCGAGCTCGCCTCGGGAATTGCAGCGGATGACCGCGTCATCACGGCACCACCGGACGGCCTCTCCGACGGCGACCAGGTCCGCGTGACCGGCGCCGGCGCCAAGGGCAAGCCCGCGACGGCGTCGGAGAAGCAGGCGCCGAAGGGGTAGCCTCGGTTTCGTAGGGTGGGCAAAGCGAAGCGTGCCCACCATCTCTCTGCGATCCTAAAAAAGATTGGTGGGCACGGCGCAAGAGCGCCTTTGCCCACCCTACGAGAGCTACGCCACCCTCCATTCCGGCACGCCATCTACCGTCATCGTGATCTCGCCGCGCGAACCCACCGGCGTGCGATCCATGTCGAGCAGATGCGCCAGCGTTGCCGCATCGCTCGCGGGAATCCGCGCCAGCGTGCGCCTATCGTTTTCCGTCCGCAGCATCACCACGCCATGCTCGACCTCGCCGCCGCGGCCGTAGAGCACCGTAAAGCTCTCCACCTTGCCCTTGCCTGAGACATCCGTGACGAACTCCGGCACCGCGCGCTTGTTGCTGTCCGCCGCCGCCTGCACGCTCGTCTCCTGTGCCAATGCTTCGCGCGGCGGCACCTTCGACACCACCAGCGCATGATGCTTGGTGACGAAACCGCCCTGGCCGTAGAGCAGGCCGAGCTTTGCGCCGTCGCGCACGCGCCGGACCGTCGCGCAGGCCGCGTGCGTCATGTAGGTGTTGAGCGGCGCGCCGAAGAAGGTGAGGCCGCCAGTCACGGTCGGCTGCACGTCCGCACCTAGACCCAGCGTCCGCCGCGCCATCTTGGGCACGCACGGAAAGCAGCTATAGAGCTCGATCGCGTCGAACTTCCTGCCGTCGCCGCCGGCGAGATCCATCACGGCCTTCAAAACGGCGTTCTGCGGATGGCTCTCGTAAAACTGGTCGCGCAAGAGATAGTCGCGCGGCTCCTCGGCCGAGGCGCCGCCGAGCGGATAGACCAGTCTGTCATCGGCGATGCCGGCCGCACGCGCTTTGGCGAGGCTGGTCAGCAGCAGCGCGCCGCCCATGTTGACGCTCGGGTTGGCAACCATGAGCTTGTTGTAAGGCCACGCGATGAGACGGTTGTCCGCGGTGGGCGTCGTGATTTCGTCAGGCGTATAGCGCCGCTTCAGCCAGGCGTTGGGATTCTGCGCGGCGGCCTCGGAATAGCGTGACCATAGTGTACCCGACTCTGCCATCGCCTCGCGCGGCGTCTGTCCCCAATGGGCGGACGATGCCGCTTCGTAGAACGGATAGACGGTGACGGGGCGGAACACGCCGAGCTTCACGGCCAGCGGCTTCTGGAATGCCGCGCCGCGCTTCGGCTCCTCGACGTCATGGGCGAACGGGGTCCATGGCAGCTTTGCCCCGGCGCGCTCCGCCTTGGTCGCCGTCGACTGTGCCTCCGCGCCGCAAACCGCGGCGACGCTGCATTCGCCGCGCGCAATGCGCTTTGCTGCCTCGTGGATGTAGCGGATCGGGCTCTCGCCGCCGACCGGGCCGTAATAGCAATGCGAAGGCGTGATGCCGAGCCGTTGCGCCAGCAGCTGCTCCGGATCGCGATAGCGCCAGCTCAGGAAGTTGACGATATCGAGCGATTGCACCTCGTCGAGCAGCTTTGCGCCGGCATCTGCTTCCGCGCGCCGCAGCGCCTGTTCGAGCAGGTCGAGCGGCTCGAGGCCATCGGTGACCTCCTTGGGACGGTCGACGATCTCGCCGACGCCGACGATGACGGGGATGCGGTCTTCGGGGGTATGCTTCTTATCTGTCATGCTTCAATTCACGATGTCAGTTTTTTGTCATTGCGCGCGTAGCGAAGCAATCCAGGGTCTTTCCGCGATGGTAGTCTGGATTGCTTCGCTGCGCTCGCAATGACGGTGTGTGGCAATCACTCCGCCACCAGCGCATTCATGTGCTCGACGGCTTCGGCAAACTCTTCCTTGAACTCCTGCACCACCGCACCGGCCGACTTCACGCTGTCGATCAGCCCGACGCCCTGGCCGACGAAGTAACTCACGAGATCGCGCGCCTTGGCGTTGCCGCCCGCCGCGGCGCGGTCGATCGAGTTGAAGGCGTCGCGGCTGACGATACTTTGCAGCGGCATCGGCAATGCGCCGGGGCTCTCGGCTGCGCGGTCCCAGGCGTCGGTCCAGACCGAACGAAGTTGCCGTGCCGGCTTTCCAGTGCGGCCCTTAGAGCGCACCGCATCGCGCGACGATGCCGCGATCATCTTCTCGCGAAAGATCTCCGTGGTCTCGGACTCGACGGTCGCAAGCCACACCGAGCCGGTCCAGGCGCCCGCGGCACCCATCGCCATGCAGGCCGCCATCTGTCGTCCCGTCATGATACCGCCGGCCGCCAGCACCGGCACGTCGCGGATATTCTTGATCGCCTTGATCACCTCGGGCACCAGCACCATGGTCGAGACCTCGCCGCAATGGCCGCCAGCTTCGGTGCCCTGGACCACGAGGATATCGACGCCGGCCGCGACCTGGCGCAGCGCGTGCTCCTTGGCGCCGACCAGGGCCGCGACCGGCACGCCGTGCTTCCTGCCCATCTCGATCATGGCCTTCGGCGGCACGCCGAGCGCATTGGCGATCAGGCGGATCGGGTGGTTGAACGAGACCTCCAGCAGCTCCAGCGCGGTCCTGCCATCGAACGGCTGCGGCTGGTTGTCGGCGACCTCGGTGGTCGTGAGTTCGATGTCGTATTTCTTCAGGAGATTGCGCGTGTAGTTGCGGTGCTCCTGTGGCACGCGCGCCTCAAGGCTCTTCCAGGTGACGTCCTTCTCGCCCGCAGTCGAGATGTTTTCGGGGATCAGCACGTCGACGCCGTAAGGCTTGCCGTCAACGTGCTTGTCGATCCATCTCAGCTCGCGTTCGAGCGTATCCGGCGTGTGCACGGTCGCACCTAACACGCCAAACCCACCGGCGCGGCTGACAGCCGCGACGACATCGCGGCAATGGCTGAAGGCGAGCAGCGGGAAATCGATGCCCAGCATGTCGCAGATCGGCGATTTCATCGTTCTCTCCCGGCGGCCTCGCGTTGCTGTTGTCGCAATCTTGAGCGAAGGCTCATCGACGCTAGACCATCGTCTTGCGCTATGCCAATCCGGATTTGGCGGCGCATCTTGCGTGCACACGCCGTGTTGCGCGAAGCCGTACGCCCGGCTCGACAGATGCGGCTTCTCGTGATGGCCGTCCTCGGCAACGTCGGACGCATGACGCGGTCGCGAGGCCCGCGCCGGACGCAGGGCCGGCAGGGCTTGCCATCCGCCGTCCGCGGGCTAATTAATGCAGACGCATCTTTTTGCCGGAGCCCTCGCATGACCGACACCCCCGCCTACGTGCCGCCCAAGGTCTGGACCTGGAACAAGGAGAACGGCGGACAGTTCGCCAGCATCAACCGCCCGATCGCCGGTCCCACCCATGACAAGGAGCTGCCGGTCGGCAAGCATCCCTTCCAGCTCTATTCGCTGGCGACGCCGAACGGCGTCAAGGTCACCGTGATGCTGGAGGAGCTTCTGGCGCTCGGCCACAAGGGCGCGGAATACGACGCTTGGCTGATCAGAATCGGTAACGGCGACCAGTTCGGCAGCGGCTTTGTCGACATCAATCCGAATTCCAAGATCCCGGCGCTGATGGACCGCTCCGGCCCGGAGCCGATCCGGGTGTTCGAGTCCGGCTCTATCCTGTTCTACCTCGCCGAAAAGTTCGGCGCCTTCCTGCCGAAGGACATCAAGAGCCGCACTGAAGCGATGTCGTGGCTGTTCTGGCAGATGGGCAGCGCGCCCTATCTCGGCGGCGGCTTCGGCCATTTCTACGCTTACGCGCCGACCAAGATCGAATATGCCATCGACCGTTTCGCGATGGAAACCAAGCGCCAGCTCGACGTGCTCGACCGCCGGCTCGCCGACAACGAATATCTCGCCGGCAGCGAATACACCATCGCCGACATGGCGGTGTGGCCCTGGTACGGCGCGCTCGCCAAGGGGCTGGTCTACGGCGCCGGCGAATTCCTGTCCGTGCAGGACTACAAGCACGTGCAGCGCTGGACCGACCAGATCGCCAAGCGCCCGGCCGTCAAGCGCGGCCGCATGGTCAACCGTGTCTCCGGAGATCCCGCCAGCCAGCTTCACGAGCGGCATGACGCTAGCGATTTCGAGACCAAGACGCAGGACAAGATCGGCGAGGTGGCCGCGTCGTAGCCCCTTCGCCTCTCCCCGCGTGCGGGGAGAGGGGAAGAGAGGCAGTTGTTCACGCCATGCTCAGCTCGTGGCGTCCCACCACCATCCAGTGCACCTCGTCCGGACCATCCGCGAAGCGGAGATGGCGCACGTCCTGATACATCTCCGCGAGCGGGGTCCAGTGCGAGATGCCCGTGGCGCCGTGCATCTGGATCGACTGGTCGATGATCTTGCAGGCTCGCTCCGGCACCATGGCCTTGACCATGGAGACCCAGACGCGGGCCTCCTTGTTGCCGAGCACGTCCATGGCCTTGGCGGCCTTCAGCACCATCAGCCGCATCGCCTCGATCTCGCAGCGCGCCTGCGCGATGATCTGCATGTTGCCGCCGAGATGGGCGATCTTCTTGCCGAAGGCTTCACGGGTGAGGCCACGCTGCACCATCAAATCGAGCGCCTTCTCGGCCTTGCCGATAGTGCGCATGCAGTGATGGATGCGGCCCGGGCCTAGCCGAAGCTGCGAGATCTCGAAGCCGCGGCCTTCGCCGAGCAGAATGTTCTCCTTGGGCACGCGCACGTTGTTGAAGCGCATGTGCATGTGGCCGCGCGGCGCGTGGTCCTGGCCGAACACGTACATGGGACCGAGCACCTCGACGCCGGGCGTGTCGCGCGGCACCAGAATCTGCGACTGCTGCTTGCTCGGCGCCGCATCCGGGTTGGTCTTCACCATCACGATGAGGATCTTGCAGCGGGGATCGCCTACACCGGAGATGTAATACTTCTCGCCGTTGATGACCCATTCGTCGCCAACGAGCTTTGCGCTCGTCGAGATGTTCTTGGCATCGGAGGAGGCGACGTTCGGCTCGGTCATGACATAGGCGGAGCGGATCTCGCCGTTCATCAGCGGCTTCAGCCACTTCTCCTTCTGCTCCTTGGTGCCGACGCGCTCCAGCACCTCCATGTTGCCGGTATCAGGCGCCGAGCAGTTCATGCTCTCCGATGCCAGTGGGCTCTTGCCGAGCTCGGATGCGATATAGGCGTAGTCGAGATTCTTCAGGCCCTGGCCGGTCTCGTCGTCGGGCAGGAAGAAGTTCCAGAGGCCTTCCTGCTTGGCCTTGTTCTTGGCCTTCTCCAGCACCTCGAGCTGCTTCGGCGTGAAGCTCCAGCGATCCTCTTTGCCTTCGCCGGCCTTGGCGAATTCGATCGACATCGGCTCGACGGTGTCGCGGATGAACTTCCTGACGTGATCGTAGAGCGGCCGGACCTGGTCCGACATCCTGAGGTCGTTGAGCTCGTCGCCGGGATTGAGGGTGTAGTTGGTGGTGCGGGGAATATAGGTGTGTTTTGTCATTGTTCCTCCCGGGGTCGCTGAGATCGCGTTGCGCCGGAGAATAGTCGCAGCGTCGCCAAAGTGCGAGCGCGCATTTTTTCCAACGCGAGCCATGCCATGCGATGGAATATCGCGGACGTTTGAAATGTTGTTTGAATGGGCGGCATTCTCGCTGTCATCGCCCGACTTGATCGGGCGATCCAGTACTCCGAGGCGTATGTGATCTATCGAGAAGCTGCGGCGTACTGGATGCCCCCGGTCAAGCCGGGGCATGACAGCGGTGCTTGCGGCCGGCCTAGCTTGCCATCCGGTGCATCGCGCAGATCTTGTTGCCGTCGAGGTCACGCAAATAGGCAATATAGAGGTTGACGCCCGGGCCTTGACGGATACCAGGAGGATCTTCGCAAGGAACGCCGCCGGCGGCGATGCCGGCCGTATGCCATGCATTGACCTGTTCCGGCGAGTTGGCGGCAAAGCCGATGGTGCCGCCATTCGCAGGCGTCGCCGCTTCGCCGTTGATCGGCTTCGTCACCGAGAACACGCCGGTCTTGGTAATGTAGAAGATGCGATGGCCGTCGACCCGCGCCGGCCGCACCTCGAGCGTTCCGAGCAGGCTGTCGTAGAACGCCTTGGCCTTGTCAAGGTCGTTGGTGCCGATCATGACGTGTGAAAACATGTGTCCGTTCCCCTCATTATGATTTGTAGCCCGGATGGAGCGAAGCGTAATCCGGGTCTTGTTTGCTTTTGGCGGTCCCGGATTGCGCTGCGCTCCATCCGGGCTACGAGAATCAGAACGCCGTATAACCGCCGTCGATCACGAACGTATCCGCCGTGTGATACGACGACGCCTTGCTCATCAGATACACCGCGATACCGCCGAAATCGCTGGCCTCTCCGAAGCGCCGCACCGGAATTCGCGGCATCACGTTGGCGACGAATTTCTCGTTGGCCATCAGGCCCGAGGTCATGTCGCTCTTGATCCAGCCCGGCAGGATCGCGTTCGCGGTGACGCCGTGACGCGCCAGCTCGACGCCGAGCGCACGCACCAGCGCGTTGATCGCGGCCTTGGTCGCGGCATAGTGCTCGTTGCGCGCGGTGCCGAAGATCGAGGCGAGGCTCGAAGTCGCCACCAGCCGGCCGAAGCGATCGCCGGCCTCGGCGCGCGCGGTCATGTGTTTTGCGGCAGCCTGGAACGCGTGGAACACGCCGTCGAGATTGGTCGCAAACATCGTGCGCCATTCTTCCTCGGTGCGTTCGATAAAGGAGCGCCGGCCGCCGCCGCCGATGCCGGCATTGGCGAAGCAGCCGTCGACCCGGCCGAATGTGTCGAGCGTGGCCTTCATCGCGGCGTTGACCGAGGTCGGGTCGGTGACGTCGCAGACCCGCGTGTCGACCTTGCCTGATAGCCCGGCCAGGCTCGCGGCAGCGGCCTTGTTCTTGTCAGCATTCCGGCCCCAGATCGAGACGTTGCAGCCCTGGCCGGCGAGCGCCTGCGCGATGCCCAGCCCGATACCGCCATTGCCGCCGGTGATCACGGCGACGCGTCCCGAAAGGTCGAAAAGGTTCATGGCGCGTTTCCTGTTTTTGCTTCGTGCGCATCAGCCGCTGCGCGCAAGATTGCTTGCTATGCTCCGATCACCATGGACAAGACCGCGCCAAAAATCAAATATGCGCCCCGGCAAAATCAATTCCGGTCTGCGAAACTGGCACAGGCCGCAACTCACGAGGAAACCATGCAGTTCAAACACGTCACGCTCGATCTCGATGGTTCGGTCGCGATCCTCAAGCTCGACCATCAGGAGGTGATGAACGCGGTCTCCGTGGACATGCTGGGCGGTCTTTCAGAAGCGCTCGACACGATCGAGGAGAAGAAGGACGAGGTGCGCTGCGTGGTGCTGACGGGCGCGGGGCGGGCGTTCTGCACCGGCGCAAATCTGCAGGGCCGCAACAGCCAGTCGAAGAAGACCAAGGCCGGCCTGACGCTCGAGACCGGCTTCCATCCCTTCCTGCGCCGCATCCGCAATCTGCATTGCCCGATCGTGACCGCGGTCAACGGCCCGGCGGCCGGCGCCGGCATGAGCTTCGCGCTGCTCGGCGACATGATCCTGTGCGCGCGCTCGTCCTATTTCCTGCAAGCGTTCCGCCGCATCGGTCTGGTGCCGGATTGCGGCTCGACTTGGCTCTTGCCGCGGCTGATCGGCAAGGCACGTTCGATCGAATTGTCGCTGATGGGCGAGCGGCTCCCGGCCGAGAAGGCGCTGGAATGGGGTCTCGTCAACCGCGTCTATGATGACGGCGTGCTGATGGAGGAGGCGATGAGGCTTGCGCGCGACCTCGCCAGCGGCCCGACGATCGCGCTGTCGCTAATCCGCAAGCTCTATTGGGACAGCCCGGAGAATTCCTTCGAGGATCAGCTCAATCTCGAATTCCAGTGCCAGCTCCGTGCTGGCGACACGGATGATTTCCGCGAAGGTGTTGGTGCCTTCCTGGAGAAGCGTCCGGCGCAGTTCAAGGGCAAATGATCGAGGCGGAGCTTTCCCGCGGCGTTGCGCGCTGGTGCGAGGGGGCGACTGGCGTGACCGGCGCGGCCAAGCTGTCCGGCGGCGCCAGCCAGGAGACCTGGCGCTTCGACATCGCGCATCCCGATGGCGTGATCGGGGCAATCCTGCGCCGCTCGCCGAAAGGCTATGGCGCAGCGCCGACGCGCGCGGCAGGTCTCGGCGCGGAAGCGCAGCTGATGCAGCTTGCCTATGAGGCAGGCGTACCGTCGCCACGCGTGATGCATGTGCTGACGCCGGACGACGATCTCGGCACCGGCTTCATCATGCAGCGGGTCGAGGGCGAGACCATCGCGCGCAAGATTCTGCGCGACGATGAGTTCGCGGCGGCGCGGCCGCGTCTCGCGCGGCAAATCGGCGGCGTGCTCGCGAAGCTGCACAGGCTGCCGCTGGACAAATTGCCCGAGCTGCGCAGCCGGTCCGCGACGGAGGAGATCTCTGAGTTCGAACGCGATTATCGCAGCCTGGACTGGCCCAAACCCGTCTTCGAGCTGGCGCTGCGCTGGCTCCGCGACCACGATCCGGGCCCTTCGGCCGAGACGACGCTGGTGCATGGCGATTTCCGCAACGGCAATCTCATCGTTGGCGCCGACGGCGTGCGCGCGGTGCTGGACTGGGAGCTCGCCCATCTCGGCGATCCCATGGAGGATCTCGGCTGGGTCTGCGTCAACTCCTGGCGCTTTGGCGAGATCGACAAGCCGGTCGGCGGCTTTGGCTCGCGTCAGGAGCTGTTTGCCGGCTATGAGGCGGCTGGGCGCAAGGTCGATCCATCGCGTGTCAAATTCTGGGAAGTGATGGGCACGCTGCGCTGGGGCATCATGTGCGGCGGCATGATGCAGCGTTTTCGCGAGGGCCCGGACCATTCGATGGAACGCGCCATGATCGGCCGCCGCGCTTCCGAGACCGAGATCGATCTGTTGCGGCTGCTGGCGCCGCGGGGGAGTTGACCATGCAGGACGAGCCGACCCCGATCGAGCTGACGAAGTCAGTCGCCGATTTCCTCCGCAACGACATCGCGCCGCTGATCTCCGGCCACCAGGCCTTCAAGCTGCGCGTCGCCATCAACATCCTCGACCTCGTGACGCGGCAATTGACGCTGGAGGAAGGGAGCGACGCCGCTGAGGCGGAGCGGCTGCGTGCTCTGCTCGGCATGGACGGCTCGGTGACCGATCTCAACCGCACGCTGGCCGAGCGCATCGCCAAGGGCGAGGTCGATCTAGCGACGCCCGGCCTTGCCGAGCATCTGTGGCAAACGACCATGGACAAGCTTGCGGTGGACCAGCCGAATTACGCGTCGTACAAACGCGAACTCTCGCGAAGCGGGTAGGCGGTACTACACTCTCTGCTGTCATCGCCCGCGAAGGCGGGCGATCCAGTATTCCAGAGGCGGCATTGATTGAGCCGAGAAGCCGCGGCGTACTGGATGCCCCGGTCCAGCCGGGGCATGACGGCGGTGATGAGCCGAGCGACCCTTCACTTCCCCACCCATTTCGGCGGCCGCTTCTCCGCAAACGCCTTCGGACCCTCGATGTAGTCCTGGGACGCAACCATCGCCTTCACGGCCGGATATTCCCGCTGCTCCTCGATCGCCTCCTCCAGCGACACGCCGAGGCCCTTCTGGATCGCCTGCTTTGACGCGCGGATCGACATCGGAGAATTCTTGGTGATCATCTCGGCCCAGCGCAGCGCGGCCGTGAGCGCTTCGCCCTGCGGCACCACCTCGTTGACGAATCCGAGTTCGAGACCCTCCTTGGCGCTGACATGACGCGCGGTGAGGATCATGCCCATGGCGCGCTTCAGCCCGATCTGGCGCGGCAGCCGGTGCAGGCCTCCGGCGAGTGCGGCCAGCCCGACGCGCGGCTCGGGCAAGGCGAAGGTCGCGTTCTCCGAGGCGATGATCAGGTCGCAGGCCAGCGCAATCTCGAAACCGCCGCCCATCGCCACGCCATTGACCGCGGCGATGATCGGCTTGTCGCAGTCGAAGCGCGCGGTGAGGCCGGCGAAGCCGCCCTTGTCCCAGCCCCGCTTGCCGCCGGCGGCCTGCCATTTCAGATCGTTGCCGGCGCAGAACGCCTTGTCGCTGCTACCGGTGACGATCGCGATCCACTGCTCGGGATCGGCGGAGAAATCGTCAAACACCTTGTTGAGCTCGAAATGCGCGTCGGTGTGCAGCGCGTTGTAGACCTCGGGCCGCGACAGCGTGACGATCGTGATCGGCCCCTTGCGTTCCACCTTGGAAAATTTCAGCTCCATCGCGCGCTCCCGCAGTTTCTCGTGAAGGAATATTGCCGGAATACTACCGCGCCTCCGCGCTGGAGCACCATCGAATTGCGCAATGCGCCTTGCGCATCTCACACGCCTCCCATTGCTTGACTTGGCGGCGCTCTTCTCACCTTAATCGTGCGAAGCAAAGCTGCGCCCAGCGCCTTAACGCAAAACGAAAAAATCATCCGGGAGAGAGCCGTGGATTTCTCGCTGCCTGCCGATCTCGTCGCCTATCTCGCAAAGCTCGACCTTTTCATCGAACAAGAGATCAAGCCGCTGGAGGCGGCCGACGATAACATCCGCTTCTTCGATCACCGCCGCGAATGGGCGCGCACCGATTTCGAGAATGGCGGCCTGCCGCGCCACGAATGGGAGGCGCTGCTGCGCAAGGCCAAGGATCTCGCAGACGCCGCCGGTCATTTGCGTTTTGCGGTGCCGAAGCAATATGGCGGCAAGAATGGCTCCAACCTCTGGATGGCGGTCATCCGCGAGCACTTTGCCGCCAAGGGGCTCGGCCTGCACAACGACCTCCAGAACGAGCATTCCATCGTCGGCAACTTCCCCGTCGCCACCATGCTCGATCGCTACGGACGCGACGACCAGAAGGCGATGATCGACGGCTCGATCAAGGGCAAGTACCGCATCACCTTCGGCCTGACCGAGCCAAATCACGGCTCCGACGCCACCCATATGGAAGCGCGCGCGGTGCCCGCGACCCGTGACAACGTCAAGGGCTGGATCATCAACGGCGAGAAGATGTGGACGACCGGCATGCACGTCGCCACGCATTGCGCGCTGTTCGCGCGCACGTCAGGCAATGACGGCGATGCCCGCGGCATCACCTGCTTCCTGGTGCCGGCCACGAGCCATGGCGTGAAGATCGAAGAGTATATGTGGACCTTCAACATGCCGACCGATCATCCCCGCGTCAGCTTTACGGACGTGTTCGTGCCGGAGGATGCGCTGTTCGGCGAGGACGGTCGCGGCCTGTCGCTGGCGCAATGTTTTGTCCATCAAAACCGCATCCGGCAGGCAGCGAGTTCGTTGGGGGCAGCGGTCTACTGCATCAACGAGAGCGTGAAGTATGCGCGCGAGCGAAAACCGTTCGGCAAGGCGCTGGCCGAGAACCAGGCGATCCAATTCCCGCTGGTCGAGCTTGCGACGCAGGCCGAGATGCTGCGCCTGTTGATCCGCAAGACCGCCTGGGAAATGGACAAGCTCACCGAGGAGCAGATCGAGCGGACGCTCTCCGACCGCGTCTCGATGTGCAACTACTGGGCAAACCGCCTGTGTTGCGAGTCTGCCGACCGCGCCATGCAGGTTCACGGCGGCATGGGCTATTCACGCCACAAGCCGTTCGAGCACATTTACCGCCATCACCGCCGCTATCGCATCACCGAGGGCAGCGAGGAGATCCAGATCCGCAAGGTAGCGGGATTTTTGTTCGGCTATATGGGGCCGGGGAAGCATTGAGGGATTGTTGCGCGCAGTCTCTCCCCGGAGTCGTCCCGGCGAAGGCCGGGACCCATTACCCCACGGAGAAGTCGTTGCGCCAGACGGCAACTCCGAGTTTTCGCAAAACCCAATCCTGTGGCTATGGGTCCCGGCCTTCGCCGGGACGACGATGTGGCTGGAGTGGTGCTAATTCACCCTTCTATCCTTCCCCGCCCAATACGGCTCCCGCAACTGCCGTCGCAAAATCTTGCCTGAGGGATTGCGCGGCAGCGCCGGCAAAAACTCCACGCTCTTCGGCGTCTTGAAGCCGGCGATGCGCTCGCGCGTGAAGTTGATGATGTCGGTGGCGGTCGCCTGCTTGCCGGGCTTCATCACCACCACGGCCTTCACCGCCTCGCCCCATTTGTCGTCGGGGATACCGATCACGGCAGCTTCCGCGACGTCGGGATGATCGCACAGCGCGCTCTCGACCTCGGCCGGGTAGATGTTTTCGCCCCCGGAGATGATCATGTCCTTGATGCGGTCGTGGATGTAGAGATAACCGTCTTCGTCCATGTAGCCGGCATCACCCGTGCGCAGCCAGCCGTCGCCGCGCAGCGTCGCGGCGGTCGCTTCCGGCAGGTTCCAGTAGCCGGCCATGTTGGAGCCCGAGCGCGTCGCGATCTCGCCGACCTCGCGCGGCGGCAGCGGCTTGCCGTCAACGTCTAGGATCGCGATCTCGACGCCCGGCAGCGCCTTGCCGGCCGAGCGCATCCGCTCCAAGCCCTCGATATGATCCTCCGGCGGCAGCGCGACGATGGTGCCGGTGGTCTCGGTCATGCCGTACATTTGCACGAACCCGCATTTGAAGATCTCGATGCATTCTTTCAGCAGCGCCGCCGGTATCGGCGAGGCGCCGTACAGCATGTATTTCAACCGGGAGAAATCGATTGTCTTCGCGCGCGGCTGCCGCACCACGAACTGCATCGCCGCCGGCACCATGAACAGCTTTGTGATGCCGGACTGCTCGAAGAAATCCAGCACCTTGGTCGGATCGAACTCGCGCGCGATCACGCCGCGGGCGCCGTGGTAGAGCCCCATCACGCCCCAGCCGGAGCCGCCGATATGGAAGATCGGCATCGCGACCAGCGACACGTCGTCGGTCGACCATCGGTTCCACTCCGGCTTGTCCTCGGCATTGCCTGTTTGCACCAGGTTGAGGAAGTTCGCATGCGACAGCATCGCGCCCTTCGGCTTGCCTGTCGTACCCGAGGTATAGAGCTGGATCGCGATGTCCTTAGTGTCGATCGGCACCTTGGGATCGTCGCCACTCTGTGCATCGCGCCAAGCTGTAAAATCCTGCCATTCCGGCGCGCCGCCTTCGGTGGTGATGACGCTGCGCACGCCCGGCAACTGGTCCTTGATCTGGCGGACCTGGGTGATGAACTCAGGTCCCACGAACAGCACCGGCGCTTTGCAGTCGCTCACGATGAAGGCGACCTCGGGGCCCGCGAGCCGCCAGTTCACCGGCGCCATCACCACGCCGGCCTTCATGGCACCCATCAGCAGCTCGAAATAGTTGTCGCTGTTCTTGCCGAGATAGGCGATGCGCTCGCCCTTGTTCACACCCATCGCGATCAGCGCATTGGCGACGCGATTCGTCTTGATGTCGAACTCGGCGAAGCTGGTGACACGACCTTCGAACTCGAAGGCGATGGCATTGCCGCGGCTCTTGGCGCGCTCGCGCACCATGTCGGCGAGGTCAGCCAATGGCTGTGTGGTGGACATGTCTCTCCCGTGACGTCTTGTTCTTATGCCGCGGAGTGTGGCGTCATCCGCGGGCGAAGACAAGATGGGAGAGGGTACGCCTGGCTTCAGCGTCGTCGTCTTGGCGAAAGCCAGGACCCATAGCCACAAAACGCAATTCGGCGAAGACTGGCCATGGCCAATCTTCGCCAAAGAACATTCGGTGATAATGGGTCCCCTGAGTTCACAAACGAAGTGCAACACTTCCATCTGGAGGTGTTGCCATGGGGCGGACTTACAAACAGCTCTCCCTTGACGATCGATGCGAGATTGCCCGCCTTTCGGCCAATGGC
>NZ_JADPJQ010000103.1:0-729 GCF_023073515.1 Bradyrhizobium sp. 17 | reverse complement strand
AATGGGATGACCCGCCCCGTCCTCTCAGTCAGACTGAGTTGGCTTTTGAAAGGAGGAAGCAATGAGGACACGGAACAAGCCCAGGCCGGCAACGGTGTTTGGGATCGACATTGGCAAGAACCTTTTCCACGTCGTTGGGCTCGACGCCGCCGGAATGCCGATCCAGAAGGCGACCTTTCGGCGCGATACGCTCTTGCAGTTCTTCGAACGTGCAGGACCGGCTTTGGTGGGGATGGAGGCCTGCTCCGGCTCACAATGGTTGGCCCGCAAGATCGCCGCCATGGGGCACACCGTTCGCATTATCCCAGCTCAATTCGTGAAGCCATATGTGAAGTCCAACAAAAATGACATCATCGATGCCGCGGCGATCGCCGAAGCCGTGACGAGACCAACGATGCGCTTCGTCGAGCTAAGGTCGCCTGAGCACATTGACCTGCAAGCGCTGCATCGTGTTCGCGATCGGATGATGTCGCAACGGACGTGCCTCATCAATCAGATGCGCGCTTTTTGCCTGGAATATGGGATCGCTATTCACCAGGGCGCCGGCAAGTTCAAGGCTGATCTGCCGAGGGTTTTGGCCGATCAGTCGAATGATCTAACCTCGGCGATGCGTCGCATTCTTGCATCTACATTTGACGAGCTGCGGCAGCTGGAGCTGCGGATTGCCGAGGTCAACCGCGAGATTGAGGCAATTGCCTCTCAAAGCGATACCGCACGTCGATTGATGAC